>JAHCAY010000001.1:300493-600986 GCA_019634575.1 Candidatus Didemnitutus sp.
AAAGTAGTCGGTGGAGACGACTTCGAGCCAGACGTTCGGCCGGTCGTTCGGGTGCTTGAAGACGACGCCCTCCGGCGCGACGGGTGTGGGCACTCCGGGGCCAATGAAGTCGCGGCTGGTGACGGCGACGGCTTCGACACCGGGCTCGGCGCTGAGGCGCGCCATCATCTCGCGGAAAAAGCGCGCGCGGAGCTCGGGAGTGGCCTGCGTCTGCTCCTGCAACTCGATGCGTCCGAACAACAGCTGTTCCGGGTGGTAGCCGAGATTGGCGGAGCGCAGTGTGTAGATCGTCCAGCCCAGCACGCAGGCCGCGACGAGCAGCGCGGAGGTGAAGGCGATCTGCGCCGTGACGAGCCAGCGGCCGATGCGGCCCACGCCGATGCTGGAGGCGGCGCGGTGATCGTCCTTGAGCGCTGTGTTCATGTCGAGGCGCGAGGCTTGCCATGCGGGCAGGAGACCGGCGAGGAGACCGGCGATCGCTGTGCAACCGATGGCCGCGCCGACGACGCGGGCGTCGAGTCGGAACTCGAACCAGCCCGGAATCTCCATGGCGGATTGCAGGTAGCTTTGCAGCCACTCGATGCCGAAGTAGGCGAGTAGCACGCCGCCGGCGGCGCCGAGTGCAGCGAGCACACTGGATTCGCCGAGCATGAGGCGCACGATGCGCGCGCGGCTGGCGCCGACCGCGGTGCGCACGGCCAGCTCGCGTGTGCGCTGCGCCGCGCGACCGAGGAGCATGTTGGCGACATTCACGCAGGCGAGAGCGAGGATGAGGCCGGTCATCGCGAGCATCAGATAGAGAATCGGCTGCGTGCCGCCGCCGGCGTAGGCGAACTGCAAGGGTTGCACCTGGACGTGATCGATGCCGGTGTTGGTTTCGGGCCACAGGGCTTGGAGCGAGGCCTGGAGCGAAGACAGTTCTGCGACGGCTTGCGCGCGTGCGACACCGGGCCGCAGCTTGCCGAAAAGCTCGGCGCGCTCGACGCGATACACGCGCGGGTCATTTGCCGCGGGGCGCATGTTGATCCAGAGACGCTGATTTACCGGGAAGACGAATTTCGGCGGCATCACGCCGATGATCGTGCCGGCGTCGCCGTTGACGGTGAGTGCACGACCGAGGACTGACGCGTCGGCGCCGAACTCCTCCACCCACAGGGCGTGGGACAGAACGATGAGCAGGGGTTGCCCGGGCCGATCTTCCTCCGCCGAAAACCAACGGCCGATTTCGGGACCGACTCCCAGGGTGGTGAGGAGATTGGCCGTCGCGAACGCGCCCGGCTCGTGCGTGGGCACGCGGCCCTTGCCGCTCAGGTTGAACCCGCCGGCGGTGATGCCTGCGAGCGACTCGAAGGTGGTCTGGCGTTCGCGCAGTTGCAGGAAGTCGCGATAGGGGAACGCGGTCCACTCGTCGCTGGCCTCCGCGCCAGGCGGGCGCAGGGAGATGTGCATTAGGCGCTCTGCGCCGGGCACGGGCAGGCCGCGCAGGAGGATGCCGTCGATGAGGCTGAACTGGGTCGCGACCAACCCGACGCCGAGGGCCAGCGAGAAGGCCGCCATGAAGGTGAAACCGGGGCGCTGCCTCACCTGCCGGAAGGCGATTTTTAAGAACTGCATGGGGTATCGGCTGGCCGAGCGCGCCGGTGGCGCGGTTTACTTGGAAACGATCACACCGTCCGCGAGACGGACGGTGCGCGAACCGTAGGAGGCGTTTTCCTCGGAGTGCGTGACCTGGATGATGGTCGTGCCTTCCTCGTTGAGCTTCTTGAAGAGCTTCATGATCTCGCGGCCTTGGTCGCTGTGGAGGTTGCCGGTCGGCTCGTCGGCGAGGATGAGCGACGGGCTGGCAATGAGCGCGCGGGCGACGCCGACGAGCTGCTGCTGTCCGCCGGAAAGCTGGTTCGGGTAGAGATCCTTTTTGCCGACGATGCCGAAGCGATCGAGCACGTCGCAGACGATGGACTCGCGCTCCTTCTTCGGCGTGTCGCGGTAGGAGAGCGGGATCTCGAGGTTCTCGTAAACGGTGAGGTCGTCGAGGAGGTGGTAGCTTTGGAAGACGAAGCCGATGTGCTTTTTCTGCAGCTCGAAGCGCTTCTTCTTGTCGAGTTTATGAATCGGCTCGCCGCGCAGGGTGAATTCGCCGTTCCACGCGCTGTCATGCAGACCGAGGATGTGGAGCAGCGTGGATTTGCCGGAGCCCGAAGGTCCCATGATCGAGACGAATTCGCCCTCGTTGATTTCGAGGCTGATGTTGCGCAGGGCGTAGAAGACGCCGCCTTTGAGGGGATAGATTTTTTCGACGGAGCGAAGCGAGATCATGCAGGATAAAATGGAGAAAACGCGGCGTGCGGCCAAGCTCGCTCACGAAATCAACTCGGGCGGCGGCGGCCACGCGGGGCGTTGCTTGGTCTGCCGCACGGGCTTCGCGGCATCGCGCGCGGGCGAAGCGGCATTCGGGGAAGCTGTGGGCGGCGCAGGAGGCGTCGGTGCGGGTTCGGCGACGGTGCTGTTGCCGGCGTCGTCCGCCGGCGGCATGGCGGGGGAGTTGACGTTTTTCGCTGGCTCGCCGGCCTTGCCGTTTGCCCTGGCGGATTCGGTGTATTGCTCGTCGGCGGCGAGGGCCGACGCACCGGTCAGCACTGCTGCGGCGAAGAGCAGAGCGAGCGACGAGTGCAGCCGGAGGCGGAGCGTCATGGGAGGGGCGCGCGGTTAAGCGGCGCCTCATTCTTTCGCACGCGATGTGCCATGGGTGAATCGAATTTGGACCGCTGATACGCAGTGCTTTGCGCAAAGCGACTGGCGGCGCGGGTCGCGCCAACGCTCGGATTCGAAATTAGACCGTCCCAAACTCGGGACGAATTTCAGGGGAGGAGGCGAGTGGCGGCGTCGATGCGGTCGCCGACGCGCGACCAGCGATAGACGAGCGGCCCGCTGGCGCGTTTGAGCGACTTGAACAGCTCCTTGTCAGCGCGTTGCTGGAGCATGAGTTCCTCCATCCCGACGGCGGAACAGTTGAAAATTTTGGCGTAGCCCTTGTAGACGCGCGGTTCGCCGAGGATGCGCGAGGCGTCGGTCGGCTGCGGCCACGATCGCCGGTCGAGCACGAGAAAACTGTAGGGCAACGAGCGCAGGTCGATGCCGGCGCGCTGGCCGAATTTGACCCACTCGGAGCTGGCGAAAATTTCCGACGGCGGCGCGGCGAAGAAGTGGCACCAGTCGCGTTCGCGGCCCGCGGCGAGGAGACCGCAGGCGGCGGCGTGCGGGCAGGGCGCGACGGCGTTGAAGCCGTCGGCGCGCGCCTGCTCCCGCCAAGCGATGATCGCGCGTCCGACTTCATGTGTGCCGGGCTCGACCCAGAGGACCGTTTGCGCGCGGGCGAGGAGGCTGCGGAGCTCGGCCCGACCGTTGTCATCGAGCTCGTTCAGCACATGACTGACCACGAGGACGTCGATGGCGCCTTCTTGCAGGAACCGGTAGTTCGCGCGCTCGACGGCGAGATCAGGAAACGCCGTGCGCGCGCGGTGCTCGGCGAATTCCACGGCGAGGGGCGAGTGATCGTGCAGAACGAGTCGGGCGACGTTGGTCGCGCCGAGAAGGTCCGCGACGCGCCGACCGGCCACGCCGCTGCCGCAGCCCCAATCGAATACCGTGGCGTTGGCCGGTGCGGTCCAGTTGCGCAGGCGCAACTCGCGGAGCACTGCGTCCCATTTCCAGCCGATGCGTTCAGCGTAGGTGAGGTCGTAGGCCTCAAGGTCGGTGATCGTGTGCCAATACGGTCCCTCGGTGCGGGCGTCCGTAAGGAACGTCTCGCGGAGGCGATCGAGCACTTCCCAGTCCAGCGAGGTCAGGTCCATCAGCGCAGGGCGAGATCGAGTCGTTCCGGAACGAAAAGGCGGTCCCCAGCTCGCGGCGACGGGACAGTGAACTCGCGGGTCATGTCGAGCGGTTGGGCGCGCCGGTGGGTCGTGCCCGAGTCACGGACGAGATAGACGGCACTCATCTTCGCGTAAGGCTGCGGTCCGCCGGCGTGCTCGATGGCGCGGGCGAAGGTTTCTCCGGGAGCGAGTTGGACGACGCCGGGGCGAACCACGCTGCCGGTGATCGTAACGGGAGTGGTCCGCGTCGCCGCGGGCGCTGCGTGCGGCGACGCGCGATTCGTTTCTTCATGGCCGAGCCAAGCGAGGCCGGTGAGAACTACGACGGCGCCGATCAGGGTAAGCTTTCTCATCGGCGCGAGCCCGCGCGGTGGGCGCGGGGCTTACTTCGTCACCGTCACCGGCACGCTGCTTTCGCCGGCGCTGCTCTTGAAGAAGAGCGAGCCGGTGCCGGGTTTGCCGCCTTGGACGGCGATCGTGACGCTGGTCTGGCCGGCGGGCACGATCACTTCGGGCATCACGATGCTCTCGGGCACGTCGGTCTGGACGTCGATGAGCATGCCGCCGGCGGGAGCCGGTTGCGGAATGGTGAAGGTCATCGCCTGTTGTTCGCCGGCACGAAGGTTGAGCGCGGTGGGCGAGACGGTGAAGTTGATGGCGTCGACGCGGAACGAGCCGACGGCGAGGGCGGTGCCGCCGCCAGCGAGGCGCAGGGTGTAGCTGCGGCCGGTTTCCACGGCCGGGACGAAGAAGCTGATCGAGCTGGGCGACTCGAAGACGGTGCGGGTCGGGCTGTTGTCGAAATAGACGACGTCGTTCGGCGTGAAGCCGGCGCCGAGCACGCTGACACGAGCGCCGATGGGGGCGCGGCTCGCTTCCGGGCGGAGAACGTAGCGGCCGGCGATGTTCAGGTGTTGGAGCTCGGAGTGCATTTCGCTCGCGAGGGCGCCGGCGGGGGCGTCTTTGCCGAGGTAGGCGACGATGAAATAATACGAGGCGTTCGTGCGGCCGGCGGGCAGTTGGTAGTCGAATTCCCAGATGTCGGCCTGAGCGCTCTTGGTCATCGGGTAGATTTGGCCGTCGATGACGATGCGCGGCTTGATGCTGGACTCATCGATGGTGTAGCTCGCCGGCTTGAAGTTCGCGGTGATCGTGTAGATCTGCGACGGATTGGCCGGCACGTTGTCCGGCGTCATGTTGGTGATCGTCAGCGACTGGCAGCCGGCCAGGAAGCCGAGCGCGATGATCGCGCTGACGAGCGCCGTGTTGCGGCGGAAACGGGAAGAGAAGGGTTGCATGGGAAAAGGTTGCGCCGGGCCTCGCAGGCCGTTGGCTGATCGGAAATTGACGCACTTCTAATGGCCGGGTTCCCCCTAGCGCAAGAAAAGTCTCGGAACGGAGCTGTCGCGGCGCCCGGCGATGCCGCGTCGGCGCTCGGTGTCTACGTGCATGTGCCGTTTTGCGCGACGACGTGCGACTTTTGCGCGTTCTACCAGACCGTGCCGAAGGCCGATGCCGTGCCGCGCTACCTCGTGGCGATCCGCGACGAGGCGGCGCTCGTGGCGCGGGGCGATCGGCGCGTGGACACCGCTTTCTGGGGCGGCGGCACGCCGGGGTTGTTGCGCGCCGGCGAGCTCGAACAGCTCGGTCGTGCGATGGTGGATTTTTGCGGCGGTGCGCCAGCCGAGTGGAGTGTCGAGATGGCCCCGGCGACCGTCACGGCGGAGCGACTCAAGGTGCTGCGCGAGCTCGGCGTGACGCGGATTTCGCTCGGCGTGCAGAGTTTCAACGAGGCGCTGCTCGACGCGCTCGGACGCCAGCACAATCCAAAGCAAATCTATCGCGCCTACGACCTGATCCGCGCGGCGGGTTTTCCGAGCGTGAATCTCGACCTGATGTTTGCGTTGCCGAATCAGGACGAGGCGCAATGGCGCGCGGATTTGACGGAGGTCGTGCGGCTCGCGCCGGACCATTTGTCGACGTATTGCCTCACCTTCGAGGAGGACACGGCGCTGTGGGTGAAACTCTCGCAGGGCAAGGTGAAGCTCGACCCGGAGAAGGAGGCGGCGTTCTACCTGCGCACCTGGGAGTTCCTCGACGGTGTCGGCTTCGCGCAATACGAGGTGTCGAACTTCGCGCGGCCGGGCCACGTTTGCCGGCACAATCTCAACACGTGGCGGATGAACGAGTGGATCGGCTTCGGACCGTCGGGCGCATCGCAGTTCGCCGGTTGGCGCGCGAGCAACCCGCCGGACCTGACGCAGTGGCACGCGGATGTCGCCGCGGGGCGGCGTGCGACGACAGATCGCACGCCGCTCACACCGGACTTGCTCGCGGCGGACAGCGTGATCTTCGGCTTGCGCATGAACGCCGGCGTTTCGCTGCCGGAGTTGCGCGCGAAATACCCGACGGCACCGTGGGAAAGTCTGCACGACTTCCTGCCGAAGCTGCTGCTCGACGGATTGCTCACGCACTCGCCGGAAGGGCGCATTCAGCTCACGTCGCGCGGCCGGTTGCTGGCCGACGCCGTCGGCGCGGAAGTGCTTGAAGCCTTCTCGGCCGCCCCGAAAACTCCCGGCCAATGACGTCGCTGCGCTTCGCTTTCCTCGCTCTTGCCGCGCTCGCGTTGGCTGGTTGCCAGAGCACGGCACCGGACAAGCCGAAGGACTACGAGCCGCTCGTGGCGCGCTTCTACCTCGAAGCCAAACCGAGCGAGGCGGGAGTGGCGGTGACGCTGCCGCAGAGCGGCGTCACGATCGCCGTCGCGCCGAAACCAGTCGTCGTCGAATACGACATCGCGAACGCCGAGGTGGCGCAGGTGGATCTCGGGCGCTGCCTGCTGGTGCAGCTGAATCCCGCCGCGTCGCGTGATTTGTATCGGTTGAGCGTCGGCGCCATCGGCCGGCGGCTCGCGCTGGCCTTGAACGACCAGTTCGTCGGCGCGCGCCGGATCGATCAGGCGATCGCGGATGGCGCGGTGTTGATTTTCCTCGAGACGTCCGAGGCCGAGTTGCCGGGGCAGGTCGAGCGACTGAAGCGCACTTCCGCCGATCTGGCGGAAGCGGCGCGCAAAGCCCGGCGATGAGGCGGCTGCTTTCCACGCTCGTCTTTGGTTTGCTTGCGCTCGCGCCGGTCGCGCGCGCGAAGATCGATCTCGTTTTCCCAACCCCGCAGAAGGCGTGGACGACGGGACGCATTGACGAGTTCATCCAACCCACAGTGTCGGGGGATCCGGAGTCGGGGCTGTTCGGTTGTGTGCGCAGTGGCGGCACGCAGTTCCACGAAGGTCTGGACATCAAGCCGACCGCGCGAGACCGCCGCGGCGAGCCGGCGGACCCGGTTTTCGCAGCGATGGACGGGGTGGTGAAACACGTCAGCACCTCGCCGGGCTCGAGCAACTACGGGCGCTACATCGTCATCGAGCATCCCGAGCAGAAACCGGCCGTCTACACGCTCTACGCGCATCTCGCGGCGATCCAGTCGGGCATCCGGCCGGGCGTGCGCGTCGAAAAGGGGCAGACACTCGGCGTGATGGGACGCAGTTCGAGCGGCGGAGGAATCCCGAAGGAGCGCGGACACCTGCATTTCGAAATCGGGCTGCGCATGACCGACCGTTTTGAAAACTGGTATGCGATGCGGCGCTTCGGCAATCGGAACGAGCACGGCGACTTCAACGGGATGAACCTGATGGGTATCGACCCGTTGGATTTTCTTCGTCTGTGGCGCACGGGGCGCGTCGATTCGTTCGCGGAGTATTTCGACCGGCTCCGTCCGGTCGTCACGTTGCGCATCGCGACGACGCGTGTGCCGGACTTCATCCAGCGCTATCCGGCGCTGTTGCGGAAGCCGATCGACGGACTCGTGGCCGGCTGGGAGGTCGCGTGCAACGGCACCGGGCTGCCGTTCGCCTGGACGCCGTTGTCGGCGAGCGAAGTGGTCGGTCTGCGCAGCGGGGAAGTGCGGATCGTTTCGGCCGACTCCGCGGCGTTGCGCGCACGCCGTTGCAAGGATCTCGTGCGCGTGCGCGGCGGCGGATACGCACCCGGTGGCGACTTGCGCACGATGATCGAGCAGGTTTTCGGGATCAGGTGAAACAGGCGACTGAATCCGCTGGAGACCGGTGCAGTCAAAATTGAGGGAGCGAGCTTGCTCGCGAAGGTTCCCCACGGGTCGCGAGCAAGCTCGCTCCCACAACGGGGCGGCGCGGTGGCTACTGCCGCAACGCAGCAATCAGCGGTTTCTCTGTCTGGATCGCCCAACTCAACGCCGCTGGACTTGCGCTGACAGGCAGGGTTTGAAGCACGCCCCTTAACGGCGCTTTGACTTTCCGCCCTTTGCCGCGCTTTTGACCTCGGCGAGTATGCTCAGGAATTCCGGATCGACCTTGAGACTCACGAGATCGGGGTCTTGGCGCATCCACTCATGGTCGGTGTAGCCGAGCTTGAGCGCGACGCGGAGCGCATCGAGCGCGTCGAGCGGGCGGTTGCTGAGCGCGAAGCTGCACGCCAAGTTGTAGTGCGCCGTGGCGTTGGTCGGCTGGAGTTTGACCAGCTTGCGGTCCATACGCAGGCCGTCGGCGATGCGCCCGGTCTTGGTGTAGAGGCCGCCGAGGAGTTCGATGACGTCGGCGTAGCGCGGACAGCGGCGGTAGACGGATTCGAAGAAGGTGATTTCGAAGGCCGGGTCGCTCTTCGGCGGGCGGGACATGGATTACTTGGCGTGGTTCGGGCACGCGTGCTTTTCGCGGAAGGCGATGCACTGCGCGCTGACTTGGAGGCGTTGGGAGATCGGCTTGAGGCCGAGCTTCGAGGAGACCGTGCTGCCATACCATTCCATGAACGGGGCGCTGATCTCGAAAATCTTGTCGCAATCCACGCAGACGACCTGCGCGACCTGCGTGTTGCCGGAGGAGGGGAAGTAAAATTTCTCGCCCTTGCCGATATCCACTTCGCGCAGAAGGGCGCTCTCGGTCATGATCGGCAGCGTGCGATAGACGGTGGCGCGGGACACGGAGTCGTCGATGGCGCGTGCATGATCGAGCAGCTCCTCGGCGGTGAAGTGCTCCTTTTGCGCGAACGCCGCGTCGAAGATCGCGAGGCGCTGGCTGGTCACGCGGAGACCTTTTTCGGTCAGGTAGGATTGGAATTTTTCGCGGGCAGCCTCGACGCTCACATCCGGAGCATCGGGGACGGCGTTTCCGAGTGTCAACGCGGAAGGCGACGCGTCCTTTGTCGGCGGAAACGCATTGCCTCACGCGGTGCGCGGGCATCGTCTCAGGCGATGATCGTGGCCGTCCAGCCGCTCGCGGGTTTCGAGAAGCTCCTGCACTACAAGGTGCCGGCCTCGCTCGTGGACGCCGTCGGCGCGGGCTCGCTCGTGCGCATCTCGATCGGCCACCGGCATGGCATCGGGCTGGTGCTCGAGACCGATGCGCTGCCCGATGTGCCGTTGGAAAAGCTCAAGCCGATCGCCGAGGTGCTGCACGAATTCCCGGCGCTGACCTCGGACCTGCTCGAACTGGCGCGCTGGATGAGCAGCTACTACGCGGCGCGCATGGACTCCGTGCTTGAAACGATGATTCCCGGCGCGGTGCGCGCAGGCGCGCGGCTCAAGCACGACAAATACCTCGCGATCGCGCGCGAGCTCACGCCCGACGAGCATGCGGCGCTCACGCGCAAGGCCCCGAAGCAGGCCAAACTCTACGATTTCCTGAAGCAGCAGTTTCGCCCGGTGAAGAAATCGCTCGTGCTGCAACGCCTCGGTGCGACGGCTGCCGTCGCGAATGCGTTGCTCAGGCACGGCGTCGTGCGCGAGGAGCTGCGGCACGTCGAGCGCGTTGCCTACGCGGACAACTGGAGCGGCGGCGAAGTCGTGGCGAGCAAGCCGCCTGAGCTCAATCCCGAGCAGGCCGCCGTGGTCGCCTCGGTCGGTGCGAGTCTCGACAAGCGCAAGTTTGCGGTGCACCTGCTCAACGGCGTCACCGGCTCCGGCAAGACCGAGGTCTACCTTCGCGCGGTCGAGGCGGTGCTCGCGGCCGGCGGCAGCGCGATCTACCTCGTCCCCGAAGTTGCGCTCACGCCGCAGACGGTCGCACGGTTGCGCGGTCGCTTCGAAGCGGCGGGGCAGAAAACCGTCGTCTGGCACAGTCATCTCAGCGAAGGCGAGCGGCTCGACGGCTGGACGGCGCTCGCGTCGGGACAGGCGAGGGTGGTGGTCGGCGCGCGCTCGGCGGTCTTTGCGCCGGTGCGCGACTTGCGGCTCATCGTCGTCGATGAAGAACACGAGCCGGCCTACAAGCAGGACGAGACGCCGCGCTACCACGGACGCGACGTGGCGGTTTACCGCGCGAAACTCGCACAGGCGGTCTGTCTCCTCGGTTCGGCTACGCCGTCGCTCGAGTCGGTCGCGAACGTGCGCGCCGGCAAATACGTGCAGGATCGTCTGACAAAGCGCGTCGACGACAAGAAACTGCCGGACATCCAGATCGTCGACATGCGCATCGAGGTGATGCGCTCGCGCGGGTTGGTGACGCTCTCGCGGCTGCTCGTCGACCACATGCACCAGCGTTTCGCGCGCAAGGAGCAGACCATATTGTTCATCAACCGCCGCGGTTACTCGTCGTCGATGCAGTGCCGCAAATGCGGTCACGTCGAGGAGTGTCCGCATTGCAGCGTGTCGATGACGTATCATCGCGCGGACGAAACGCTGAAATGCCACCTCTGCGGCCACGAACGCGGGGCGCCCGCCGTGTGCCCATCGTGCGCCTCGCCGGAAATACGCTGGCGCGGCCTCGGCACGCAGCGCGTCGAGGAAGCAGTTCGCCGCGTGCTGCCGCGCGCGCGGCTCGAGCGCATGGACACGGACACGATGTCCAAGAAACACCGGTTTCGCGAAATCCTCGGCGACTTCCGCGCGGGCAAGATCGATATCCTCATCGGCACGCAGATGATCGGCAAGGGGCTCGATTTTCCGAATGTGACGCTGGTCGGGCTGATCGATGCGGACATCTCGATGCACGTGCCGGATTTCCGCGCGAACGAACGGACTTTCCAGTTGCTCGTGCAAGTCGCCGGTCGCGCCGGTCGCGGCGATCGCGCGGGCGAAGTCGTCGTGCAGACCTTCACTCCGCAGGCGGAGGCGATCCAATTCGCGAAGAAGTCGGACTTCGAGGGCTTCGCCGAAGCGGAGCTGACGATGCGCAAGAACTTCGCCTATCCGCCGTATCGCCACCTGATCCATCACCTATTCCGCGGTCCGAATCCGGAGAAGATCATGTTCTTCGCGCAGCAATGGGCGAAAAAGGTCGAGGCCGAGCTCGGCACCGAGATCGAGATCCGCGGCCCGTCCCCCGCGCCGATCGAGAAGGTGAAGGACGAATATCGCTTCCAGATCTGGTATTTCACCTACCGCACCGCGAAGGTCGTGGCCGCGCTGGTGAAGTTGCAGCAAACAATCGAGTGGCCGGCGGACGTAACCCAGGTGCTCGACGTTGATCCGATGAGCCTGGTGTGAGCGCCCCGGTGTGGTTGCGCGGATGAGCTGACGCCGTGGGGCACGGTTTTCGCGCACGGCAGTGCTGCGGCAAGCGCACACACGGAGTTGCGAGCGTGGGGACTTGCGTGTCGGGGGATTTCCTACCCGCGCGGCCGATTGAGGCCCGATAGGAAGCGAAACTCGTCTGGGCTATGCTGGATTCGTCCCCAGCGTTCCGCTGCCATTTCCATGTCCGAAGACTTTCAATGCCCTCCTGGCCGTGTGACCGGCTTTGCCACGCTCGCGAGGTTTCGCGAGAGCGGCCTGGGGCGTGAACTACTCTGACTCATGTCCACCGTGTTGAAGACTGCGTTTCTTCCGGGCGACGAGACTGTCGCGCTGGCCAATGCACCGGAGGCCGCCCGCGTGTTGCCGTTGCAGGCAGCTCCCGCTCCGCGGCTCGCGCCAGCGGACGCAGGCACGACACGCGTGCTGCTGGTCGACGATCATCCGGTGACGCGGCAGGGGATGAAGGCACTCATTTCACTGCAACCGAACCTCGAAATCGTGGGCGAAGCCGAGAGCGCGCCGCGAGCGCTCGAACTGGTCGAGCGCTTGAAGCCGCACCTCGCCATCGTGGACATCACGCTCCGCTCGACCAACGGCATCGAGCTCACGAAAGGCATGCGCGCGCAATCGCCCGACTTGCGCGTCCTCGTGGTGTCGATGCACGACGAGAACCTCTACGCCGAGCGCGCGCTGCGCGCGGGCGCGATGGGTTACCTGATGAAGCACGAGGCGAGTGAGAAGATCATCACTGCGATCCAACGCATCCAGCAGGGCGAGATCTTCCTGAGCGAACGCATGAAGGAGAAAATGCTCCATCGCTTCGTGAACCATAAGACCGACGAACTGGTCTCGCCGATCGACACGTTGAGCGACCGCGAAATGGAAGTCTTCCAGCTGATCGGCAACGGCTATGGCACGCGCCTCATCGCCCAGCGCCTGAATCTCTCGATCAAGACCATCGATTCCTACCGCGAGCATCTGAAGTTGAAGCTCAATCTCGAGTCCGGCTCCGAGCTCGTGCGCTACTCCATCCAGTGGATGAAAGGGCAGGGCACGATGTAGTCCGCCGCTCGTTCTTTGATTTCACCTCATGTCCAACTTCCCAGCCGGAGGCGCCGACCGACGAAGCCTGCACTGGCAAAACGGTTTCGCCCAGTGCGGCACGGGAAGTCGATGGCATGACCAAGCGCGCTTCGGCGCGCACGAGAATTAACGACCGCAAGCCGGATGGTGGCGCTGGGGCGCATCATCATCTGGCGGGCCACGTCCATCCGTATTCGCCGGCGTTTCCGCACAAACGTCAGCGTGCCGGGTGGACATCGCGGTCGTGGTCGCCGCTCGGCAGGTCGAGTGCAAACTCCCTGCCGAGCGGCGGCCAACACTTTCCCAGACGCGCGATCCGATGTCGCGGGCCGCGCGTCCTCTCTCTCCAGGCCATCTGCCGGGTGCTCCTCGCCCTCGGGGCGAGCGATGCTTCAAGGGTTCATCCCCGGCAATCCGCGTCTCCTCCCGCGGCCACTTCCGTTCAAACGGGCTTTGGCCGACGGGAGGAGCCGCGCGAACCCTCGGAGCCAAGTCAGCTCGCCAGCGGCACAACCACCGCCGCGTGGTCAACGCGCGAGCGGAACGACGATCTTCACCAGCACGGTGACGACAAAGCCTGTCGCCTCGATGAGCGCCGCGCCCCAGAGCAACCAGCGTTCACGTTTCGCGGGAGCAAAGACGCCACCGACGAACCAAAATCCGCCGCCCACCGGCATCGCCATGACTCGCAACGGAGCGGCGATGGCCCAGAACGACTGCGGGGCGCTGACCGCCGCGAGCGCGAGCCACGCGGGCCCGGTCAGAGCGACGACGACAGCCACGAATGCGAGCCCGCGCCAGAACCGCGGCACCGCGCGCAACCAGAAAAGCGCGAGCGTGGTGGGCACGAGTCCCACAATGCAGAACACCTCGACGAACATCATGACGTCGCCCCACGCATGCATGCCGCTGGAAGCCAGTGCGTCGGCCGGATCCATGAAATGCTGGCGCAGCAGGACGGCCAGAAAAGCGACCGCTGCCGCCAGAAAATAACCGATCACGACCACGCCAATCCGAGTCGATGGGGCGAGCGACTGCATGGCGCGAGTGTCGCCCGGGCCGAGACGATTGCCAATCCGAGAGTGACCGGCTTCGGCCGCGTCGCGTCGGCCAAATCCGGCAATTTCGGGCTGTGTTGCCCGCCGCATGGCGGGTAAGGTTCGCGGCGCTGCCATGCCCACCGACTCCCGCGAACGCCCCAAGCCGTTTTCGTTGATCCGCTCGTTCGTCGCCGCGGATTTTCTCACGCTCGGCAATGGCGCGTGCGGCAGCGGCGCGGTGCTGGCGGCGATGCAGTATCTCGTGACGCGCGACTCGCGCTGGCTGGTCGGCGCGATGGCGTTGCTCCCAGTGGCGCTCGTCCTGGACTTCGCGGACGGGCGGGTGGCGCGGTGGCGGCGCAAATCGTCGTTCCTGGGCGCAGACCTCGATTCGCTGGCGGATGTGATCTCCTTCGGGTTGGCGCCGGCCGCGATTGCTTTTGCGGTCGGGATGCGCGGGGCGCTCGACGTGGCGATCCTGCTCTATTTCGTCGCCTGCGGCATCAGCCGCCTCGCGCGGTTCAACGCCACGGCCGCGGCGCTGGCGGACGAGTCGGGGAAGGTGAAGTATTTCGAGGGCACGCCGATTCCCACGAGCGTGTTTCTGGTGCTGTTCCTCGCGTTCCTGCATTTCGCCGGGAAACTCGGAGACGACTTCTGGCTCGGGCAATGGACGATTGGCGGACTCGGGCTGCATCCGCTGACCATCCTGTTCGCGCTGAGTGGCAGCGCGATGATCAGCACGCTGCGCGTGCCGAAGATCTGACGACCGACTCCCGCGCGTAGAAACGGCTCGCGCGGAGCGCGGAGCGACGCGAACGTGCCACGATGTCAAAGCCCACCCCTGCCGATCTCGAAGTCCGAAAAAACGCCCTCGTGCACGGAGCCGTCTTTGTCGTCGCGGCGATGGGCGCGGGCACGCTGCTGCTGGCCGCCGCGGGGCGACTGGGGTGGCTCGCGACGCCGGGCGCCGCGCGGCCGTTGAGCAGCGCGATTGTGGTCGCGACACTGGTCGCGCTGGCGGCGGGCGTGCGCATGCTGTGGCGCGGCGCCTTTGCGCGTCGATTCGACGCCGTAGGCGCGGTGGCGCTGGCGTTGACGATGAGTGCGACGCTATCGTTCGCGCTGTTCTCCGCGATCCTCGCGCTGGTGTGGCTCGGCGGCGCTTGGCTCGAGTGAGCCGGCTCAGAGAAAGCGTTTGAGCTGGTCCCACGCCATGATGGCGATGCCCATCAGGCTCTCGCCGGCGATGAACCCCGAGGCGATCGGCACGACGGATTTTTCCGCGAGACTCGGCTTCCAGCGCCGCATGAGCTCGGCGAACGCCGCGCCGAGGAACATCGCGATGCAATTGCTGCCGGGCAACACCATCGCGATGCCGACGCCGGCGGGCGAGGGAAGCAGCGGACGGATTTTTTTCGGCGCGAACTTGTCCCACAGCGCCATGGCGACGCCGAGCAACAGGCCGACGGCGATCGCGGGCTTCACGCTCGGGTGGAGCGCCGCGAGACCGCCGGAAAACGCCTTCGAGACGCCGGCCCAGACGACGCACGAGGGCGCCGGCCAGTCTTCGCCGCCGAGCACGCTGGCATCGGGGATGAGCAGGCGGAACGCGGGCACGATGACGATGGCGCCGGCGACGACGCCGAAGAGTTGCGCGTAGAACTGGTGCCGCGGCTTCGCGCCGAGCAGCCAGCCGGTCTTGAGGGTAGTGAGCAGATCCGCGGCGTGCAGACCGATGCCGCCGGTGACGTTCGCGGACATGATGTTGCCCGTGAGATTGCCCGGCGACATGACGCCGTAGAGCACCTGCGTGACGGGTCCGAGCGCCTTGGTGGGCGTGACATCGGTCTCACCCGTGACGCGCGCGGCGACGAAGCCCATGATCACGGCCAGCGGCACCGCGACCAGCGAGGCCCAGAGCGGAATTTGAAACAGCCGTGTCATCAGAAAAATCACGAGCGGCGACAGTAGCACGAAGCCCGCGGGAAACCACCATTCGGGGCACTCGACGGCCGCGATGCCTTGCTCGGTTTCCTTCGTGCGGCGGAAGATGCGCCCGATGCCGGTGAACGCGCGGAGGATGCTCTGATAATCGAGCGCGAACGACGTGATGCCCGACGCCACCAGGATCGCCGCGCCCGGCCACAGCGTCCACGCCACGATGCCCTTGTAGCTCACCGAGGTGACGATGCCGCGCTCGACGAGCGCCGGCGCGAGCACGCCGTAGGTGAGCAGACCGCTCAACAGCAGCGACCAACCGACGCGAAAACTGGTGAGCGCGCCCGCGCCGAAGAGCACGACCTCGACCTTCAGCGCGAGCGTCCACTCAGCGAGGGAACGGCCGCCGAGCTTCGCGAACGGAATCGCACATTGCGTCGGGAGCAGTTTGAAGGCGTCGCGCAGGAGCGTCAGCACGGCGCCGAACGCCGCGGCGAGGCCGAGCCACTTGGCCTTGTCGGCTCCGCCACCGGCGGCCGCGCCGTGGATCGAGCTGATCGTCTCGGCGGTCGCGGTGCCGGTCGGAAACGACAGGCCTTCCTGGTTGATGAGCTGGCGCTTGATCGGGATGGCGGCGAAGACGCCGAGCGCCGCGATCACCGCGAACCACGCGATCATCGGCAGCGGTTCCGGCCGCACGGTCGTGACCATGAGCAGGGCGCCGAACGCCGCCATGTTGCCGCCGCCGGTCATGTAGCCCGCGCCGGAGGCGACGGTGCTGAGCGCGTTGTTCTCGAGCGCGGTGAGCGGTTTCTTCGTGAGCCGCAAGCCTTGGAGCGCCTGGAACACCGCGAAGGCCACGATGCAGGCCGTGAGCGTCACGCCGATGCTCCAGCCGGTTTTGAAGAAGACGTAGAGATTCGAGAGACTCATCGCCGCGCCGATCAGCATGCCGACGATGACGCCGCGCGCGGTGAGGTTGATGGCGCTCGGCTGGTAGGTTTGTTTCAGCCACTCGATTTCGCGGGGCGAATCCGGAGAGGCAGGGGCGGGGGCGGCGACGGGGTCCGACATGGGAGGTATCCCGCCGACGATGCCGCCGGTGCGGGCCCGCGCAAGCCCCGCGCTCCGGGACGCGGAAAATAAGCCGGCCGGTCCGCGCGAGCAGACCGGCCGACGTGGCACACTGACAGCAAAACGGATTACTCCGCGGTCTTCGGGCTGATGATGGTGTTGACCTTGAGCACGGCGTCCGCCGGGAAGCCGCCGCGCTGCGCGTGCTCGCGCACCATTGCCTCATTCGGGGCGAGATAGACGCAGAACATCTTGTCGCCGGTGCAGTAGCTCTGGAGCCAGGTGACCTGACCGCCGAGGTCGCGGAGCACGCCGCAGGATTTTTGCGAGGCGGCCTTCAACTCGGCGGGCGTGAGCTTGCCGAGGCCGGGCATGGTGCGCTCGATCACATACATGTTGAGGCCGGACGGCAGCGACTCGGGTTTGGGTTGTTCGGCGGCGGAGACGGAACCGAGGGCGACGCAGGCCGCGACGGCGAGCAGGAGGGAGCGGAGGGAGCGTGGAAGTGCTTTCATGGGAGTGGGGATGAAATGGGCAGGGTTGAGTGACTCAGTCGCCGCCGGTGGTGGGATCGATGATCGCCTTCACCTCGGAGACGCGGTTCGCGGGGAAGCCGCCGCGGCGAGCGTGCTCGCGCACGGCCTCTTCGTTCGCGGCGATGTAGATGCAATACATGCGGTCGCCCGTCACATAGCTCTGCACCCACTGGACGCGGGGTGCGAGTTCGTGCAGGACGTTGCAGGATTTGCGGGAGGCCTCGCCGAGTTGGGCGGGCGTGAAGGCCCCGAGGGCCGGGATGTCGCGTTCGATGACGTATTTGGGCATAAGAGGGAAAGGAATGCGCCGACCTTAGCAGAACCAGGCGCACCGGCATCGGGGCGCGCCCCTGATTCGCCAGTCGGGCGGTTCCTGAGCGAAAAGTGCCACGCCTGGCGAAAAAGTGCTGATTGCTTGCTGTATGGACCGACCGCGCTTTGTTGCGCGCCATGGTCCAAGCCCACGAACCCTGCCGACCGCGTCTCACCCTGGCCATCGCCGACGAGTGTCCCGCCTTACGCGAGGGATTGGTGCGCCTCGTCGGCGACGAGTGCGACCTCGCTGCCGTCGACAGCGCCGCGACGCCGAACGAGCTCAAGGCACTCGTGCTCCGTCGTGCGCCGCAGGTCGTGGTGATGGACCTGATGTTGGGCGAAGCCGATGGGCTGGCCTTGATCAAGGAACTCGGCGTCCTCGCGCCCGACGTGCGCATCGTCGTGTTCACGCTCGAGTCGGAGGACGTCTACGCGTTGCGCGCCTTCCGGGCCGGTGCCCGCGCGTTCATCTCGAAGCGCGACGCCGTAACCTCGCTCTTCCGCGCCGTGCGGGAGGTGGCGGCAGGCCGGCTCGTCGTGCCCGCCATCGTCTCGAGTTTGATGTTCGCGGACAGCGGCCCGGTGCGGCGCACGGGCGATGGCATCGATGCGCAATTGACCGACCGGGAGCTGCAGGTGTTTCGCCTTGTGGGATTGCCGTTGCCGACGCGGGTGATTGCCGAGCGGCTCGGCGTCTCGGTGAAGACCGTCGAAACCCACCGCGAGAATATCAAGAACAAGCTCGCGCTCGACTCGCACCAGGAACTCCTCGCTTGCGCGTCGACGTGGCTGCGAGAGCGCGGCACCTGAACGTGCGCCGGCCTGCCACGCTTCTTTGGGTCTTGCTGGTGCTCGCGTGCTTCGCCGCGAACAGCCTGCTGACGCGCCTCCTCGTCAGTCGCCACCTGCTCGACCCGGCGGCGGTGACGATCACGCGCTTCGCCGCCGGCGCGGCGATGCTCGCGGTCATCCTCGCCATTTACGGCCGGGCGTCCGAAGTGGTGCCTCGATGGACGGACTGGCCGCTGCTGCTCGCGTTGGCCGGTTACGCACCGGCGATTTCCTATGGCTATCGGTTCATCACGGCTGCCGCGGGAACTTTCGTCTTTTATGCGCTCGTGATTCTCACGATGACAGTGGCGGGCGGCGTGCGACCCACGCGGCGCGCGCTGGGCGGCGCCGTCCTGGCGTTGGCGGGCGTGGGAGTGCTGGCCTTTGGCAAGGTCAAGGGATCGACGCCGCTCGGGGTGGGGCTGCTGGCGCTGACCGGTGCGACTTGGGGCGGATATTCGCTCCTGCTCCGTCGCCGCTCCAGTCCGCTGGCCGCCAACGCGCGAGCCTTTCTGGGCGTCGCGTTGCTGCTGCCGGCGCTCGCCTGGGTGGAGCGCGATGCGCTGGTGTGGTCGGCGAGCGGCATCGCGCTGGGCGTATTCATGGGCGCGGTCACGACGGCACTTTCCTACGCCTTGTGGGCTCGGGTGCTGCCGGAGCTCTCACCGATCGAGGCGGGAACATTTCAGTTGCTGGTGCCGGTGCTGACCGCCTCCGGCGGAGTGCTCTTGCTCGGCGAGGAGCTGTCTTGGCAACTCGGGTTGTCGGGGGCGTTGGTGCTCGGTGGCATGTGGCTGACCGTCCGGCGTGGCGGGCGAGGGTAGCGGCCCGCGAGGGCATCAGCGTCTCCTGACACGAGGTTGTCAGGAGCGCGTGCTAGAGTGGCGACGCAATCACGCTTCAACCCTCGTCACGCCCGCCATGACCACTGTCGAAATCGCCCAGAAACTCGTCGCCCACTGCCGCCAGGCCAAGTGGGAGGCCGCCCAACGCGAACTCTATGCCGACGACGCGATCAGCATCGAACCGAGCAAGACGCCGGCCTTTGAAAAGGAGACGCGCGGTCTCGCCGCCATCATTCAGAAAGGCCGCCAGTTCGATGCCATGATCGAGACCCTGCACGCGCTCAGCGTGTCGGAGCCGGTCGTCGCGACGAACTCGTTTGCCTGCACGATGAGCATGGACGTGACGATGAAGGGGCAGGGCCGGATGCAGATGGCCGAGCTTTGCGTCTACGACGTGAAGGACGGCAAGGTCGTCTCCGAGCAGTTCCACTACTGAGTCCGCTTCAGGACTCGGGCGACGGCCGCACGGCGGCGTGCTGGGCGATCATGTCGCGCAGGCGCTGGCCGATCTCCTCTGCGGCGCGGATCATCTCCTCGGCTTCCACCGCGGGAAGCTGCGCGCGGCAGTTGCGCCGCCAGAGGTCGAGCCAAACCTCGAAATGCCGCGCCTCGAGTCCGAGCGGGAAGTGTTTTCGCGGCATCCCGCCGCCATAACGCACCGGACCGCCGGTGACGTTCGACCAGAAGTCGGCGATCTTCTCGAGGTGGGCCGGCCAGTCGTCGATTTGGGCGAGAAAGATCGGGCCGATTTCCCGGTGCTGGCGGACGTCGGCGTAGAAGTGCCGCAGCAACTGCAGCAGGTGCGGGCGGCCGCCGAGGCGGGCAAACAGGGAAGAGGCCGGTGCGTCCATGGCGCGAGCGAAGCCGGATTCCACGAGGAGTCATGGCAAAATCGGTTCGTGCGGCGGCGGGCGGACGGAAAATCGCGTTCCCCGTGCCGTGAAAATCTGCCAGCTTGCCGGCAACCCCCATCGCCATGTCCAACGCCCTGCTCATCACCCGCACCAGCCCGCAGACCGTCGAAACCGCCTGCGCCCGCCTCCAGGAAGTTTCTGCCGCGCACAAGTTCGGCGTGCAGGCTTATCACAACCTCCGCGAGAAGATGGAGAGCAAGGGAGTGCCGTTCCCCCGCGAATGCCGCGTCGTCGAGATCTGCAACCCGAAGCACGCAGCCGTCGTGCTCGGTCACGACATCGAGATTTCCACCGCGTTGCCGTGCCGTATCTCCGTCTACGAGGAAAACGGCCGCACGGTGCTCGCGACGATCAAGCCCTCTGCCATGCTCGGCATGTTCAACGCCCCGGGCGCGGCTGCGACGGCGCAGGAAGTCGAGGACACGCTCGTCCGCATCATGGACGAGACCTGCCGCGCCTGAAGACTGCGCCCGCGCGCGCCGACCGTCGGAGCGCGCGGCTGGAATCGACGCCGAGCTTTGCCGTTGCGGGGCCGCTCCGGGGACGCATCGTCGTCCGGCATGATGCGACGTCTCTTCTTGTCGGCCGCCGTTGCCATGGCGGGTTCGTTTGGATGGGCGCGGGCGGATGACGCGGCGGATTTCGCCGCACTGAAAATCGAGATCGCGAAGAACCACGACCGCGCCATCGCGCGATTGCAGGAGTGGATCGCGCATCCCGCGATCGCGGCGGAGAACCGCGGATATCCGGACGGCGCGGAGCGCATGGCGGCCATGCTGCGCGACGTGGGCTTTCAGCACACCGAAGTAATCCCGACCGACGGCAAACCCGGCGTCTTCGCCACGCTCGATGCCGGAGCGCCCCGGACGGTCGGCATCTATTTCATGTATGATGTGAAGCAGTTCGACCCGCAGGAGTGGTCCTCGCCGCCACTCGAGGGCCGCATCGTCGAGAAGCAGGGCTACGGCAAAGTCATGATCGGGCGCGGCGCCACGAACCAGAAAGGCCCGGAGTCGGCATTCCTCGCAGCCATCGAGTCGTTTCGCGCCGCCGGCAAGAAGCTGCCGGTGAACCTCGTTCTCGTCGCGGAAGGCGAGGAGGAGATCGGCTCGCCGCACATCGCGCAAATCGTCCACCAGCCCCACGTGCAAGCCGCGCTCGCGAAGTGCACCGGCGTGTGGATGCCCTTTCCCGCGCAGAGCCTCGACGGCTCGGTCACGGTGAATCTCGGCGCCAAGGGCGTGATCGAAGTCGAACTCACCTCCAGCGGCGCCGCCTGGGGGCGCGGCCCGACGCGCGACGTCCACTCGTCCTTCAAATCGCTCGTCGACAGCCCAGCGTGGCATCTCGTGCAGGCGTTGAACACGCTCGTGGCCGCCGACGGCAACACCGTGGCGATCGACGGCTGGTTCGAGAATGTCCGCCCGCTCAATGAGGAGGAAAAGGGCATTCTTGCGAACGCCGTGAAAGGCCCGACGCGCGAGCGTCAGATGAAGGTCGCGTCGGCCAGCAGCAAGTGGATCGCGGATCGGCCGTTCGCCGCGGCGATGGAACACTACGTTTCGCAGCCGACGGTCAACATCGAGGGCATCTACGGCGGCTACACCGGCCCCGGCGGCAAGACGCTGCTGCCCACGAAGGCGTCCGCGAAACTGGATTTCCGCCTCGTGCCGAATCAGACCGCCGACGAAGCCGTGCGAAAGCTCAAGGCGCACCTCGCGAAACGCGGCTTCGGCGACATCGAAGTGAACTACACCGGCGGCTACAGCCCGACGGCCACGCCCTCGAGCGCGCCGTTGATTCAAGCGCAGCTCGCCGTCCTGAAGCGCAACGGCGTCGAGGCGATTCTCTGGCCGCGCCTCGCGGGGTCCTATCCCGGCTACATTTTCACCGACGCCCCGCTGAATCTCGCCGCCGGCCACTTCGGTCTCGGCCACGGCGGCGGTGCGCATGCGCCGGACGAGTATCTCGTGATCGAGTCGGCGAATCCGCAGGTCCAGGGATACGACGGCATGACGCTCTCCTTCGCCGAGTATCTCTACGAACTGGCGAAGTAAGCGCGATCCGCGCGCCCTCCAGAGGTTTTTCTGAGACGCGCTTTGCCGAAGCCGTAGTCCGCGACCTTGGCCGCGCCCCAGAGCGCAATGGGCGCGTGCCAGCGCGCTGCCTGCGGTGAAAACCCGTTTCCGGAGAGCCCCTCAACCGGAAGCAAGAAGCGCGCGGCTCCCGGCCTTCGATTCCACTGGTCGCGAGCGCGTGGTGATTTCGCAGCGGAACGGGCCAGCATTATTCGGGCCGCTCGGCCCAAGGCGGAAGACGAAACGCCACGCCGTTTACAGCCGCTGCCGGGCGCGCACGTTCACGCGCATGGAACAATCCACGAATCCTAACCAGGCGCTCTGGGAAAAGGGCGACTTCACCGCCATCGCTGCGACGATGCGCGACTCCGGCGAGGCCTTGGTGCGCTCGCTCGACCTTGGCGCTCCGTTGCGGGCGCTCGACCTGGGCTGCGGCGACGGCACGACCGCCGTCCCGCTCGCCCGGCTCGGCGCTGAGGTGCATGGCATCGACATCGCGCGCAATCTGGTCGCCGCGGGCAACCGCCGCGCAACGACCGAAGGACTCACGCGGCTCACGTTCCGCCACGGCGACGCCTGCCGCCTCGACGACGTGGCGAGCGGCACCTTCGACCTGACGCTGAGCGTGTTCGGAGCGATGTTCGCGCCGAAGCCGAACGATGTGGCGCGGGAGATGGTGCGCGTGACCAAGCCCGGTGGGCGGATCGTGATGGGAAATTGGATTCCGAACGACCCCACGTCCTTCGTATCGCAGCTGCTGCGGATCAGCGCGGCGTTCACTCCGCCGCCGCCCGCGGACTTCGTCAGTCCGATGCTGTGGGGCGTCGAATCGCACGTGACGGAACGGTTCGCGCAGGCCGGCGTGCCGGTGCAGAGCGTGACTTTCGCGCGCGACACATTCTTCTTTCGTTCCGCAAACCTGACGCCCGAGGGCTTCATCGACGTGTTCCGCCGGTTCTACGGCCCGACCATGAATGCCTTTGCTGCGGCGGAGAAAAACGGTCGCGCCGACGAGTTGCAGCGCGAACTCGTGGCCGAGGCGAAGAAGCACAATCGCCCCGGCAAGGGCGGCGTGGAAATCCCCGCGACGTTCATGCGGGTGACCGTGCGGGTCTAACTCGTCGCGCTGGCGGCGGAGATTGCGCGCGCGATCTCCGCCCCGAAGCGCGCGTTGTTCAGGACCAGTGCGATGTTCGCCTCGAGCGAGCGTCCGTCGGTCAGCTCGAAGAGACGCTGCAATAGGAAGGGCGTCACGGCCTTCGCCGCGATGCGGCGTTCGGCCGCCTCGGCGAGCGCGCGCTCGATGAACGGCGTGATGACAGCGCGCGGAATCTCCGCGGCCGCCGGAATCGGATTCGCCACCAATTGCCCGCCCGGCAATCCGAGACGCGCGCGCTGGATGTGCGCGGCGGCGATCTGGGTCGCGCGGTCGAGACGCAGCGGCGCGCGCAGCCCGGAGGAGCGCGACCAGAAAGCGGGAAACTCGTCCTGGCCGACCGCGATGACGGGCACGCCGAGCGTCTCGAGCACCTCGAGTGTCTTGGGCAGATCGAGGATCGCCTTGGCACCGGCAGACACTACGGAGACGGGCGTTTCCGCGAGTTCGCGGAGATCGGCGGAAACGTCGAACGACAACTCGGCGCCGCGATGGACGCCGCCGATGCCACCGGTGGCGAACACGGAAATGCCGGCGAGCCGCGCGCAAATCATCGTCGCCGCAACCGTTGTCGCGCCGGTGCGGCCGGTGGCGACGCACACGGCGAGGTCGGCGCGAGAGAGCTTCATCACGTCGCGGGCGCGACCGAGTTGCTCGAGTTCCGCGTCGCTCAGGCCGATGTGAATGCGGCCGTCGATGACGGCGATCGTGGCGGGCACGGCGCCGGCAGCGCGCACCTCGGCCTCGACGCGGCGTGCAGTGGCGACGTTCTGCGGGTAGGGCATGCCGTGCGTGATGATCGTCGATTCGAGCGCGACCAGCGGACGGCGCTCCACGCGGGCGGCTTCGACTTCGGCGGAAAATTGCAGCGGCAGCATCATGCGATGAGCGCCATGTGACGGCATTCGCGCGCGGAAGCCAAGGCGTTCCTCACGTGCCGATTTCGCCCATGACGTGGGCGCTCGCGGCGCGCAACGCGGCCGCCAGCGCGGTTCGCCGGTCAGCTCCGGCATGCTCCGCGACGATGTGCGCGCCCATGAAGGCGTCGCCGGCGCCGGTGACGCGATGGACGCGGACCTTTTCCGGCGTGCCACAGATGAAGTCCGCCCCGCGCTGGACGTCGCAACACGCACGGTCGCCGGCCGTGACGAGCACGCGCGCGGCACCGCGTTCGAGCAGACCATGCGCCGCCGCGGTGGTGTCGTCGAAGCGCGTGTCGCACAGCACGCAGGCTTCCTCGAGATTGACGTAAAAGGTGGCGCGAGGGTGGCCGAGCACCGGCCGCAGACGCTCGGCTTTGGCCGGACTCGCAGGTGCCACGCGCAAATCCGCCGCCGCGAACAATGGCGAGCATGCGATCTCGGCAAGCAGCGCCGCCGTGAGATTGCCGTCGAGCGCGATGAGACCGCGCCAGGGGCGCTCCTCGCTGCCGAGCCGGCCGTCCGCCAGCGGGGCGAGGATGCGGTCGCCGGCCGCTTCGAGGGAGTGCGCGTCAGCGACTGCGGCGACGAGGCCCTGGTTGTCCTCGACCGCCAGGTAGCGATCGGTCGGCTGGTGCGGAGAGCGGAAGGCGAATCGCGTATCGATTCCGCGGCGCTGGCAGACGGCGATGAGCTCGTCGCCTTCGTCGTCGCAACCAAGCGCCGTGAGCACGGCGGGTTGCAGTCCGAGTTGGCGCAGCGTCAGGGCGATGTTCAGGGCAACGCCGCCCGGCACGCGCGTGATGCGGCCGGGCACATCCGCACCGTGGGGCATGCTGTGGGGCGAGCGGCCGATGATGTCCCAGAGCACCGAGCCAATGCAGAGGATGTGCGGTGCTGTCGCGTTCACGGCGCGCGCCGACGTTTGGCGAGGTCGGACGGCATCTCGAGGGTCTCGGCATTCCAGCCTTCGAGGCGAAGAACGTCGGCGAGGCATTGCTCGAGCTCGGCGTGGGCCTTGGCGGCGGCGAGCGCGATGCGTTCGTGCACGGAGCGATCGGCGCCTTGGTCGATGAGGCACTCTTGCTGGTATTTGTGCAGTTCACGCATCTGCCCGATCGCCTTGCAGACCTGAGCCGGGCAGGCGCATTGGTAGACCATGGCCTGTTCGATGATTTTGCGAAGAGCCTCGCGTGGGTAGCGCAGTTGCATGGCCCAGTATTCGTCGACTTGGGCGGAAAGCTAAAGGGAATTCCCGGGCGCTGCGCCGGGTTCCCGCGACGCCGCCGAAAATTGGCGTGCACCGCGGAACCACGACCCTAGTAACGGCGGCCATGCAACTCGACGACGTGATGACAGCGTTGGCGGCGAAGGGCAGCGAGGCGACGAAGCGGATCTTCCTGAAGCACGGGGCGAAGGAGCCGTTCTTCGGCGTGAAGGTGGCGGACCTGAAGACGATCGCGAAGAAGATCAAAGGCGACCAGTCGCTCGCCCTCGAGCTCTACGCGACTGGCAATGGCGACGCACAATACCTCGCCGGGATGGTCGCCGACGGCGCGAAGATGTCGCGTCGGGAGTTGCAGACTTGGGCGGACCGGGCCGGGTGGCGCATGATCTCGAACACGATCGTGTCGTGGGTGGCGTCGGAAAACCCGGATGGGCTCGCGCTGGCGCTGCGCTGGATCGATGCGAAAAAGGAGCCGCTGGCGCAAGCCGGCTGGTCCACACTCGGGGCGTGGGTCACGACGCATGCGGACGCGGAGCTGGACATGAAGCTGTTGACCGCACTGCTGGAGCGCGTGACGAAAACCATCCACGCGCAACCCGATCGCGTGCGGCAGCAGATGAATTACTTCGTGATCGCGGTCGGCACCTACGTCGCCCCGCTCGGCGACAAGGCGATCGCGGCGGCGCGACAGATTGGCCGCATCGCGGTGGACGTCGGCGATACCGATTGCAGGATCCCCGACGCTGAAAGCTACATCATGAAATCCCGCCGCGGCGCGCCGAGCGCGCCGAAGCGGGCGACAGTGCGGTGCTGACGATCAGCGCGGCAGCGCCGCGCGGATGGCGTCCGCGAGCGGTGTCGTCGGGCGGCCGATCAGCTGGCTCAGCGTCCGCTGATCGTCGAACAGCGCGCCTTGCGAGGCGCCGACGTCCCAGGAAGCAAGGCCGTGTGCCAGCGGCGGCGGGAGTCCGGCCTTCAGCAGGATTTCGGCATACTGCGCCCCCGGCAGATTTACGTAAGGGATACTCCGGCCCGTCTGGCGCGAGAGCTCGGCGGTGAATTCCGCAAGCGTGTAGGCGTGGTCGCCCGCGAGCTCGTAGGTCTGATTGGGCTGCACGCCGCCGGTGAGTGCGGCGACCGCGGCGGCAGCGTAGTCGGCGCGTGCCGCAGAGGCGATACGTCCGTCGCCGGCGCTGCCGACAAAGGCGTTGTGCGCGAGCGCGGGCGGAATGCTGGCGGTGTAATTCTCGTGATACCAACCGTTGCGCAGGATCACGTGCGGGACGCCGGACTGCTGCAATATCTGCTCCGTGGCGTGGTGCTCGGGTCCGAGGTTGAGTGGCGTCGCGTTCGCGCGCAGCAAGCTGGTGTAGACAATCAACCCGGCGCCAGCGCTGCGCGCGGCGGCGATGACGTTCGCGTGCTGTGCCGCGCGACGGCCGAAATCGGTGCCGGAGATGAGCAGAACCTTCTCGACACCGGCGAAGGCTCGTTGGAGGGCGACAGGGTCGTCGTAGCCCGCGGTGCGGACGACGACCCCGCGCGCGGCGAGCGGGGCGGCTTTGGCGGCATCGCGCACGACGGCGACGATGTGCGCGGCGGGGATGCGGGTGAGAAGTTGCTCGACGACGAGTTGGCCGAGTTGTCCGGTGGCGGCGGTGATGGCGATCATGGGAGGAGAGGAGGTTGTGGGCGGGCGGTTCGCACTCGGCGCTTGCTTCGGTGCGGGAGTCGCCCTTGGTTACGAAAGAATACCGAGACGGGCGCGTCCCCACAAGAGGGGTGTTTTTCGTCACTCGGTTACCCACCCGTAACCAACCCGCCATGCCTGCCACCCTTGCCCTGCCACCGGTCGAACCGGGTTCCGGCCTCGAAGAACGCTGTCCGGTCCGCGATGTCCTCGATTGCATCGGCGACCGCTGGAGTCTGCTGACGCTCAGCGCGCTCGAGCGCGGCACGCTGCGTTTCACGGAGTTGAAGCGGGCGATCGGCGATATCTCGCAGCGCATGCTCGCGCAGACGCTCCGCACCTTGGAGCGCGACGGCTACGTGACGCGCGAAGTGTTTCCGACGATCCCACCGCGAGTCGAATACACGCTGACCGAGCTCGGCGAATCGCTCCTCGCGAAAGTGAAGCCACTGGTGCGTTGGGCGGATGAAAACCACGCTCGCGTGCGCAAGGCGCGCAGGGCCTACGTGCCGCCCGTCGCCGCGACTCCACTCTGAGGCGCTACTTCGTTGCGGGCGGAAGCGTCGCGAGCAACTGCGCGAAACGCTCGCGGGCGTCCGCATCAGTCGCGAACCGCGCGCCCATCCGCGCGATCGATGCGGCGATGTCGTTTGCACCAATGGCCGCGTAGAGGTGCGCGCCTTTCAGGACGAGGGCGCTGTCCCGCGGGAAGGCTTTCAGGCCTTCGTCGAGCACAGCGAGGTTGGCGATCTTCGGCGCCGCGGCACTCGCCGCCCACGCATCGGCGGCGACGTGGTAGGTCTCGGCGATCAGCGGTGGGTGTTGTCGCGCTTCGAAAACGGGAGCCAGCGCGGTCGCCATCTGCGCGGCATCGAGCTTCCCGTCGGCGGCCGGGTGGGCGAGCGCGGCGGTCAATCGCGCCCGGGCGAGAGCAGCGTGGGCGGACGGACGCTCGACATGGGCGGCGCAGGCGGCTTCGAGGAATTTTGCGGCGCGCGTGGATTGTCCGGCGTGCGCTTCGGTAAGGGCGAGGCCGGCGAGCAAGGCCGGGGCGCGGCTCCCGCGCTGGTAGGCTTCGCGGTAGGTCGCAGCGGCGCGATCGAGATTGCCCGCGAGGCGTTGCGCGTCACCGAGGATGACGCCGATTTGCGCCGGACTGGCATCGGCGAGCACGATGTCCGTGGGATTGAGGCGGTCCTCCGGCTTGATGTCGTAGCTCTGATATTTGTGGCGGACGTGGCGGATGTAGGCGCGGAGTTCCTCTTCCATTTGCGCGAAGCCGATTTTGAAGCAGTCGCGGAACAACGCTTCGCTCAGCGGCTCGCGGGCAAGTCGGCCAACGAACTGGACGATGGCGTCGCGATAGCGGAGGTCTTCGCCGAAGAGGCAGAAGTGCACGAACAGGTAGGCTTGCTTGGCCCAGAGGTTGTTGCCGAGCGGGGAGCGAGCCTCGGGGGCGTCGGCGGTGAGGGCGAAAAATTGCGCGAGCGGCATCAGCTTGCGGTGGCGCAGCACGACGTTGAACGGTTGCTCGCCGACGACGGCGGCTCCACCCGCGGAGGGATCGGTCTCGTCGGAGCCGACGGCTTCGCCACCGGTCGCACCGCCCTTGAAGGTGTCGATCTTGCCGTAGTTGAGCCAACGATCGGTCACCTCGGCGTCCATCACGATTTGCACGAGGCCTTCGGCCATCCACGGAGGCGGGCGACTGGCAGACTGATTGAGGAGCGAGAAAACGTATTCGCGATAGAGCAGCTGCGCGTGGTCGATATCGAGTTCGACGGATGTGGCGCCGTTGGCGGCGAGGGCGCTGGCGTCGTCGATGAGCAAGCGATCCGCGGCGAGATTGACGGCGATAGCGAGGGAGTCGGCGTCGCGCAGCAAGCGACTGGGCGGCGCGTCCTGTTTCGCGTTGGCGCCCGGCGGCAGGAGCGACGCGAACTCGCCCTCGCGGGCGCAGAGCACGAGGGTGGCGCTCGCGAGCGGCCGGGGCTGGGCGGGCCAGAGCAGCGTGAGCGCCTGCTGGAATTTCTGGAAATCAGCGAGGAGCTTGCGCGTGCGGCCGGCGGTCGTGCTCGAGAGCACTTCGAAGCGCCCGACGCGTCCGTAGTGCCACGGCGGTGCTTCGGGCAGCACGCGGCTATCGGTGACTGTGAAGTCCGGCAGCTCGACGGTCTTGCCCGCGACCTGCATGTCTGCGGCGGCGGCGCTCATGCCGGTGAATGCAGCGAGGGCGAAAGTCAGGAGGTGCGGGAGACTACGCCGGGGGACGGGAGGCGCGACGTTCATGGGTGAAAGGGCGACAGCAGGAGGAAATCGCCTGGAAGAGGCGGGAGCAACCGGAACTGCGGGCGCTCGACACTTCCCAAGACGGTGTCCGCGCGACAGGGTTTCAACCGTAGAGGATGTGAAATCATTATCCGAAACCACCAACCACGGAAAACCCACGCCATGTCCACCAACGCCGTCCACCTTCACCGCGTCCTGCGCGCCGCGCCGGAGAAAGTCTATCGCGCCTTCATCGATGCCGACGCCATGGCCAAATGGCTGCCGCCCTTCGGCTTCACCGCCCGCGTGTTTCATTGCGACGCCCAAGTCGGCGGGACCTTCAAGATGGCGTTCACGAATTTCACCACGGGACATGCGCACTCGTTCGGCGGCACGTATCTCGAACTCGTGCCCGGGCAGCGGATTCGCTACACGGACAAGTTCGACGACCCGAATCTCCCCGGCGAAATGACCGTGACCGTCGACCTGAAACCGGTGCTCTGCGGCACCGATGTGAGCATCGCGCAGACGGGCATCCCGGCGATGATCCCAGCGGAGATGTGCTACCTCGGCTGGCAGGAATCGCTCCTCCAACTCGCGCAAGTCGTCGAGCCGGACATCAAGCAGTGAGCGGCGCCCTTATCGCCGGAGCGTGAGTTCCATGAACACGTTTCCGGCGACCGGGGAGTCGAAGTAGGGCGCACGGCGCACGAACCCCAGTCGCTCGTAGAGCCGTTGCGCGCGCTCCATGCCGGGCAGCGTGTCGAGCCAAAGCGTGCGGTAGCCGACGGCCTTCGCTTCCTCGATCAATCGTTCGGCCAGCGCGCGCCCGAGTCCGGTTCCTTGAGCACAAGGACGGACGTAGAGGCGCTTCATCTCTGCGACGTCGTCGTTGCGGGGACGAAGCGCCACGCAACCACCGGGTGCTCCTTCCGTCCAGCCGAGGAGCAGGAAGCCGTGCGGCGGCGCGTAGATTCCCGGCAAGCCGGCGAGTTCGTCCGCGAAGTTTTGATAGCCTAGATCGACGCCGAGCCCCGCCGCGTATTCCGAGAACAGCTCGCGCACGATCGCGAGCTGCTCCGGAGAGACGGCGGGAGTGATTTCGGCTGCCATGGGCGAGGCGGTTCAGCCGGGATCTTCGGGCGAATCTTCTCGCGCAAGCAAGCCCGCGCCGGGCGTCACTTCGCGGTGCAGTTGAACATCCAACGCACGCCGAATTGGTCCGTGAGCGTGCCCCAGTAGGCGCCCCAGAACATCTCTTGCAGGGCCATTTCCACTTTGCCGCCAGCAGCGAGCGCAGCGAAGAGGCGGTCGGTCTCTGCCCGCGTGTCTGGTTCGAGATTGATGTAGACGTTGTTGCCGAGGTTCACGGTGAAGCCCATCGAGGTCGGCGCGTCGGAGCCCATGAGCACATGGCCGCCGATGGTCGGCAGCGCGACGTGCATCACGAGACGCTGGTCGGCATCCGCGAGCGCGGGAGCTCCCGGGCACGGTGGCCCGTCGGTGAAGCGCATGATGGGGGCGGCGAATTCGGTCCGAAAAACCGACTTGTAGAACGTGAACGCCGCTTCGGTTTCGCGGGCGAAGTTGAGGTAGGTGGTGACGCGAGCCATGTTGATTGCGTGGTTGGTCGAGGAGGTTTCGGAGGGTGGAATGTCACCGCGTAGAACGGTGACCATTCATCGACGAACGACAAGCGGACGCGCGGACACCATTGGGGAAATTGCGACGAGCGTGTGCGCGACCACAAATGCGGCGAGAAACGAGGATGGAATCGATGGCGCGTGTCCGCTTAACTCTGCGCGGTCATGTCACTGTCGCGTGCCGCCGGGTTGCTCCTGGTCATTATCTATCTCGGTTTCGTGAGCCTCGGATTGCCCGATGGCACACTCGGCGTCGCGTGGCCGGCGGTTTATCCGGAGCTGCGCTTGCCGGTCGGTCTGGCGGGCGTGTTGATGCTTGTAGGGACGCTGCTCACGGCGACGTCTGGTTTCTCGAGCGGCTGGGTGGCGGCGCGATTCCGCACGGGGCCGGTGGTGCTGGTGAGTTGTGCGCTGACGAGCGGAGCGATGCTGCTGTTGTCGCAGGCGCACAGCGCAGCGATGCTGTTCATCGCGGTGATTCCGCTCGGTCTCGGGGCTGGCGCGGTCGACGCGGGACTCAACGGCTACGTCGCGCGGCACTACTCCGGGCGGCACATGAATTGGCTGCACGCATGCTGGGGCATCGGCGCGACGGCGGGGCCGTTGGTGATGGGACGGGCGCTGGCGACGGCGCATGGCTGGCGCGGAGGTTACCTGGCGATCGGCTCGATTCAGCTGGGGTTGGCGGCCTTATTTCTCGCCACCCTGAGGCTGTGGGAAAAGGTGCCGACTCACGCTGCGGTCGCGACGGCCGCGGCGGCGTCCGCAACGCCGACACGAACCGCCGCCTCTTTCGAGGGCTGGTTGTCGGCGGTGATTTTTGCGCTCTACACCGGGGCCGAACTGAGCATCGGCCTGTGGGCCGGCACGATCTTGGTGGTGGACCGCGGCTTCGCGCCGGAGCGGGCTGCGCTGTGGGTGGCGGGCTACTACGGTGCGATCACGGCAGGCCGAATCGGGATTGGCTTCGTGCACGGTCGCTGGACCAATCGCGCGATCGTGCGAGCGGGGACGCTGCTCGCGGGAGCAAGTGCGCTCGGATTTGCATTCGGAGGCTCAGGCCTTGTGGCTGTGGTGTCGCTCGCGTTGATCGGTCTGGGATTTGCGCCGGTTTATCCGGGGCTGATGCACGAGGTGCCGCGCCGCTTCGCGCCCGAGGCGGTGCAGACGGTGATTGGGCGGCAATCGGGCGCCGGCGCGCTCGGAGCCGCGGTGTTTCCTGCGCTCTCGGGGGCGATCGCGCAGGAAGCTTTGTCGGGTGTCATCGTGCTCGCGCTGGCGTTGATGCTCGCACTCGCGGTCGCGATCGGCTGGCTGGATCGGCGGACGTAGTTCGGCAGCGGGGCCCGCAAGCGATTCACGGATTGCGCCGCGCTGCTGCAGCTGTTGCCCTCTCGCGCATGTCGCCCACCCAGCAGGGGTCCTTTCGTCTGTTTCGCTTCCAAGGCATCGATGTGCACGTGCATTGGTCGTGGTTCATCATCGCGATCTATTCCGTTTCGCAGCGTGCGCCGGGCTATGTGTCGCCGGTCTGGGCGTTGCTCGAATACCTCGCGCTGTTCGTGACCGTGACATTGCATGAGTTCGGCCACGCGCTGGCGTGCCGGCAGGTCGGTGGCAGCGCGGACCAGATCGTGCTGTGGCCGCTGGGCGGCGTGGCCTACGTGGCGCCGCCGCAACGGGCGGGGGCGATGCTGTGGAGCATCGCGGCCGGGCCGCTGGTGAATGTGGTGCTGCTACCGGTGTTCATCGGCTTGGGCTGGGCGTGTCGCGGAACGGGACTGCTCGTGGACAATCCGGATCTCGCGCACTTCCTGAGCGCGCTGATCTGGATGGACGTGGGCTTGCTGATTTTCAACCTGCTGCCGGTCTATCCGCTCGATGGCGGCCAAATCCTACGCTCGCTGCTCTGGTATCCGCTCGGGCGCGCGCGCAGCCTGAAGGCGGCGACGATCGTGGGCTTGGTTGGTGGCGTAGCTTTGGCCGGCCTGGCGCTCTGGGATATGTCGATCTGGGAGGGCGTGTTGGCGTTCTACCTGTTGTCGCAGTGTTGGCGGAGCTTTCAGGCCGCGGGAGCGTTGAGAAAAATAGAACAGTTGCCGCGACGGTCGGGATTCCAGTGTCCTTCGTGTCACGCGTCGCCGCCGCGGGGCGAGTTTTGGGTCTGCCCGGCGTGCCAGCACGCCTATGACCCGTTTGCGGTCAACGCGGTGTGTCCGCACTGCCAGACATCGCTCGACGTGATCACTTGTCCCGATTGCCATCAGGCCCGACCGCTGCGTTCGTGGGACAGTTCGATCGTCGACGCCTGACGGCGCCCGGCGAAAAAAAAGAACCCAGCCGAGCGGCTGGGTTCGAGAAGGTGACGTTCCGCGCGCGTCGAGATCAGAGTTGCGCGAGGATGTCGTTGAAGGTCTTCGACGGGCGGAGCGCGGCGGAGGCCTTCGCGTCGTCGGGTTGGTAGTAGCCGCCGATGTCGGCGGGCTTGCCTTGGACGGCGACGAGTTCCTTCACGATCGTCTGCTCCTGCGCGGCGAGTTCCGCGTAGATCGGGACGAAGAGACGGTGCAGTTCCTCGTCGGTGTGTTGGCTGGCGAGCGCCTCGGCCCAGTAGAGCGCGAGGTAGAAGTGGCTGCCGCGGTTGTCGATCGTGCCGAGTTTGCGGCCGGGCGACTTGTCGTTCTCGAGGAACTTGCCGTTGGCGGCGTCGAGTGTTTCGGCGAGGACCTTGGCCTTCTTGTGCGAGGCGACGATGCTCAGGTGCTCGAACGAAGCAGCGAGGGCGAAGAACTCGCCGAGGGAGTCCCAGCGCAGGTAATTTTCCTGCTGGAACTGCTCGACGTGTTTCGGCGCGGAGCCGCCGGCGCCGGTCTCGAAGAGGCCGCCGCCGTTCATCAGCGGGACGATCGAGAGCATCTTGGCGCTCGTGCCGACCTCGAGGATGGGGAACAGGTCGGTCAGGTAATCGCGAAGAACGTTGCCGGTGACGCTGATCGTATCGAGGCCCTTGACGATGCGCTCGAGGGAGAACTTGCACGCTTCGGCGGGCGGGAGGATGCGGAGATCGAGGCCGGTCGTGTCGTGGTTCTTCAGGTATTTCTCAACCTTGGCGATGATCTGGGCGTCGTGCGCGCGGGCTTTATCGAGCCAGAACACGGCCGGCGTGTTGCTGAGGCGGGCGCGCGTGACGGCGAGCTTCACCCAGTCCTGCACCGGAGCGTCCTTGGTCTGACAGGCACGCCAGATGTCACCTTCGGCGACGACGTGTGAAAGCAGCTCCTTGCCGGTTTCGTCGACGACGCGGATCGTGCCGGCGGCGGGTGCGACGAAGGTCTTGTTGTGGGAGCCGTATTCCTCGGCGGCTTGGGCCATGAGGCCGACGTTCGGAACGGAGCCCATCGTCTTCGGGTCGAGGGCGCCGTTCTTCTTGCAGAAGTCGATCGTGGCGGCGTAGACACCGGCATAGGCGCTGTCGGGGATGACGCAGAGCGCGTCGGCGAGTTTGCCGGCGCGGTCATACATCTTGCCGCCGGCGCGGATCATCGCGGGCATGGAGGCGTCGATGATGACGTCGGACGGGACGTGGAGATTGGTGATGCCTTGGTCGGAGTTGACCATGGCGACCTGCGGGCCGGCGGCGTAGGCGGCGGCGATGTCGACCTCGATGGCGGCCTTCTTGTCGGCGGGGAGCTTGGCGAGTTTTTCGACGAGGTCGCCGAAGCCGTTGTTCAGGTCGACGCCGAGTTCGGCGAAGGTCGCGGCGTGTTTCGCGAGGAGGTCCTTGAAGAACACGCGAACGCAGTGGCCGAAGAGGACGGGGTCGGAGACCTTCATCATCGTGGCCTTGAGGTGGAGCGAGAAGAGCACGCCGTCGGTCTTGGCCTTGGCGATCTGCTGTTCGTAGAACGCCACGAGCGCGGCCTTGCGCATGACGGTGCCGTCGATGATTTCGCCAGCCTTGAGTGCGAGCTTCGGAAGAAGAGCCTTCACCGCGCCGTCAGTGCCGACGAACTCGATGCGCGCGGTCGTGGCGGTGGCGAGAGTGACGGACTTCTCGTTGGCGAAGAAATCGTCCTGGCCCATCGTGACGACGGAGGTCTTCGAGTCCGGCGACCACTTACCCATGGAGTGCGGGTGTTTCTTCGCGTAATCCTTCACGGCCTTCGGCGCGCGGCGATCGGAGTTGCCTTCGCGCAGGACCGGATTGACGGCGGAGCCCTTCACCTTGTCGTAGCGCGCCTTGATGTCCTTTTCGGCGTCGGTCTTGGGCACTTCGGGGTAATCGGGAACCTTGTAGCCGTGGGCTTGGAGTTCGGCGATGGCCTCTTTGAGTTGCGGGACGGAGGCGGAGATGTTCGGGAGCTTGATGATGTTGGCCTCGGGCTTGAGCGTGAGCGCGCCGAGCTCGGCGAGGTAGTCGGGCTGACGCTGCGCCTCGGTCAGGAACTCCGGAAACACGGAAATGATGCGGCCGGCGACCGAGATGTCGCGCGTCTCGATGGCGATGTCGGCGTGTTTGGTGAACGCCTGCACGATCGGCAGGAGCGAGTAGGTGGCGAGCGCAGGCGCTTCGTCGGTCTTCGTGTAGATGATGGTCGGCTTCGAGGCGGACATGGTGGTGGAGAGAAGGACCGCCACGGTAGGCCGGCCGGCGCGAACCGGTCAAAGGCAAACCCCGGGCATACGGTGCTCAGAGGCGGCCGTGATAGTTTTCACGGCCGCGCGATAAGTGCGGCTGTTGCGCGAGCGGAGCGGCAAGCGAAGGAGGGCGGGGGCTTCGCGTGCGCCGACACGGGGCAAAACAAAAGGCCCGCGCGGTGGGGCACGGGCCTTGAAAGGCGGAGGACGATGAGCGCGAAGGCGGTTGGCGGCGCGCTCAGTTGATGTTCTCGCCGCGTTTGAGTTTTTCGATGTTCGTGGCGATGGCGGCGGCGTTGACGGTGTCGCCGGCGGGCACCTGCTTCTGCGCCTTGAGCAGCGCCTCGAGTGCGGCGGGGTAGTTGCCGACGGCGCTGTAGCCGCGCGCGAGGCCGTAGTTCACCGGCCAGACGTCGGGGAAGCGCTGGGCGTTATACTTGAACACTTCCAGCGCGCGCTCGAACTGCTTCGCGCCGATGAGGCGGCGGCCGTATTGATGGATCAGGGGCGCGGTGCCGAGCGGCAGGGCTTGGTCCATGGCCGCGGCGGCCTCGGCGGTGCGGCCGAGCTTCTCCAGCACAATCGCTTTCTGCGAGAGCCCGGCGAAGGAAACCTGGCCGGTGCGCGGATCGACCGCGTGGTTGGCCCACTCGAGAGCGAGGTTCAGATCGAGATTGTTTTGGACGAGGTAGTTCGAGGCGGCGCTCCAGGCGCGGTCGTCGAAGCCGTTGCTGCCGGTCAGTTCGCGTTTGAGCGAGGCGACGACGACGGCGTCGGTGTCGACCGTCACGGGAATCGCGATGCGCTTCTTCTCCCAAAGCAACGAGAGCACGGCGCTGTTCTTCGTCACGTCGGTGAATTCGTAGGTGAGGAGTTCGTGGGGCGCGGCGTTGTCTTCCAGTTTGCTCGGAACACGGAGCGCATCGTGGGCCGGATCGTAGAAGAAGCTGCCCCACGCTTCGTGGTCGTGGGAGAAGATCACCGTCACGCCGCCGTCGGCGGCGAGGATCATGTGCAGACCGTAGGCGCCCGCGGGGAGCGGTTGGCCGGCGACACGCACATCGTGTTGGAAGGTGACCGTCGTGTTGATGTCGGCGCCCGCACGCCACGGCGCCGCGTGGCTGGTGCCGAAGCCGAGATCGGCGACGCCGTAGGGAACGAGTTTGCCCCAGACTTCGCGCTTGTTCACGGCGGGGCGGCCGTAGTCGACGCTGATGCGGGTGATGCCGACGGTTTGGGCAACGCTGGCGCGCGGACTGGCCGCGGGGAGGGTGAGATTTTGCGCGAGGACGGGGGCGACGAGCGCGAGGCCGAGTGAGAGGAGGCGGGTTTTCATCGGTTTTGGGGGATGCGCGAGTGTGCGGGTTGCCGATCGGAGAACATCGGGAAAACGACCAACCGCGAGGGAAACGCGTCAGGAGCGCCGAACGGCGCGAAGTGTCGTCCCGCGCGCGTCAGTCCGCCTCCGGTGGCGTCCCGATGGGAGCGACGGAGGCGAAGCGCAGCACGGGTGCGGCGGCGGCGCGGGATTCGGCGAGCGAGAGCGTGAAGGTCGCTTCCCAATCGTTGGCGCCTTCGGCGTCGATGAGCACTTGGACGATGGTCCACGTGCCGTCGTCGCGCTCGTCGAGGTGCGTGTTGAGCGCGGAGCGACCTTCGGGATCGAGGCGGAAGCGGCGGCGGGCGTCGAAGTAGGCGAGGAAGGCTTTCTCGATGTGGCGGGATTCGGCGAGGCGCGCCGCATCCGGGGTTGCGCCGACGGGGAGGTCGGGTTCGGCGAGCCGCGCGGCGGCGGCTTCCCAGTCACGCGACGCGACGTCCTGCAGGAAGCCGAGAACATCGATGCGCACCGCGCGGCGGAACGCGGCGGCGTCGCGCGTGACGTCGAACGACGCAGGACGCGCGGGCTTGTCGGTGGCGTCGGCGGCGACGAACTCGGGGTTGCGGAGGCGCTCCCATTCTTCGAGCAGGGACGAGTCGATGCCGCGGATGAGTTCGCGGAAGTAGTCCTCCATCTCGACCACCGGCTCGGTCTTGAAGGACTCGGGCACGGTCTGCGAGAGGACCTTGAAGGTCTGCATCAGGTGGCGCAGCAGCAGGCCCTCGCCGCGCTCGAGGCCGTAGTCGCGGATGTAGTCGGCGAAAGACAGGTAGCGCTCGAACATCTCGCGCGCGATCGACTTCGGGCGAACGTTCTCCTGCTCGACCCAGGGGTGCGCGGCGGCGAAGGCGTTGAAGGTGTCGTAGAGGAACTCGCGCTTCGGCTTCGGGTGCTCGGTGATTTCCTCGAGTTGCGCCATGCGCTCGTCGTAGGGCACGCCGGCGGCTTTGAGCTCGTTGAGCTTTTCGGTCTTAAGGCGGTCGACCTGTTTGCGGAGAATCTGATCGGGATCTTCGACGATGGCTTCGCAGAGCGTGAGCACGTCGAAAGGATAGTCGGCGCTCGCGCGGTCGAGCTGCGGCAGCGTGTCGATGAGGTAGAGCGAGAGCGCTTGGTGGAGCGAAAAATCGTCCTGCAGCTCGACGTTGACGCGGACCTTGCGACCGGACGGCGGGCGCGCGTCGAGCGGGAGGATTTCGACGATCTTGCGATCCACGAGCGCGCGGAAGAGCTGCCAGGCGCGGCGACGCAGCGCGTTTTTCTTCGTCGGCGTTTCGTGGCAGTCGCGGATCAGGCGCTGCATGGCGCGGCAGCCATCGGTGTCGCGGCCGAGCATGAGCAGCAGCATACCGTGCGAAACGGAGAAACGTGACTGCAACTCCTCCGACGGCGCGGTCATGAGCCGCTCGAAGGTTTTCGCGTCCCAGCCGACGCTGCCCTCGGGCGCGGATTGCTTTACGAGTTTCTTTTTCTTCGCCGGGTCGGCGGCGGCTTTGGCCTCGGCCTGCTTGTTGGCGATGACGTGTTCCGGTGCCTGCACCACGACGTAGCCGGTGGTGTCGTAGCCCGCGCGGCCGGCGCGGCCGGCGACCTGACGGAAATCGCGCACGCTGAGGATGGCGGCCTTGTTGCCGTCGTATTTCCAGAGCTGGGTGAAGACGACGGTGCGGATCGGAACGTTGATGCCGACGCCGAGCGTGTCGGTGCCGCAGATGAGTTTGAGCAGGCCCTTTTGCGCGAGCTGTTCGACGAGGATGCGGTATTTCGGCAGCAGGCCGGCGTGGTGCACGCCGATGCCGTGGCGCAGCCAGCGTTTCATGTCGCGGCCGTAGGGACTGTTGAATTTCACGCGTTCCAACTCGGTGGCGAGCGCGGCCTTTTCCTCTTTCGTGCAGACGTTGAGGCTCATGAGCGCCTGCGCGGCTTCGCTCGCGGCGCGTTGCGTGAAATGCACGAGGTAGATCGGTGCGCGGTTCAGCGCGAGCAGGTCGGCGAGTTTGTCGGGCAACGGCGTCTCGGAATACTCGAAGCTCAACGGCACGGGCCGGCGATCGCTGCGCACGGTGAGCGACGGCGCGCCGGTGAGCTTGGTCATCTCCTTTTCGAAAAACTCGGTCGAACCGAGCGTCGCCGACATGAGGAGGAAACGCGCTTGCGGCAGCGTGAGCAGCGGCACCTGCCAGGCGTAGCCGCGCGCGACGTCCGAGTAGTAGTGAAACTCGTCCATGATCACCGCGCCGATCGGGGCGCGGTCACCGCGGGCGAGGGCGATGTTGGCGAGAATCTCGGCGGTGCAGCAGAGGACGGGCGCGTGAGGGTTCACCGAGGCGTCGCCGGTCATCATGCCGACGTTTTCCGGACCGAAGTCGCGGCAGAGCGAGAGGAACTTCTCGTTCACCAGCGCCTTGATCGGGCAGGTGTAGACGGATTGGCGGCCGGCGCAGAGCTCCTTGAAGTGGAGCGCGGCGGCAACGAGGGATTTGCCGGAACCGGTCGGCGTGTTGAGCACGACGTTCTGCCCGTCGAAGAGCGCGAGAATTGCCTCTTCCTGTTCCGGATAGAGGGAGATTCCGCGTGCCGTCATCGCCGCGAGGAAACCCTCCAGCACTGCGTCGGCCGATGGGCGGCCGGGCAGGGGAGCGAGCGGAGCGGGGAGCGGCGATGACATCGCGCGAGCACGACGCGTCCGCGCGGGGCTGACAAGCTAGGACCTCAGGGCGATGCGCCGCCGGTCACGCGTGCACCGGATCGGCCTTCGACTGGCGGGCCGAAGGCGCAGCGGCGCGCTTCAGGGCGGCGGGGATCTTGAGCTCGACCGGCTTCGGGATGTCGTCGAAGTCGGCCGTGACGACGTGACCGCTCACGACGCACTCGAGGTGGTTCACGATGCGGTGCAGCGAGTCGGCCTGGCTCTGCAATTCGACGGCGGCGCTCGCGCTCTCCTCGGCCGCCGCGGCATTCTGCTGCGTGACGGTTTCCATGGAGTCCATGGCCTTCTTGAGCTCCTGCATGTGCGAATCGCGCGTGTGCGAGGCCTGCACGATCTCGCTCATGAGGTCGTCGATCTGGTGCACCTTTTCGATGATGTCCGCCATGCGCGTGCTCACGGTCTCGGAAATGGCTTTGCCTTCGACTGACTTGGCGGTCGCGGCCGTGATCTTGGCGGCGGAATCCTTGGCGGCGGCGGCGCTGCGTTGCGCGAGATTGCGCACTTCCTCGGCGACGACGGCGAAACCCAGGCCGGCTTCTCCGGCGCGGGCGGCTTCGACCGCCGCATTCAAGGCGAGGATGTTGGTCTGAAAGGCGATCTCGTCCATGCTCTTGATGATGTCGCCAATGGCTTCGCTGGAGGCGCGAATTTCCTCCATCGCCTGCCCCATTGTCTTCAACTCGCCGCGTCCCTCGTCGGCGGATAGACGCGTCTCCTTGATCAAGGAGCTGCTCTTGCCGGTGCGGGTCGCGTTCTCGCGCGTCATGCCCGCGACGTGATCGAACGCGTCGTTGGAGGCGACCAGCGAGGACGATTGCTCGGAGGCACCCTCCGCCACGGACTGCGCGCTCGTCTGCAGCTGCCCGGCGGCGGCGGCGGTTTCGTGCGCGTTGGACTGGAGCTCGGCGGCGAGCGCGATCAGCGGTTTGACCACGGTGCGCTGAGTCGCGACGAAGAAGCCAAGCGAGACAACGAACGCCAGCAGGCCGCCGACGATCACGAGATTGCGGAGGCGGCGCACGTCGCGCGAGATCGTATCGAGCGACGACGACATCTCCGCCAGGTGTCGCGCGACGAATGGATCCAGCGCCTGCCCGAGCGCGGAGGCTTTCGCGTCGAAGCCCGCCATGGACTGGTTGCCCTCGGCTGGACCGCCCGCGACGTAGTGCCGCGCCATATTCTGGCCGACTTCGTAGTATTGGTCGAAAGCGGTGACGATGCGCTCGAGCTCTCGTTCGGATTCGGTCGCGCGGCTGGCGACGAAGATCGCGCGGCAAGCCTCGGCGCTTTCGCGGAAGCCCCGCGCGTGTTCGGCGGCTTCCTTGAAACCGTCGCCGAGGCCGTCCTGCGCGCGAGTGGCCGAAACATCGCTGAGAAACTGCTGCACTTGGATGGTGTGCAGCTGCATTTCCTTGGCTAGCAGGGCGAGCCTCAACGAACGCTCCCGACCGGCGGTCACGGCCGTCTCGACGCGGGTAGCGAAGATCGCCAACGCCGCGACGAGCGCGACGAGGATCAGGGCGGGGGAAAGGTTCGCTCCGACGAGTTTCGCACGTAGGGACAGGGTTGCCATAACTTGGGCCCTCGTAATCGACGCGCCGGGGCGGAGAGTTTAGCTGAATTTTTTGCCGCGCCTGCGGAGGAATTCGTCATCGCCAAGCGACTTGCAACTGCTTCGCTGCGCCGGTGAGTCGCGAAATGTGCTACCGCTGCTTTTGGCCGAAGGCGCTGTGTTGGTGCCCAACGCTGCGCGCGATGGCGACGCGGACGCGTTTCGTGTTTCTGATGCATCCTAAGGAGTTCAAGCAGGAGAAGGCTGCCACGGGCCGGCTCACGCGGCTATGTTTGGAAAACGCGGAGCTGCACATGGGCATCGAGTTCGATCGCGATGAGGCGGTGCAGGCGTTGATCGCGGACGAGGCGAACCTCTGCGTGCTCGTTTATCCGGGGCGCGAGGCGCTGAATCTCTCGACGGCGGACGCGGCGACGTTGGAGGCGTTTCGCGGGCAGCTTGGCGCGCGGCGACTGGTGGTGTTCCTGCTCGATGCGACGTGGGCCGGCGCGCGGAAAATGCTGCGACTGAGCCCGAGCCTGCAGCGGTTGCCGCGCGTGATGTTCACGCCCACGGCGCCGAGCCGCTACGTCATCAAGCAGCAACCACAGGAAGGCTGTCTCTCGACGCTCGAGGCGACGCACGAGCTATTGCTGGCGTTGGAGACCGCCGGGCTCGACGACTACGCGGACCGGGAGCAACTGCTCGCCGTGTTCGCGCGCATGCAGGATTATCAACTCAAGTGCGCAGCGGACCCGGAGCGGCCGGGTTACCGGCGTCGCGCCTACAGCGCACCGGAGGCGCGCATGGCAGCGCGCGGTCGGAGTGGAGAGCGGCGGCAGAATTTTCTCCGACGGCCGGCGGGCGAGGTATAGGAGAGCCGTCGCCGTGGTGGCCCGCTACCTCCGAGTGCGGGTCGAGCCTGTCCTCGGAGAGGCCGGGCTACCATGTGAGGAACGACTCAGAGCCTATCCTGATTTCTGCTGATGAGGCGGGCGCGGTGTCTTCACCGACGCCGGTCGTCACCGGGGACAGCGACGACCACGCTCCGTTTCGACGGCCAAGAAAAGATCCGGAAGGTTCTTAGCTGCCGCGCACGATCAGCTTCTGGCCGTTGTAGGTCACGCGGTCGCCAGGGGCGATTTTCTTGCCGCGCTGGGTCTCGGTGGAGTCGTTGACCAGCACCTGGCCGGCGGCGATCACTTGCTTGGCTTCGCCGCCTGTGTCGGCGAGGCCGGCGAACTTGAGCAGCTGCGCGAGCTCGATGTGGGCGCCGCGGATGAAGACGACGCGAGATTCGGATTCGGCGGACATGGTATGGTCAGCCGATCTTCAACAGCTCGACTTCGAACACGAGAGTGGCGTTGGGCGGGATGGCGCCGGGGAAGCCACGCGCGCCGTAGCCGAGATGCGGCGGGATGGTGAGCTTCACCTTGTCGCCGATCTTCATGGTGGCGACGCCTTGGTCCCAACCGCCGATGACCTGGCGCATGCCGAGGGCAAAGGTGAAAGGCTCGTCGCGGTCGCGCGAGCTGTCGAACTTCTGGCCGTTGGTCAGCCAGCCGGTGTAATGCACGGTGACGAGGTCGCCTTTCTGCGGCGCGGCACCGGTGCCGGCGGTGAGGACTTCGATCTGGAGGTCGGAGGAGGTCATTTGTCCGCGAACTTGGGCGATGGCGCGGCGGAGACAAGAAGCGACTTGCGCGGGCAGGACCGTAATACATAGTTTGACGCCATGATCAAACGCATCACCAAGGTCGGCAACTCGCAGGGCATCATGCTGGACGCGGCGCTCATGGACCTCGCGCGCTTGAAGGTCGGCGACGAAGTGAATGTGACCGTGCACGAGGGCGGGGCGATCTACCTGACGCCGGTGCGGCCGGTGGTGACGAAGGAGGAGGTCACCGCGGCGATCAAAGGCGTCATGAAGGACTACCAGCGCACGATGCGCCGCCTCGCATGAGCACGGAGCACGACGAGTGTTTCCATCTCACGATGGAGATCGTGTTGGAGATCCACGCGGCTGCGATTGCTGGCTTTGGCGGGTCGGACGGATTGCGTGAGCGCGCCTTGTTGGAGTCTGCGATTGCGGCACCACAGGCGACATTCGGCGGCGAGTCCGTCTATGTGGACGTGCCGGAGATGGCGGCGGCGTATCTGTTCTACCTCTGCCGAAACCATCCGTTTATCGACGGGAACAAGCGAGCGGCGCTCGGTGCATGTTTGGTGTTCCTGCGCTTGAACGGAATCGAACCGGCACCCGACGGGCCGGATTGGGAACAGCTCACGCTCGATGTCGCAGCGTCGAAGTTGGATCGCGACGCGACGACGGAGCGGCTGCGGACGTTGTTGCCCGGCGCGAAGCCCCGGAAAACCAAGGCGCGCGCGAAAACGAACAGATGAGTCGGTGGGGCCGTTCGCGACCGGAAGGTGGCGACGCGGAGCGGAGTCCGCGCTCCATTTCAGCCCAGCAGCGTAAGCACGATGCCGGCGAGCACGCCGAGGACCGCGGGAAGTTTTCGCAGACCGTTCTTCTCACCGAAGAACCAGAGTCCGCCAGCGAAGGCCACGAGCGTGCTGCCGCGGCGCAGGCTGGAGACGAGTGAAACGAGGGCGTCGGCATTGCGCAGCGCATCGAAGTAGAGAAAGTCCGCCGCGAGCAGGCCGAAGGAGACGAGCAGGATGCTCCAGCGCCAGTGAAACTCGTTGCGCGGCCAGAGCCGGAATTTCCACGCCAGCGTGAGCGGCAGGAAGAACGCCACGAGGTAGATCGCGAACCACGCCTGCACCGTGGCGGCGCTGAAGCCTTGGCGACCGAGTAGGAATTTGTCGTAGAGTCCACTCGATGCGCCGAGCAAGGTGCCGAGTGCGAGCCAGCCGATCCATTTGTTGCGGTGAAAATGGATGCCTTCACGCGCGCCGGCGAGCGCGAGGCCGACGAACGATGTCAGGGTGATCGCGACGCCGAGCAACTCGAGCCACGACGGGCGCTCGCCGAGCACGAGTAGGGCGCCGCACAACGTCCAGACCGGACCGGTGGCGCGGATCGGCGACGCAATGGAGACAGGCAGGTGCTTCACCGCGAAGTAGCCGCAGAGCCACGAGCAGCCGACGAGGAAGGATTTCGCGGCGAGTTGAAGGTGCTGGAATGCCGTGAGTGGCGTGACGTGCAGGATCGCGGGGAGGCCGCCACCGTTGCCGGCGCGGTCGATCGCGATGAGCGCGCACCAGACGGTAGCGCTGCATAGGTTGGCGAAGAAGAGGACCGGGAGCACCGCGTTGTCGCGCACGGCGTGCTTCGTCCCGAGGTCGTAGAGACCGAGGAAGAAAGCTGAGAGCAACGTGGCGGCGACCCAGGGGATCATTACGAGGCGCGCGCGAAGCGGTGGTGTTCGCCGCCGACGTCCCGGCGGCGACGAGGCGCGTGCACTGAGCGTGGCGCCGCCGGGGGCGTCGGCACCCACCCGCGCTGCCGCGCGAATTGCTCTGCGTTTTCTTGCGCCGCGTTCTGCTGTTCCGCGCTCACTTCTTTTTGTTCAGCGCGGCGCTGAACCAGTCGCTGTTGAGCGATTGCGTGGACTTCGGGAGCGGGGCGGGGCCGCGATTCATGCCGCCGCTGCCGCCGGGGCGCGGACCGTTGCCGCCGCCGGGGCGAGCGCCGGCCTGTTGCGGCGTGCGCGGGCCGAGCTGCGGGTTGCTGCGCATCGAGAGGGCGATGCGGTTGCGCGGGAGGTCCACCTCGGTAACGGTCACCATGACCTTCTGGCCGGGCTTCACGACCTCGGCGGGCTCCTTCACGAACGAATCCGCGAGCTGCGAGACGTGCACGAGTCCGTCCTGGTGCACGCCGACGTCCACGAACGCACCGAATGCGGTGACGTTGGTCACGATGCCGGGGAGTTTCATGCCGGGCTTCAAATCCTCGGGCTTGCTCACGCCTTCCTGGAAGCTGAACGCCTCGAACTTCTCGCGCGGGTCGCGGCCGGGTTTGGCGAGTTCGGCGAGGATGTCTTTCAACGTCGGCAGGCCGACGTCGGCGGTGACGTAGCTCTCGAGCTTGATGCGTTTGCGGAGTTTCTCGTCGCGCATGAGGTCGGCGACGGTCGCGCCGAGGTCGGTGGCCATTTTCTCGACGAGCGCGTAACGCTCCGGGTGCACCGCGCTGGCGTCGAGCGGGTGAGCGGCGTCGCGGATGCGGAGGAAGCCGGCGGCTTGCTCGAAGGCCTTCGGGCCGAGGCGCGGGACTTCGAGGAGGTCGGCGCGCGACTTGAAGGCGCCTTTCTCGTTGCGACGGGCGACGATGGCGGCGGCGGTGGCGGCGTTGAGGCCGGAGACGTAGGAAAGGAGTTGCTTCGAGGCGGTGTTCACCTCGACGCCGACGCCGTTCACGCAGGAGACGACGCGGTCGTCGAGGGAGCGTTTGAGCGCGGACTGGTCGACATCGTGCTGGTATTGGCCGACGCCGATGGATTTCGGGTCGAGCTTCACGAGTTCGGCGAGCGGGTCCATGAGCCGGCGGCCGATGGAGACGGCGCCGCGGACGGTGAGGTCGTGATCGGGAAACTCTTCGCGCGCGACTTCGCTGGCGGAGTAGATCGACGCGCCAGACTCATTGACCATCACGACGGGGATCGATGCGGGCAGACCGAGGGCGCGGACGAAGGCTTCGGTCTCGCGGCCGGCGGTGCCGTTGCCGATGGCGATGGCCTCGACTTTGAAGAAGTCGACGAAGCCCTTCAGCTTGTCCTTCGCTTCGGCGGGCGAGCGCTCCGGGTAGATGACGTCGTTGTGGAGCAGCTTGCCCTGACGGTCGAGGAGCACTGTCTTGCAGCCAGTGCGGAAACCGGGATCGATCGCCATCACCGCGCGCTGGCCGAGCGGCGCGGCGAGGAGGAGTTCGCGGAGGTTTTCGGCGAAGACCTTGATCGCGGCTTCGTCGGCGCGCTTCTTCGACTCGATGCGCATCTCGGTTTCCATCGCGGGGGCGAGGAGGCGCTTGAAGGCGTCTTGCGCAGCGAGGCGGACCTGCGCGGCGGCGGGCGAAGTGTTTTTGGCGAAGTGCAGCTCGACGACGGCCTGAGCGGCGAGCTCGTCGGGCAGCGTGATGCGCATGATGAGGAAGGACTCGTTCTCGCCGCGGCGCATCGCGAGGATGCGGTGCGAGGGCGCCTTGGCGAGCGGTTCGGACCAATCGAAGTAGTCCTTGAACTTCGCGCCTTCGGTTTCCTTGCCATACATGACCTTCGAGGAAACGACGGCCTGTTCGCGGAAAACGACGCGGAGCTTTTCGCGCACGGTGGCGTCGTCGCTCATGCGCTCGGCGAGGATGTCGCGCGCGCCGGCGAGGGCCTCGTCGGCGGTCTCGATCTTGCCCTTGGTGTTCTTGCCGTCGTCGAGCGTGTATTCGTGGCCGACGAGTGCGGTGGCGGCCGCAGCGATGTCGCTGGCGGGGTCCTGCGCCCAGATGAGTTCGGCGAGGGCTTCGAGGCCTTTCTCCTTCGCAATGGTGGCGCGGGTGCGCTTCTTCGGGCGGAAGGGCAGATAAATGTCTTCGAGCGCCGTGAGCGTTTCGGCGGCGCCGAGGGCGGATTTGAGGGCGTCGGTGAGGAGGTTGCGCTCGGTGAGCGAAGCGAGGATGGCGCCACGGCGGGCGTCCACGGCTTCCATGCGCTCTAGGCCGTCGCGGATGGCGGTGACCTGGACTTCGTCGAGTTCGCCGGTGACCTCCTTGCGGTAGCGCGAGATGAAGGGCACGGTCGCGCCGCCTTTGAGCAGTTCGGCGGTCGAGGCGACTTGATGCACCTTGAGTTTCAGTTCCTCCGCGAGGCGGAGCACATGGTCGGGATTGGGGAGAGCCGGAGTGGCGGACATGCGAATGAACCGTCGAGTTCAGCACCCGGAAAATCGCCAGCAAGGGGAAAGTCCTCGCCGCGCTATTTTGCTCGCGTGGCGTTGGCGCGCGAGGCAGGTCCGGCGATCGCGCGAAGGGCGAAACGCGGGGGCCGTTATCCGATGCGCGACGCCGCGATCAGAGGGCCGATTGGTGCAAGGTGGTGGGGGCTTACAGCTCCCGTTTTGACCGCCACGGAGCGACGGGAGCTGGAGGCTCCCGCTACTTTGCGAGCGACTCCACTTGCTCGGTCAGGTGACCGCGGCGATCTGATTCTCGGCGCGACGGCCGCCCACATCGAGCATCAGCGACTCGCCCTGGCGGCGGCCGAGAAGCTGGCGGCCGAGGGGAGATTGCGGCGTGACGACCATCACGGTCTCGCCTTCGACCTCGATCTCCGTGCCGCCGGCGCGCGGGCCGATGAAATAGCGGGAGCGGGCACCCTTGTTTTCGAGAACGACGAGCGCGCCGAGACCGATCGGGTCGGCGGCGGAGAAATCGCGGGGCGAGAGCGCGCGGAACTGGGCGAGGGCCAGCGCGGCTTCCTCGGCGGCCTTCGACTGGCCGTGGGCGAGGTAGGAGGCCTCGAGGCCGCGCGTGTCGTATTTGTCCTCGGCCTTGTTCTCGTCGTCGGTCGCCTCGGCGTGAGTGGCGAGGGCGGCTTTGGTCATCGCTTCGACTTCCGCCGAGAGATGCGCGATGAGTTGTTCAAGCAAGGCACGTTTGGTCATGCGTGGGGGTAAGCCGGGAATTTCACTCGCGGGCGGGGCCGCGTCGAGCGCGGATTGCGGCGGCAAGCTGATCGAGCCCTGCGCGGATGGGGCCGGCGAAACGCGGGTCGGCGGCAGGGTCGAAGCCGGCGGGGCGCTGTCCGCGGAGGTTTACTTCGATGGCGGCGTGCTCGCGGACGTCGGCAGAGATGGCGCGCAATACCTCAGCGAGGGCGGCGGGGGCGTAGGTCGAGAGCGGCGAGGCGTTCAGGAGGGCGACGGGTTTGCCCACGATCTCGGTGCTGCCGACGAGCCAGTCGAGCGCGTTCTTCAGGGAGCCGGGGATGCCGTGGGCGTATTCCGGCGTGCTGAAGAGCAGCCCGTCGGCGGTGCCGACGGCGGATTTCCAGCGCGCGACCGCCGCGTGCGGCTCCTCCTCGCGGTCGGGATTGAAGTGGGGCAGGTCGCCGATGCCGTCGAACAATTCGAGGGTGCAGTCGGGCGGGGCGAGACGGGCCGCGGCGCGGAGCAGAAGCGTGTTGGACGAGTCAGCGCGCAGGCTGCCCGAGACGGCGAGGATCTTCACTGGCAGATCAACGAGGCTCGTCGCCGTAGATCGCGACCACGGGCGCCTGGCCGGCGATGTGGTAGGCGCGATACATGCCCGCGGAGTTGAAGTCGGTCATGACGTTGCCGTGGGCGTCGAGGCCGATGACGCCGCCGTCGCCGCCGAGTCGGGCGACTTTGGCGAGGGTCGCGGCGGCGGCCGGGCGGAGGGCTTTGCCGGCGTATTCCATTTGCGCGGAGATGTCGTGTGCGACGTTGGCGCGGATGAAGAACTCGCCCCAGCCGGTGGAGCTGATGGCGCAGGTGGCGTTGTTGGCGTAGGTGCCGGCGCCGATGACAGGCACGTCGCCGACGCGGCCGAATTTCTTGTTGGTCATGCCGCCGGTCGAGGTGCCGGCGGCGAGGTTGCCGTGCCGGTCGAGGGCGACGCAGCCGACGGTGCCGTATTTCTGCTCCCGGATGAAATGCAGCTCGTCGCGCACGCCCGGCGAGGTGAGATCGAGCGGGACGGCGGCGGTGCCGTTGTCCTTCTTCAATTCGAGCTGCCGAGCGCGCTCGAGCTGCTTGCGGCGGAAGTCGGTCTGGAAATACTCGTTGGGCGTGTTCTCGTAGCCGAGCGACCAGGCGAATTTCTCCGCGCCTTCGCCGATGAGGAAGACGTGCTTGGATTTCTCCATGACGTCGCGCGCGAGATGGAGCGGGTTTTTGACGTGACGAATCCCGGCGACGGCGCCGGCCTGGAGGGTGGCGCCGTTCATGATCGAGGCGTCCATTTCGCAGAAGCCATCGGCGTTGAGCACGGCGCCTTTGCCGGCGTTGAAGAGCGGCGAGTCCTCCATGATCGTGACGGCCGCGATGACCGCGTCGAGCGACATGCCTCCGCGGTCGAGGACGGCATAGCCGGCGTCGAGGGCCTGCTGGAGCGTGGCGCGGTATTGCGCGTCGAGCTCGGGCGACATGGCGGAGCGTTCGATCACGCCCGCGCCGCCGTGGAGGACGAGGCCGTAGGGTTTCATGGACGGAGTGGGGGCGGGAGATTGCGCGTGGGCGAGCGAGACACCGGCGAGAGCGAAGGCAGCGAGGGAGGCGGGAAGCGAGACGAAGGATTTCATGGCGATTCGCGGCGCGGCGGTAGCTGCGCCCTCCAAAGTCACTTCGTCACCCCGAGGGCGCTCAGGAAGAACGCGTAGTCGCGCGCGGTGTCGTGCAGGGCGTCGTAACGGCCGGAAGCGCCGCCGTGTCCGGCACCGAAGTTGGTGTGGAGGAGCGTGGCGTTGCCTTTCGCGTGGTCGAGCGTGCGGAGCTTCGCGAGGTATTTGGCTCCTTCCCAATACGGGACCTGGCTGTCGTAGAACGAGACGTTGACGAGGACGTTCGGGTAGGAGGCGGGCTTGAGGTTGTCGTAGGGGCTGTAGGCGCGCATCCAGAGGTATTGTTCGCGGATGTTCGGGTTGCCCCACTCGACGTATTCCTCGGTGGTGAGCGGGAGCGACGCGTCGAGCATGGTGTTGAGGACGTCGACGAACGGCACGACGACAAGCGCGGCGCGGAAGAGGTCGGGCCGCTGATTGAGCACGGCGCCCATGAGGAGGCCGCCGGCGCTGCCGCCGGAGGTGACGAGTTGCTGCGGCGTGGTCCACTTCTCGTCGACGAGCCATTGCGCACAGTCCACGAAGTCGTTGAACGTGGTCATCTTCTTCTCCATGCGGCCGGCTTCGCGCCACTCCTCGCCGAGTTCGCCGCCGCCGCGGATGTGGGCGATGGCGAAAATGACGCCGCGATCGAGGAGGCTGAGGCGGTTGGCGCTGAAGGTGATCGGCATGCTGATGCCGTAGGAACCATAGCCGTAGAGCCAGAACGGCTGCGGCTTCGTGCGGTCGAGGTCGGCGCGGTAGACAATCGAGAGCGGCACTTTGACGCCGTCGCGCATGGTGGCCCAGACGCGCTCGGCGCGGTAGTGGCTCGGGTCGAAGCCGCCGAGCACCTCCTGCTGCTTCACGAGCGTGCGTTCGCCGGTGGCGAGGTTGGCGGCGAAAGTGGAGCGCGGGCGCAACATCGACTGGTATTCGAAGCGGAACTCGTCGGTGTTGTAATTCCAGTTGGAGGCGGGCGAGATTTCGTAGGCGGCCTCGGGCATCTCGAGGCGCGAGGATTTGCCGGTGGCGAAATTGAACGCGCGGAAATGCGGGAGACCGTTCTCGCGCTCCTCGATCACCATGTAGCGCGCGAAGGGCGTGAGCGTCTCGATCTTCACCGCGGCGTTGTGCGGGATGACGTCCTCGGTCTGTGCGCTGTGCGATTCGGGGGCGCGGACGACCTTGTAGTTCTTGGCGTCGCGATTGGTGACGAAGTAGAAATAGTCGCCGTGGTGCTCCGGGTAGACTTTCACGTTCTCGGTGCGTGGGAGGAGCGATTTGAAGGTGCCGGTGGCGGCGTCGGCGCGGAGCGCGAACGCCTCGGAAGTGACCTTGCTCTCGGCGGTGCTGAAGAGCCAGCGGCCGTCCTGCGATTTGGACACGTCGATGTTGAAGAGTTCGTCGTCTTCCGTGCGGAGCAACTCATGGCGCGCGGTGCTGAGCGTCCAACGGTGGAGTTTGTCGGAGCGTTTCGCCTCGTTTTCCGTGACGTAGTAGAGCACGTCGTGGCCGGCGCCCCATTCGAGATCGGAGACGAGGCCGATTTGCTGCGGGACGAGTTGCTTGGTGGCGAGGTCCATGACGAAGACCTCGTATTGGCGGTAGCCGGTCCAATCGACGGAGTAGGCGAGGCGCGCCCCGTCGTCGCTGACGCGGTAATGACCGACCGCGACGTAGGGTTTGCCTTCGCCGAGTTTGTTCAGGTCGAGGAGGACTTCTTCGGTCGCGCCGGCTTTGTCCGCGATGCGGCAGAAGATCGGATACTGCTTATCCTTTTCGGTGCGGGTGTAGTAGAGCCAGCCGAGGTAGGGGACCTTGGCGCCGGTGTCGTCCTCCTTGATGCGGCTGCGCATTTCCTTGAAGAGCGCGGCGCGCAGCTCCTTGGCCGGCGCGAGCACGGATTCGGTGTAGGCGTTTTCCTGTTCGAGGTAGGTTTTGACCTCGGGGTTCTCCTTCTCACGCAGCCAGAAGTAGTCGTCGATGCGCTTGTCCTCGTGGACGGTCACGTCCTTCGGCTTCTTCGCGGCGACGGGCGCCTTGGGCGTGGCGAGGTCGAACTGGGCAGACAGCGGAGCGGCGAGCATAAGGGACAGGACGAGGAGGGTGGGGACTTTCATGCGTGGAGAAAAATCGGGGCGAGGGCACGCCGACTCAACGGGCGGCGCCGGAGGGCTTGGGCAATTGGATGCGGTTGGCCAGCTCGACGAGTCGGCTGCGCAGGATCTCATTCTCCTGTTCGGGCGTCTTCTGGAAGGCGGAGCGTTGCGTGACGCGCTCGGCGAGTTCGGCGGTGAGAATGAAAATGTTGTTGTTCTGGACGAAGAGCAGCGTGCCGCGTTTGGCGACGGCGGGGCCGTTCACCGGGCCTTCGAGCACGCTGGAGCGCGCCTCGAAGGCGGAGCCACCGGGCAGCAGCGAGAAGACGAACAACGCGCCGTCGCGCAGTTGCGGGCTGTAGAGGCTCGCCTCGTTGGTCGAGCCCGGGAAGCGCTGGGCGAAGTCCGGGAAGACGAACTCCTTGAAGAAATACTCCAGGTAGTCGCGGATGCCGCGCGTCTCGAGTTCCCACTTGTTCGACAGATCGAGCGGGAAGCAGGCGATGCTGACGTGCGTGCTCACGGGATCGTCGAAGGTGACGACGTTCTCGGTGTCGCGGATCTGGCCGCCCAGCTCGGGCAAGACCGGGATGGTCATGCGGAACCGGGCGCCCGGCGCGACGTAGGTCGTGCCCTTGACCTCGCCGTAGAGAGTGGGCGGTGGCGTCGCTACTTGGGCGCGTGCGGCCGCGAAGGCGAGCAGGCCGAAGCAAAAGGCGGCGAGGCGGCGGATGCACGGGGGAAAAACCACGAGGTGGCAGAATGTGCGGGCACGGAGCGGAATTTCAAGCGCAGGCATGAAGGTTGGGATTCGGTTGGATCGCCGCGCACGAGACGCACGGGCGAAGACGATCCTCGGCCTTAGACGCCCAGACGTTGCCAGAGTGCCACGGGAATCTGCTCCGGACGCGCGCGGGGATCGAGGCCGGCTTCCGGCAGATGGGCGAGCCACGCCGCGCCGCCATCGGGCAACTTGCCGCGCAGGAGCGAGCCGATTTGCTTCCGCCGCTGCTGAAAGCACTCACGAATGAGGCGCTTCACCGTCGGAGCGAAGATGAACGGCTCCGGCCGGCGCGCGAGATTGAGCAGGTAGGACTCGACGTCGGGGGCCGGATAAAAGCAGGTCGCGGGGACCTTGTGTCCGGGGTCGGCGGCGAACGCGGACTGGATGAAGATCGAGATCGCCCCGAACTGCTTTGTGCCGGGCTGCGCGACGTAGCGCTGGGCCGCCTCCTGCTGGAGCATGAGCACCATGCGCTGAGGCAACGGCCCGCCGAGGACGGCATCCATCCACGGCGTGGAGATGGCGTAGGGGAGATTGGCGACGATCTTGAAGTTCGCCGCACGCTCGGGCGGCAAGCCGGCGATCGGGTGCGCGACCGCGTCCTCCTCGATCAGGTGCAGCTTGCCGGGATGCTCGACGGCGAGCGTGCCGCGCAGGTGCGCGGCCATGGTGGCATCCTTTTCCACGGCGAAGACCTCCGCGCCGGCGGCGAGCAGCGCCGAGGTGAGCGTGCCGAGGCCGGGTCCGACCTCGACCACGGTGTCGCCGGGCGCGACGGCGCCGAGTTCGACGGATTTGCGGACGATGTTGCCGTCGATGAGATAATTCTGTCCGAGGAAACGCTTCGGCGAGTGGCCGAGGCGGGCGAGCAATTCGCGGGTGCCGGTGAGCGTGAGCGGCATGCCTCAGCTCTGGCGACCTTCGTCGATGGCCCAGAACTCGAACATCGTCCGGATGTCGGCGCGGCCGGCGAGTCCGGCCTCGGCCTTTTGCTTCTCCAGGTTCGGCGTCGCGGCGTCGTTCCAACCGCGCTTGGAGACGAAGTCGTTCCAGATCACGATCAGGTCGTCGTTGAGCGGACGGCCCTGCTTGATGCACCAGGCGAGGGCGGCGGCGTCGGAGGCGCCGGTGAGGACGAACTGCGACAGCGCGGCGTAATCGACGCCGAGGAAACTGCAGAGCCGGGCGTCCATGCCTTTACCGAGGTTCGGCACGAAGTCGGCGCGCAACTCGCCGCGCGCGTGCTTGCGGATCTTGTCGGCCATGCGGCCGAAGTAGTAGAGGCCGCCGACGGCGACGCGTGGGTCGGAGGGAAACTGCGGGGTGTTCATGCGGTGGAAAATTCGTGGATCAGCACGGCCGGGTCGTCGGCGCGCATCAGCGCCTCGCCCACGAGCACGGCCTGGGCGCCGGCGGCGCGGACGCGACCGGCATCGCGCGCCGTGAAGATGCCGCTCTCGCTGACGGCGATGGTTTCCTTCGGAAACTGCGGGATGAGCCGCTCCGAGAGCGCGAGGTCACACTTGAAGATCGCGAGGTCGCGGTTGTTCACGCCGATGACGGTCGCGCCGTGGTTCACGGCACGTTCGAGATCCTTTTCATCGTGGATCTCGAAAAGCGCACTCATGCCCGCGGCCTTCGCACCGGCGTGGAGCTGGGAAATCTCGGAGTCGTCGAGGGCGCGGACGATGATGAGGATCGCGCTCGCGCCGGCTTCGCGCGCCTGCAGCACCTGCACGGGGTGGACCATGAAGTCCTTGCGCAGGCAGGGCAGGGCGGGGGGCTGCGTTTGGAAAAACTGCGTGACCTCCTCGAGGTCGGCCATACGTCCGCCGAAAAACTTCTCGTCGGTGAGCACGGAGAGCGCGCTGGCACGGGCGGCCTGGTAGCGCTTGGCCTGATCGATCGCCTTGGTGCCTTCGCTGATCGCGCCGGCGGAGGGCGAGCGGCGCTTGATCTCGGCGATGACGGCCAGTTTCCCGTCGGCGCGGCGCAGGGCGTTCGCGAAGGACGGCACCGGCGGCAGGGCGCCGTTGAGGCGGGCGAGCTCCTCCTCGAAAACCGGCCGGAGGAGCGGCGCGATCTCGCGCCGTTTGTGCGCCATGATTTCGGCGAGTTTGTCCATGCAGAGAGAAGCGCCCAAGATTGGCGAACGCCCGGGCAGCGCAACCACAAGTTTCTTGCCGCCGCCGCTGTGACGCGAAGAGTGGGCGCATGAGCGCCATCGACGACCTGCGCCAGACCATGGCCCGCCTCCGTGCCCCGGACGGCTGCCCGTGGGATCGCGAGCAAACCCACCAAACCCTCGCCCGCCACCTGATCGACGAGTGCAGCGAACTGCTCGACACCATCGATCGGGCCGACATCCCGCACATGCGCGAGGAGCTGGGCGACGTGTTGCTGCAAATCGTTTTTCACGCACAGCTCGCCGCGGAGCGCGGCGATTTCAACTTCGACGACGTGGCGCGCGAGATCAACGAGAAGCTCATCCGCCGTCATCCGCATGTCTTCGGCGATGCCACGGCGGGGAACTCCGAGCAGGTCATCGACGTGTGGGAGGGGATCAAGGCCAAGGAGAAAGCCGCGGCGGGGAAGACGGAGTCGCAACTCTTCAAGAAGTTACCGCCACGTCTGCCGGCGTTGATGTTCGCCGAGGATATCGACAAACGCATCGCCAAGCAGCGGCTGCCGGCGGACGGCATCGTGGACGCGGCCGCAATCGCCCACCGCGCGGACGGACTCACGCCGGAAGCAGCCGGCCGCGCGCTCTATGAAATCGCCGCGGCCTGCCGCGCGCGCGGCATCGATCCCGAAATGGCGCTGCGCCGCGAATGCGATCGCGTGACGCGCGAAGTCGAGGCGCGCGCCACAGGCAAATCGTGACCGAGGAGGCGCCCACGCCCGAAACGAAGGTCCCGGCCGCTCTCGTGGCCGAGTGGCTCGCGCCGTTTCTGGATTTCCTCGCGAAGGAGCGGCGCTATTCGGCCTACACGGTGCGGAACTACCGGCAGGCGTTCGAGGATTTCTACGTCTGGACGCAGACCGGGGCGCGCTGGCAAGCGCGCGGGCTCGCCGGTCTCACGACGCGCGACATGCGGGACTTCGTGATCGAGGGCCAGCGCCGTTTCAGTCGCCGCACGCTGCACAACCACGTCTCGGGTTTGCGCGCGTTTTTCCGCTACTGGCAGCGGCGCGGACGACTCCCGCGCAATCCGTTCGCCGGTGTGCCGCTGCCGAAGCTGGAGAAAACGTTGCCGAAATTTCTCACCGAGACGCAGAGCGCGACGCTGCTCGCCGGTCCGCAAAAACTCCTCCAGCGCGACGAAATCGACACGTTCACCGCCTGGCGCGACCGGCTCGCGCTCGAGTTGATTTACGGCGGCGGACTGCGCGTCAGCGAGGTGGTGGGGCTCAATTACGGGGCGATCGACTTCGGCACCGGCAGCGCGCGCGTGCTCGGCAAGGGCCGCAAGGAACGCATCTGCCCGCTCGGCGCGGTGGCAATGGCAGTGCTGACGAAATTCCGCGACGAGTTCGTGCCCGACCCGAAGCCGACCCATCCCGTGCTGATCACCGAGCGACATGATCGCCTGACGGTCCGCGCGGTGCAGCTGATCGTGAAGCGCTACCTCGCGGTCGCCGATCTGCCGATGGATCTCTCGCCGCACAAGCTGCGGCACTCATTTGCGACGCACCTCCTGAATTCGGGCGCCGATCTGCGCGCGGTGCAGGAACTCCTCGGTCATGCGAATCTGGCGACGACGCAGATCTACACGCACACCAGTGTCGCGCGGCTGAAGGAAATCTACGCCAAGGCGCACCCGCGCGCCTGAGCGCGAGCGGCTAAACGAGTCGGATGCGGTTCGGTTCGATCACGATCTTGCGTTCGCGGTAGAGCGCGCCGATCGCCTGCTTGAACGCCTTTTTGCTCACTCCGAACGCTTCGCGGATTTCCTCCGGAATGCTGTTGTCGCCGTAAGGCAGCTGTCCGCCCTTCGCTTCGAGTGCGGCGAGGATCTGGTCGGTGAGCGCGGCGATGCGGCGATAGCCGGCTTTGCCGAGAGCGAGATCAAATTTTCCATCGGGCCGGATCGCGCGGATGTAGCCGTCGACCCAGTCGCCGATCGCGAGCGGCTTCGGGACGTCGGTGTGATAAAGCAGGCCGCGGTGCGCGTGATTGATGACCATGTTGTAGCCGATGGGGCTGCGGCTGGCAACGAGGAGGCGGACGGACTCGCCCTCGTGGTAGTGCGCGGGAGTGCGGTCGAGAAAGCGATTGAAGCGCGCGGTGGCGACGAGGCGGTCGGTGTGCGGGTCGACCATGACGAGCACGACGACCTTGTCGCCGGGTTGGACCGGGCCGGACATCTCGCGAATCGGCAGGAGCAGGTCCTTTTCCAGTCCCCAATCGAGAAACACGCCGATGCGCGGCGTGAGGCTCACGACGCGGAGTGCGGCGAATTCGCCGGCACACGCGAGCGGCTTGTCGGTCGTGGCCACGAGACGGTCTTCGGTGTCGCGGTAGATCATCACGTCGATCTCGTCGCCCGGGGTCGTGCCGGCGGGGATGTAGCGGCTCGGCAGCAGGATTTCGCCGTGGCTGCCGCCGTCGAGGTAGTAGCCGGGCGGGGCGAAGCGGACGATGCGGAGGCGGTTGATTTTGCCGAGAAGGGCCATGGCGCCGCGAACGTGAACGCGTTTCGGGCAAATTAGGAGGGAAATCCGCGCGCGGCGGACGGCGCGCGGGTAGCGCAGGCTTCCGGCCGGCAAGGGTGTTCGTTGCAGGCTGGAAGCCTGCGCTACACGGCTACTTCAGCGGGACGCGGCGGGCGGCGCTGTTGCCGGACTTGTCGTAGAGCGTGATTTCGACGGAGGTCGCATTGGCGGCTTTGGCGTCGGTGAACTCGGCGACGAAGGTTTCGCGGCGGCTGTCGAGGATGCCGTCGGCAGGTTGCTCGAGCGTGAGGTGGGCGCCGTTGTTGAGCACGAATTCGGCGCCTTCGAGGAGGCTCAAGGCGTCGTGTCCGTCGATCGTGATGCGCCAGACGCCGCCGATGTGCTCGGCCTTGGCGGCGAGGATCTCGGGCGGCGTGCGGTCGACGGTGAGATAATCGGTCTCGAAGGTGTAGCTGAGACGCTGCGCTTCGGGGCGCGGCGCCTGCTCGCGCACGGCGAGGCGCGAGCGGTAGCGGCCCTCGGGGAGGTGGCTGACGTCGAACTGCACGAAGGAGTCCGTGGTGTTGATCGCGAGGTCGGTCCACTCGTCCTTGCCTTCGGGACTGATCGAGAAGGTGGCAGCGAGGTTGTCGTCGTCCGGATCGGCAAGCGTCCAGTAGACGATTTGCGCGCCTGGCGCGGGCACGACCGGGCTGTTGAGCAGGCCGCCTTTGCGTTTGCTCGCGCCGTCGTCCTTCGTGTCGCGCGGCGAGGGGAAGAGCAACTGGCCGAGCGTCGTGGTCGGAGCCACGGACGTTTGCTCCGGCATGGGCACGAGCCCGAGGTTGGCGGGAAAGATGCGAAAATCGTTCAGCTGCGGGCGGCGATTTTGCGGGAGATAGAAGAGCGTGGCTTTGTCGATGTTCGGTTCGGCACCGAGGAGGAACTGCCACGTCACGCGCAGTTGCATGTAGCGACCGCGCAGGCCCGGCGCGAACCAGCCGCCGTCAAGCGGCTTGAGTTCGGTCCAGTCGGTCCAGCCCTCCAGCTCGTCGCTGCCGAAGCTCGTGCGCAGCGCGACGCGCACGCGATCGGCGGCCGCGCCTTCGAGTCGGGCGAAGCGCACCTGGCCGATTTCCGAGGCGGCGCCGAGGTCGAGCTTGCGGGTTTCGAGCGAGCGGTCGGCGGTTTCGTAGAAGTTCAGCTGCGAGAGGCCGCTGGCGTTGTTGCGCAGCAAGTGAAACAGCCCGCGCGTGCCGGTGTGGCTCGGGAGAATGGCGTTCACTTGCGCCGAGGCGACGGCGCCGAGATTCACGCTGCGGCGTTCGGCGGGGGCGTAGGCGAGCAGTTCGCCCTGCTCGCCGCCGCTGATCAGAATCCAGCGATTCGCGGCGTCATCGTGCCATGTCAGGCGGTAGAACGCGGCACCGGAACGCGCGACGACCGTCTCGGGCAAACCGCCGGCGGGAAAATAGACGAGCTGGGCGCGGCCGGTGAATTTTTCGGCGCGCGGCGCGTCGGCAGTGTCGTCCGCGGGCGGTTCCTGTTTCGCGGCGCCGGATGGCGCGGGCGTGCGATTCAGGCGCGCTTCGCCGGTCGCGCCGGAGAAGGTGATGGCGGCGTAGAACGAGCCGTCGCCGTCGGCGAGGAGGTCGGTGGTCTCGGCTTCGCGGTTCTCGAGCAGCAGGAGCGGCGCGGCCGGCTTGGCCGAGGCTCCGGCGCTCGAGCTGGCGGCGGAGGGGAAGGCGTAGACGTTGCCTTTCGGCGCCGAGCCGGCGATGACGCGGCCGTCGGGGAGCGCGAGAAGGGAGCGGACGTTGCGGTCGCGCATTTCGCCGAAGGTCGTGATGCCGTGCTTCGCGAGTTCGCTGGCGGCAAGCTTGCCCTTGGCCTCGCCGGTGGCGGCGAATTTGGCGAGGTCGACGCGGTAAATGCGTCCGGGATTGCCGGTGGCGACGAGGGCGGTCGTGGGGTCCTTGGGCAGGAGCGTGATGGCGAAAACCGAATCGGCGGGCAGCGCGACCGACGCGATGAGTTTGCCGCCGCGCACGAGATTCAGCGTGCCTTGCGGCGAAGTGCCCGCAAGGAACGCGTCGCCGTCGAGCGCGCACAGCGCGAAGACGTGCGTGGCGTCGAGATCGACGGCGAGCTCGGGCTGGTAGTCGGTGCGCACATCGGTGTTCACGCGGAAGACTTTGCCTTCCGGGCCGGTGCCGATGAGCCAGGCTTTGTCGTCGCCGGCGCGCACGAAGGTCCAGAGCAGGTCGGCGGGAATCGCGCCGGGCAGTTCGCGCACGGTGGGTCCGACGAGCAGGCGTCCGTCGGAACGGACGGCGAGGCCCTTGATGTTGCGAGCCGGGACTTCGCGGAAGAAGTCGATCTCGAGTTGCTTGGAGAGCGGATCGGCAGCGAGCGTCGACGCGAGGGCGGCGAACGCAAGGAGAGCGGTAAGGCGCATGAGAAATCGAGAGTCCGCGGATCGGCGGGCGCGGCTCAATCCGTGACCTTGAGCGGGCGGCGCACGGAGGCGTTGAAGAGGCGGCCGGGCAGGAGATGCTCTTCCCAGAGCGGGAGCGCGGCCTCGCGACGCTGGTAGCGCGCGGCGTCGGCGGAACGCGCGATGCGCTCGAAGGAGCCGGGCAATTCGACGGTGGTCGCGGTGTTGTCGGTGAAGAGCTCGGTGCGTTCGACGACGGCGAGATAGAGTCCATCGCTGTCGCGGGCGTCGCGCAGCACGTCGAGGTATTCGTCGAAGGAGCGGAGCTGGCTGACGTTCAGCGTGCGCGGGCGACCGGTGAGTTCGTCGAGCCGGCCGCCGTTCATGAGGACGATGTCGAGGTCCTTGCCGGTCCACTCGGGCGGCACAGGAATGCGGACGGTCTCGGTGGATTTTTCCGACTGAAAACCGCGCCAGCTGATCGTGGCGGTCAGCGCGTCGCCGGCGGAGGCGGTCGTGCGGGAGACTTGGAAGAGTTCGAGGTAGCCGACGGGCGTCTCGGCGGTTTCCTCGACGGCAAAGCGGATTTTTCCCGGGAAAGTGCGCTCGTAGGGATTGAAGAGCCACTGCTGGAGATTCTGCGTGAACTCGCCGACGCCTTGCGCGAAACCCTGCGGGCCGGGATAGAGGCGGCTGAATTCGAGCGGCTCGCGTCCGGCGTATTCGACGGTGGCGCGGAGGCGGAAGCCGCGCGTGAGACCGGCCTCGTTGGAGCCGAGCACGGCCTGGGTGAGGCCGGTGGCGGCGATGGTGGGCAACAGCATCTCGTGTTGCACGACCGAGAAGTGGAGGCTCTTGCGATTGAGGCGCGCGGGCAGGCTGATCTCGACCGGCACGAGGTGCGGCATGCGGCCGACCTCGCCGTAGATGCCGGACAGGCGGTCCTGCGAAAACGAGCCGATCACGCGGCCGGTGTTGGCGACTTTGACGGAGTTGAGCGAACTCGGGAGAATCGTGACGATCTCGGCCTCCGCCATCGGCACCTCGGTGGCGCCGAGCGTCATGAGCGGATGACCGAACGCCAGCACGTGCGTGCCGTCGATGTGCGAAACCGTGCCGCTGGCGGCCATCGAGACGTCGCCCACGGCGAGCGCGGCGGCGACGACACCGCCAGGTTTGAGATTCGCAGCGGGGGCGGTCGGCGTTTCCTCGGCGGCCGAGCCGAGGTTGCCGCCGAGCGCGACGGCGTTGAGGCCGATGGCCTCGAATTGCGGGGCCATGACTTCCGCGACTTGCGGCGCAATGCCGCCGAGCGAGAAGACGGGGCGGAACGGCTGGAAATCCGTGCTGCCGCCGGCGCGCGGCGCGGTGCGACCTTCGCGCGCGCGCGAGCCGTTGACCGGGATCGGCAGGGTCGTCGCGGGCGCGGGCAGGCTCGCGGGGAGCGCACTGACTTCGAGCATGTCCGCGATGGGCGTGAAACCGGCGTAACGGACGGTCTCGAAACGCTGGATTTGATAGGAGAGCACGCCGACGAGCTTGCCGTCGATGTAGAGCGGGCTGCCGCTCATGCCGGCGACGGCGCCCATGGGTTGGACGCGTGGGTCGGTGAGTTCGCAGAGGATGAGGCTTTTGCCGGGGCCGAGGGCGTTTTGGAGGACGCCGGTGACTTGGACGGCAAACGGCTCGGATTGCGTGCCGCGGAAAACGGTCCAGACCTCGCCCTTCATGCCGGGCTGCAACTCCGAGAGCGGGAGCACCGGAGCGTTCGCCGGCTGCGCCTGCGCCGCGACGCCGATGAGCAATGCGGCAGCGAGGGCGTGGAGGGAGAAAAATCGCATGGTGCTCTAGGTAAACGGCACGAAGGGCCGTTTCTTAGAGCGACGTAATGGCCTTCGCTATGGTTTCGCAAGCACGAGCGATGGCATTCCCTTCGTGGGCGGTGCTGAGGAACCACGCTTCGTAGGCGCTCGGCGGCAGGTAGACGCCGCCGTCGAGGCAGGCGTGGAAGAACCGCCCGAAGAGCTTCGCGTCGGACTTCAGCGCCGTGGGCATGTCGCGCACGGGCGTCGGCGTGAAGAACAGGCTGAACATCGAGCCGACTTGCGGGGCTTGGAGCGGGATGCCTTTGGCGGACGCTGCGGATTTCGCGGCGGCGACCACCTGGCGACCGAGCGCGTCGAGGCGTGCGTAAGGATTCAACTCGTCGAGCATGCGCAGCGACATGATGCCGGCGGCCATCGCGAGCGGGTTGCCGCTGAGAGTGCCGGCCTGATAAACGGGACCGAGCGGCGCGAGATAATCCATGATCTCGGCGCGGCCGCCGAAGGCCCCGACGGGGAGACCGCCGCCGATGATTTTTCCGAGCGTCGTGAGGTCGGGCGTGATTTTCTCGAGTTCCTGCACGCCGCCGCGGGCGAGGCGGAAGCCCGTCATGACTTCGTCGAAGATCAACACGGTGCCGTGCGCGGCGGTGAGTTGGCGGACGGATTGCAGGTAGCCCGCGTCCGGTTTGATGAAGCCGACGTTGCCGATGTAGGGTTCGAGGATCACACACGCGATCTGGCCGGGATTGGCGGCGAACGCAGCTTGGAGGGCGGGGGCGTCGTTGTAGGGGAGGACGATCGTCTCACGCGCAAAGGCCGCGGGCACGCCGGCGCTGTCGGGATGGCCGTGCGTGAGGGCGCCGGAACCGGCGGCGACCAGCAGGGAATCACTGTGGCCGTGATAGCAGCCGGCGAACTTCACGATCTTGTCGCGCTTGGTGAAGCCGCGGGCGAGCCGGATGGCGGACATCGTGGCCTCCGTGCCGCTGGAGCACATGCGGACCTTCTCGATCGACGGGAAGAACTTCACGATCAGCTCAGCCATTTCGACTTCGAGCGGATTGGGCGTGCCAAACGAGGTGCCGCGCTCGAGTGCGTCGGCGATGGCGGCCTTGATGCGCGGGTGGTTGTGGCCGTGGATCGCGGGGCCCCAGGTGCAGACGAAGTCGATCAACTCGCGGCCGTCCGCCGTCGTGAGCGTGGCACCCTGCGCGGAGCGGGTGAAGAACGGCGCGCCGCCGACGGAGCGGAAGGCGCGGACAGGGGAGTTCACGCCGCCGGGGATGAGCTGTTTGGCGCGTTCAAAGAGTTGTTCGGAACTGGTCATCGGGAAAAGGTTAGCGATGGGGATGAATCGGAGCCGCGCGTTTTCTGCGGAATTCAGCTCACGTATTTTTGCACGATCGGGATGCGGCGGCCGACGCCGAAGGCGAGGGGCGTGATTTTCAGGCCGGGGGCGGCTTGCTTGCGCTTGTATTCGCTGAGGTCGACTTTGCGGACGACGTCGTGCACCACCGCTTGAGGGAAGCCCTGCGCAACGAGGTCGGCGCGCGACAGGCCTTCCTCGACGTAGCCGCGGAGGATGGCGTCGAGTTGATCGTAGGGCGGCAGGCTTTCCTGGTCGGTCTGGTTCGGGCGCAGCTCGGCGCTCGGCGCCTTGTCGATCGTGTTCTGCGGAATGATCTCACGCTCGCGGTTGATCCAGCGGGAGAGTGCGTAGACCTGCGTCTTGAACACATCCGAGATGACGGCGAGTCCACCGCACATGTCGCCGTAGAGTGTGCAATAGCCGACAGCCAGCTCGCTCTTGTTGCCGGTGGTGAGGAGGAGCGAGTTGAACTTGTTCGACATCGCCATGAGCAACAGGCCGCGCGCGCGCGCCTGGATGTTCTCCTCGGCGACGCTAGGGGCGTGACCGGCGAATTGCGGAGCGAGCGCGGCATCGGCGGCGGCAACGGTGTCGGCGATGGAGATCGTATGAAACGCGATCCCGAGGTGGCGCGCGAGCGCAGCGGCGTCGTCGCGCGAGTGCGCACTCGAAATCGCGGAGGGCAAGCTGATGCCAGTGACGTTCTCCGCGCCCAGCGCAGCAACGGCCAACACCGCCACGACCGCCGAGTCGATGCCGCCCGAGAGCCCTACCAGCGCACGTCGGAAGCCCGTTTTGCGCGCGTAGTCCTTCACGCCGAGCACGAGGCCGTCGAACATGTCCGCGAGCTCATCCTGGGCGTAAGTCGGATGCAGCGCCGCGACGGCGGGCGTTGCGGCGGCGACGTCCACCACGCGCAGCTCTTCCTGAAAGGCAGCGAGCCCAGCCAGCGGGCGCCCCACGGCATCGACGACCACGCTGCGTCCCTCGAAAACAAGCTCATCATTTCCGCCGACCGAGTTGCAATAGACGATCGGACAACCGCAAGTGCGCGCGGCAGCGGCGATGAGCTCGAGGCGCACGGCGTTTTTCGCCAAGTGCCAGGGACTCGCCGACAGATTGATCATGAGGTCGACCTGCGCGGCGGCGTGCGAGCGAATCGGGTCGAGATGGTAGCGGCGGTGGGCGCTCCCGAGATCGTTCGCCCAGATATCCTCGCAAATGGTGAGACCAATGCGGCGGCCGCCGAATTCGATGGTTGCCGGTTCGCGTGCCGGTTCGAAATAGCGGTCCTCATCGAAGACGTCGTAAGTCGGCAGGAGACATTTGTGCGCCACGCGACGAATGGTGCCATGGTGACAGAAAGCGGCTGCGTTGAAAGCCGGCCGGCCTTCGCGAGTGGGGTTGGCCGCCACGAAACCGATCAACGCCGGCACAGGGCCGATTTGCGCCGCGAGTTCGGCAGTGGCGCGTTCGACGTCCGCGATAAACCGGCGCCGGAAAAGCAGGTCGCGCGGCGGGTAGCCGCAAACGGCGAGTTCGGGAAAGACGACGATCTCCGCGCCGTCGGCGACGAGGCGGCGGTAGGCGTCGAGGATGCGTGTCTGGTTGCCCGCGAGGTCGCCGACGATGGTGTTGATCTGAGCCAGTCCGATCCGCATGTCGCCGGAAACGTGGGCACCGGGCGGGCGGCTGGCAACAGCTACTTCCCGCTAGCCGGACGGCGATTTCCCTGCCAACTGTGCCGCGTGCCGCGCCTCATCCTTGCCTCCGCCTCGCCCCGCCGCCGCGAACTCCTCGGCCAGCTTGCCGTGCCCTTCGAGATCGTCACGGCCGCCGTGACCGAGCACGAGGCTCCGGATGCCGACCCGCGGCACTTGGTGCTGCACAACGCCGCCCTCAAGGCCGAGTGGGTGAGCGCGCGCCATCCGGACGCCGTCGTCCTCGGCGCCGACACGACAGTCTGTATCGACAACCATGTGCTGAACAAGCCCGCCGATCCCGCCGAGGCGCGCGCGATGTTGCGGCGGTTGAGCGGACGCACGCATTCGGTTTTCACCGGGCTGGCGCTGTGGGGTGGCGCGGACGGTCTGCGCGTCGACGAGATCGTGGAAAGCCGCGTGACGTTCAAAGCCCTCGATGAGCCGACCATTTCGCGCTACCTCGAATGCGTCCATACCCTCGACAAGGCCGGTGGTTACGCGATCCAAGAGCACGGCGACCTGATCGTCGCGTCATATACCGGGTCGCTCACGAACATTGTCGGCCTTCCCGTCGAAGAAACGAGAACACTTTTGACTCGCGCGGGTCTGATGCGCTGAATCCGCCCCGAAAGTGGTAACCTCGACCAATCCTCTGCGTCCCGACACCGCGCCCGAGCCCAGCTCGCCGGTCCAGGCGCCCTCGAATCGCTCGATCGCGATCGGCCTGCTCTGCACGCTGCTCTTCCACGTCCTGCTGCTGTGCCTCGCGCCGCTGTTCCCGGTCGAGAAGTTCGCCGGCTCGCACTCGAACCTCGATTGGGTCGCGAAGGCGAACCGCGGCAAGGAGTTCAACTTCGAGCTCGCGCAACCCGAGCCGCAGCCGAAGCAGCCCGACCCCTTCAAGTTCGTCGAAACGAACCCGGACGCGCCCGAAAACACGCCGGACAAGACGAACAATTACTCGAACCGCAACCAGCAGTCGGCGCAGCAGGAGAAGCCGACCGAGACCGATCCGGAGAACCGCCCGAGCATCAAGGGGCGAGACGACATCAAGAACGACTCCGCCATCGTCTCCGGCGACATGGCGCGCCCGCAGGACGGCGCCGCGGTGACCGCCATGCAAAACGCGCTGGAGAACGCCACGCCTCAAGCCGCCCAGCAGGCCCGCGCCGAGCAGATCCCCTTGCAAGGCACCGAAAAAATCGACGGCAAGTCGGAGGACGGCGTCGGCAGCAACATTTCGCAGAGCCAGTCGCCCTCGAACAATGCCGCGCAGTTCCAGGAAGGCGCAAAGAACGGCAAGAGCGCGACCGGCGGCCTCACCGAGAGCCCCGACGTCCAGGAACAACGCCCGAAGCCGAAGGCCCGCCCGCGACTCACCCAAGCGCGCCCGAACGTGCTGCAGAACCGTTTGGCCGGCGTGCAAAACATCGGCATCCTCGGCATCGACGCGCGTTGGAGCGAATACGGCGAATACATGCAGGAGTTCGTCGAGATCGTGCAGGCGTCGTGGTATTCGATCCTCGACGAATCGCGCATCGCGCCGAAGTCCGGCACGCATGTCTTCGTGACCTTCACGCTCAATGCCGAAGGCGAAGTCTCCGTGGTGAACACCGAGGAGACCGCCGGCAAGCAGGGCACCTACGCATGCACGAACGCACTGACGATGCGCCAGCCCTACCGCAAGTGGACCGACCAGATGATCGCCGTGCTCGGCAAACAGCAGACGATCACGTTCAGTTTCTATTACTGGTGAGCGCCGTCGGGGCAGAGTTTTGGTCGGCCATCCCGCTCGGGTTCGGCGTCAAGTTGTGCGCGCACGACGCCAATAGCCTCGCGGCGTTCGACAAGCCCGCCGGCGTGCTGTCGCATCCCAACTCGCGCGCCGACGAACCGCGCTCGCTGCTGACCTGCCGCTACGACGAAGCGGCGGAGAGCTGGATCTGGACCGACGAAGCGGGAGTGGAGCGGCGCGTCTGGCTCCTGAACCGCCTCGATGGTGCGACCTCGGGAGTAATTCTCGTCGCGGCGGAGGCCGCGCTGGCGCGGGCGATCAAGGAGCAGTTCGCGCGGAAACAAATCCGCAAGGTCTACCACGCGCTCGTTTTCGGCAAACCCTCGGAACGGGTTCAACTCTGGCGCGATCTGCTCGCGGTCCAAAAGAAGGGCGGCCAGGTGCGCACGAGCGTGAGCGCCGGCCACATACCCGCCGTGACGCAATTCAGCTTCGTGCGGCACCAGCAAGGAGCGTTCTCGACGTCGCTGATCAAACTCGAGCCGCATACCGGACGCAGCCATCAGCTCCGCGTGCAATGCGCCAAGCGCCACCTGCCGATCGTCGGCGACCAGACCTACGGCGACTTCGGTCTGAACCGCGCCTTCGCAAAGGCCACGGGCGAGAAGCGCCTGTTCCTCCACTCGCTTGAGACGAGTTTCAGTTACGAATTCGCCGGCGCAACGCACCACTTCAAGGCGCACGCGCCACTGCCGGCGGAGTTTGAGCAAAGATATTGAACGTTGACTCGGATATGTATGTGGCCACGCATGGCCACATGCGCGCAAAAAAGAAATCTCGGCAAACGGGCGTTGCTGAACCGGCCTCTTCCTACGCGACTGAGCCTCACGAAGTGAGTGTGCGTATGGCCAAGGATCAATTGTCGGCTCTTTTGGAACGCGCGGCTCGCGGCGAAGAAATTATCATTACAAGCGACGGCGTGCCGAAGGCTACGTTGTCGCGCTACAAGCCCAAACCACAGGTAAAGGCGTTCGAGCCCGACATGGCCTGGCTGAGGTCGATGCCGCTTTTGTCCGATTCAACGTCAGCCATTCGAGCAGAGCGGGACGTTTGATTTTGGCCGTGTTGTTGTATCTGGATACGTCTGTGCTGCTGAAGCTCCACGTGCGCGAACCGGAGAGCGAGGCGATCGCTGCCTTGGTTGCAGGACAACAATTGTGTTCATCGCGGCTCGCTATGCTCGAGTTTCAATCGGCCCTCCTGCGACTCGAGCGAGAAAAGAAGCGGACGGAGGAAATTCGGACGGGGGCGTTGAGCCGCTTTCGCATGAAGTGGAGCTTGGGCTATTTCCATCTCGTCCCGCTCAACCACCACGTGCTGGCTCGCGCATCGCAAATAATGTTAGCGTGTCATCCCGTTGCACCCATGAAAACACTCGATGCGCTCCACCTCGCGAGCTTCGAGGAGAGCGGCGCGGGTGCATTGGTGACCACGGATAAACAAATGCGCACCGCGGCGCAGCACCTCGGATTCACCTTGGAGAGCCCCTAGCGCTCACAGCAGGCTGAGCTGCGAGTCGTCAGCCGGCTCGACCGTGATTTTTTTCTTCGGCTTCACCTGCGGTGCGGCGGGAAGCGTCACGGTGACTTCATCGGATTCGAGCTGGGCGAGAATAGTCTTTGCGCGATCGATCACGGTCAGCGGCAGGCCTGCGAGACGGGCGACTTGAATGCCGTAGCTGCGGTCGGCGGCGCCTTCGACGACGCGACGGACGAAGACGATGTCGTCGTTCCACTCTTTGACCGCGACGGAGAAGTTGCGCAGGCGCGGCAGGTGTTTGTCGAGCTGAGTCAGCTCCTGGTAGTGCGTGGCGAAGAGCGTGCGCGGGCCGCGGTCGGCGGAGCGGTGCAGGTGCTCGACGACGGCCCACGCGATCGAGAGGCCGTCGTAGGTCGACGTGCCGCGGCCGATCTCGTCGAGGATGATGAGCGAGCGGTCGGTGGCGTTGTTGAGAATGTTCGCCGTCTCGTTCATCTCGACCATGAAGGTCGAGTTGCCGCGCGCGAGGTCGTCGCTGGCGCCGACGCGGGAGAAAATGCGGTCCACGAGTCCGAGCCGGCAGGCTTTCGCCGGCGCCCAGCAGCCGATCTGCGCCATGAGCGTGATGAGCGCGACTTGGCGGATGTAAGTCGATTTGCCCGCCATGTTCGGACCGGTGAGGAGGATGATCTGCGCGTCGGTGGCGGAGAGCGCGGCGTCGTTCGGCACGAAGGTGTAGCTGCCCGCGAGGCCGAGGCGCTCCTGCTTCATCATCTGCTCGACGACCGGGTGGCGGCCGTCGGTGATCGAGAGCGAGTCGCCCTCGTCGAGGTCGGGCCGGCAATAATCCCATTCGCGCGCCAGCACAGCCCAGCCGCCGAGCACATCGAGTTCGGCGAGCGCTTCGGCGGTGCGTTGGAGCGCGGCGGCTTCGGCGAGGACGGCGCCGACGAGGTAGGCGAAGAGTTCTTGCTCGCGGGCGAGGGATTTTTCCTCGGCGGAGAAGATTTCCTTTTCCTTCAGCTTGAGGTCCTCGGTGACGTAGCGCTCGCCGTTCACCGTCGTCTGCTTGCGGACGTAGTCGGCGGGGACGAGGTGGACGTTGGCTTTGGTGACTTCGATGTAGTAACCGAAGACGGACGTGAAGCGGACCTTGAGGCTCTTGATGCCGGTGCGCTCCTGTTCGCGGCGCTCGAGTTCGGCGAGCCAGCTTTTGTTGTCGGTCGTCAGGCTGCGCAACCGGTCGAGTTCCGCGTCGTAGCTGGCGCGGATGTAGTTGCCGTCGGCGAGATCGTTCGGGAGCTCGTCGGCGAGCGCTTGCGCGAGCAGGTCGCGCAGCGCGGGCAAGTCGGTGAGGCGAGCGCGGACCTTGGAAATCTCGCCGCCGTGGCTGCCGACGAGGTGCGAGTCGAGCAAATCGAGGCAGGCGATGATGGCGGGGATTTGCGCGAGCGTGTCGCGCACGCCGCCGAGTTCGCGCGGATTGCGCAGGCGGTTTTGCAGGCGGCCGAGAATGCGCGGGATGTCGCGGACCTTGTTGAGCAGTTCGCGGACGTTCGCGAGGTCGCTCGGCTGCGCGACGAACTCGCCGACGGCGGTCTGGCGGCGGCGGATTTCGGGCAGATCAAGCGTTGGCGCGGCGAGCCAGCGTTCTAGCAGGCGTGCGCCGGCGGCGGTCGTGGTGCGGTCGATAGCGCCGAGCAGCGAGGCGTCGCGCGTGCCGCGGATGGAGGCGAAGATCTCGAGATTGCGCAACGTGGCCGGGTCGAGGAGCAGCGTGTGGGCGCTGCGGTATTCCTGGAGCGAGCGGAGGTTCTCGGGCTTCGCGCAGAGATTTTCCGTCGCGTAGTAAACGACGGCACCGGCGGCACCGAGGGCGGCATGGTTGTTGGCGAGACCGAAGCCTTGGAGGTTCAGCACGCCGAGCGCGTCCATCACGGTCTTCGCGCCGCCGGAGGTTTCGAAATGGTAGCCGGGCAACTCGGTGATGAGGCGCTCGGCGCAGAAGTGCGCGAGGTTGTGCGTGACGTGGTCGTCGTGCGGCGCGGCTTTCCACTTCTCGAGGTCGCCTTCGATCAGGACGAGTTCTGCGGGGTCGAGCGCAGTGAGGACGGGCAGGAGGTTTTCCGGGCGAGCGTCGGTCGCGACGCGGAACTCGCCGGTCGAGACGTCGAGCCACGCGGCGTGCAGGCCGTGTTTATTCAGCTCGAGCGCGCAGAGGTAGTGGTTTTTCGCGGCTTCGAGCTGGTTGGCGGCGAGCGTGGTGCCGGGCGAGAGGATGCGCGTGAGCTGGCGCTTGACGAGTTTGCCGGCTTTGGCGGGCTCGGCTTGGTCGCAGATCGCGACTTTTTTGCCGGCAGCGAGGAGCTTGGTGACGTAGTTGTCGGCGGCGTGGAACGGGATGCCCGCCATCGGGTAGTCCTGGCGCTTGGTTAGCGTGATGCCGAGCAGGCGCGAGGCGACTTCGGCGTCCTCGAAGAACATCTCGTAGAAATCGCCCAGTCGGAAAAGCAGCAGCGTGTTCGCCGGGAGGCCGCGTTTGACCTCGAAATACTGCTGCATCATCGGGGTGAGCTTTTCTGCCATGAAGCGAGAAGTCAGAGGTCAGAGCCCGAAGGCCAGCAAGGCAAAATCCGCGAATGGGCTGGCCATCGGCGCGGGAGTCTTACGATGGGAGCGCAATGTCGTCCGTTGAACTGTTTTCCGTGGATTTGGGCGGTGCCGGCCACCCGCCGATGCTCGTGCTGCACGGGCTGCTCGGCTCATCGCGCAATTGGCAGACGACGGGGCGCGATCTCGCGGCGCACTTCCATGTGATCGCGCTCGATGCGCGCAACCATGGGCGGTCGCCGCACGCCGATGCGATGAGCTACGAACTGATGATGGAGGACGTGCTTGCTTGGATGGACGCGCACGCGCTGCCGGCTGCGACGATCGTCGGCCACAGCATGGGCGGGAAGATCGCGATGTTGCTCGCCTGCCGCCACGCCGCGCGCGTGCAGCGACTCGTGGTGGTCGACGTGGCGCCGCGCGACTACAGCTGGCAAGGCCATCGCGCGGAGTTCATGGCCATGAACGAGCTGAACCTCGCGAATCTCCAGTCGCGACAGGAGGCGGAGATGCGTTTTGAGGCGCGAGTGCCCGACCTCGGCATGCGGAAATTTCTCACGACAAATCTCGTGCGCACGGACGCGGGCGAATGGGCTTGGGCGATCAATCTGCCGGTGCTGACGCGCGAATTGCCGCAACTAGAGAAGGACGCACTGACGTCCGCAGACCGTTACGAGGGACCGACGCAGTTCATCCTCGGCGGCCGATCGCGCTACGTGCAGGAGAGCGACCACGAGGCGATTCGCGGGCACTTTCCGCGGGTGCAGCTGACGACAATTCCGGAGTCCGGCCACAATCCGCACATGGACGCGCGCGCGGCGTTCGTGCGCGCGGTGCTGGAGGAGTAGGGCGGCTTACGTTTCAGATACCATCGGCAGCCGTCCGCCGCGCGCGACGGCGTCGCGGCTGCGCTGTGCGTGCGGGAGCCAGGATCGCTTCGTCCAGCGGCGCAGCATCATGAGGCCGCGCGCCCACTCCTCGACGGCCATGGCGACCCAGACGCCGACGAGTCCCCAGCCGAATTTCAGACCGAAAAGCCAGCACAGCGGCACGCTGAAGCACCATTGCGAGAAGACCGCGATCGAGATCGGAAAGCGGGCGTCGCCGGTCGCGCGAAGCGCATTGATGATGACGATGTTCAGGACGCGGCCCGGCTCGTAGGGCACGGAGATCAAGAGGAGAAACGCGCCGCCGGCGATGACGACGGGATCGTGCGAGAATTGCCCGAGCAGTTGCTTAGCGAAGATTGCCACGAGCACGATTCCGGTCGTCGCAATGACGAGGCCGATGCGCACGCTCCGCATCACCTCGCGATAGGCGCCTTCGAAATCGCCGGCGCCGACGAGGCGGCCGATCAGCAGCTCGGTGCCGAGACCGAGCGCGATGGAGAAGAGAATCACGAGCAACTGCACCTGTCGCGTGTAGGTCATCATCGCGAGGCTCTCCGCGCCCATGCGTGCGACGAAGCTGGTGATAACCATTAGCGACACCCAGTAGCTCATGTGCTCGCCCGCGGCGGGGAGACCGATGTGGAGGATGCGCTTGATGCGATCGAAGCTGAAATCCACGAAATCCCGCGCGCGCAGCATGAGATGCAAGCGGCGGTCGAGCAGGATCCAGAGAATGATGCTGGCCACGACGCGGCTGAACACGCTCGCGAGCGCCACACCCGTCACGCCCATCTTCGGCGCGCCGAAAAGACCGAAGAGCAGCACGCAGCTGCCAGCGATGTTGATGATGTTCTGCAGCGTGGTGACGACCATGGCGTCGCGCGTGTGGCCGTGCGCGCGGAGCGACGCGCCAAGGGAGACGTTCATCGATTCCATGAACAACGTGCCGCCCATCAGCGTGAGGAACGGCCGGGCGTGCACCATGAGTTCGTCGGGCAACTGCATGAGCCGCAGCAGGGGCGTCGCGCAGGTGAACGCCACGGTGCTGATCACCAGTCCGATCCAGGTGTTCACCGCAATGGCGGTCGTGACGATTTTCTCCGCGCCTTTCGCGTCGCCCGCGCCGACGTGGTGCGTGATGACGACGCTCGCGCCGATACCGATGAAGTTGAAACAGATCAACGAGAGGACGACAAACTGGTTGGCCACGCCCAGCGCGGCGACCGCGCCGTCGGACACATGGCTCACCATGAAGGTGTCCACGACGCCGATCAGAATGCGCAACGACTGTTCGATGAAGATCGGCCACGCGATCTGCAGCAGAGTCGGCGCGGCCTTGGTGTTGGTTGAGTTCATCCCGCGGAAGGAACCACAGACAGCCGCCGCCGCGCCAAGACAAGGCGAATTCCCGTCAAGGATATCGGGGCGCGGCCTGAATGTGGCTCGTGGCGCGGCGGTAGCTGCGCCGCCCAACGGGGTATCGTTTGGGAGGGCGCGGCTACTGCCGCGCCGTGAACGGGATTGCTGCGCACTTGGCGCGGTCCCAAGTTTTGCGTGGGTCCCAAATGGATTTCAAATCTTCGCAGTGGCCAAGACGCCATCGCCCAGCGCACCACGTGCGATTGGAGAACAACGATCGTTCCTGTATCGTGTTCCTCACAGTTTGCACACGTAACCGTCAGCCCTTGTTGGCCAATGTGAGAATGCATGAATGTATGCGCGAAGCCTGGCGCACGGCTGATCGCTGGTTGGTTGGCCGCTATGTCGTGATGCCGGATCACGTTCATCTGTTTTGCTCACCCGGAACGATTCCTCCTTCCTCATTGCGCGTGTGGGTTAGCTTCTGGAAGGCAACGAGCGCTAAAGCCTCGGGGCTTGGCCGTGATCTTTGGCAGCAGAATTTCTGGGACACGCAGCTACGTCGTCACGAGAGCTACGGAGCCAAGTGGGAGTATGTTCAGCAGAATCCGGTTAGGGCGGGTTTGGTGGATTCATCAGATGCATGGCCATTCCACGGCGAGATGAACGAACTGAGCTGGCATGACGCGAGGTAGCGCATACGGGTAGGCGTTCGCGGCGCGGCGGTAGCCGCGCCCTCCAAGGCGGTGTTCCGGCGGCGCGGTCACCACCACGCCCCAAGGTCACCTCCGGCTCCAGATCCGCAGCGAGCTGAGGAGGAAATTTTCCAGCGCGGCGGCTTCGTTCAAGTTCAGGCGCAGGAGACCGACGTCGTGTTCGAGCTGGGCGATGGCGGCGACGGTGGAGCGGCGCGCGGTTTCGTCGCCGGCGGCGAGGCGGGCTTGCGCAAAGTCGCGGGTGGCGTGCTCGAGTTCGGCGAAGAGTTTCAGGCGGATGCCGTTCGTGATGCCGGTCTGGATCGCGTCGACCTCGTCGTCGTCGAGGTCGTCAGGGAGCTTTTCCTTTTGCTGCTTCCACGCCTGTTCGGTGGCGGCGGAGAGCACGGCATTGAAGCGCGTGATGAGGCCGTAGACGGAGATCACCTGGTCGGCCACGGCGCGCTTGTCGGCAGCGCCGTCGGCGAGCTTGCCGAGCCACGCGGCGTAGTCGGCGCGCGTTTGCTGCCAGGACGCGATCAAGTCGGTCTCGCAGCCGGCGAGAGCCTCGGCACCGCTGTCGGTGAAGCGGAAGAGCAGGCAGCGGCTGCGGATCGTGGCGAGAAGCGAGTAAGGGCGCGTCGTGAGCAGCAGGATCGTGGTGCTCGCGGGCGGCTCTTCGAGGGTTTTGAGAAAAATGTTCGCTGCGGCGACGTTCATGCGATCGGCCTCGTAGACGACGGCGACCTTGCGGTGCGAGACCTGCGGCGAGACTTGGATGCGGTTGATGAGGTCGCGCGTGGCGTCGGCGCCGATCTGGCGCATCTTGCCGGCGGGGCGCAGGGCGAAGAAGTCCGGGTGCTGCTTCGGCGCGAAATACTGGCTGGGCGAGCGCGGGTCGTTGAGCAGGCGGTCGGCGATGCCGTGCGCGACGGTGGCGAGCGTGCCGAGGTTTTCGCCGTGGAGCAGGAGACTGTTGGCGAGGCGGCGGCGTTCGATCGCGCGCTCGATCACGGAGACGGCAGGTGTGCCGGCGAGCGTGTCGGGCCAGGGAGCTGGAGTGACGGAGGACAGAGGACGGAAGACTGAGAACGGAGCCCGGTCGGCAGAGGACCGGCGCGCGGGCTCAGCTGGTTTGGAGGTCGAGGAGGCGGAGTTGCACGGCGCCCCAGATTTGCTCTTCGAGGGCTTTGGCGGATTGCGTGCCGTCCATGACGACGACGCGTTCGGGCCACTGGCGGGCGAGGAGCAGGTAGCCTTCGCGGACCTTGTTGTAGAATTCGATGTTCTCGCGCTCCATGCGGTCGGGGAGATCGGAGGCGCGCTGGCGGACGCGTTGCAGGCTGACCTCGGTGGGCACGTCGAGAACGATCGTGAGGTGCGGCATGACGTTGCCAACGGCGAAGCGGTTGATCTGGTTCACCGGGTCGGGCGCGAGGTTGCGCGCGACGCCTTGGTAGACGGTGGACGAGTCGAGGTAGCGGTCGCTGAGCACGACGGCGCCGCGGAGCAGGGCAGGGGCGATGACCTCGCGAACGAGCTGGGCGCGGGCGGCGGTGAAGAGCAGGAGCTCGGTCTCGGCGCACATCTCGTCGCCGCGGTGGTTGTGGATGAGAATATTCCGGATTTGCTCGCCGATCTCCGTGCCGCCGGGCTCGCGCGTGGCGATGACTTCGCGGCCGAGTTTCTGGAGATGCTCGGCGAGACGCATGATTTGCGTGGACTTGCCGGAGCCTTCGGAGCCCTCGAACGAGATGAGTTTGCCAGCGGGTTTGGACTTGTTGGGCATGGGAATGCGGGAGGTGAGAAAACGAAACGTGCGGCAGCGACGGTCGGCAACCGTTTTTCCGCGCGCGCACGGGAGGAAACCCCTTGATTGCGCCGAACAATCGCGCCAACACTCGGCGCGTCATGCTCAGCCTCGCCTCGGCGCCGCTTTTTCTCGCCACCACCAACATCATCGAAGTCTTCGCCCGCTGTGATCCGGTCGGCCAAGTCATCACCACCATCCTGCTGATTTTCAGCGTCGTCGCCTGGTCGGTGATGCTCGGCAAGAACTCCGAACTGAACAAGCTGCGCGCGCGCAACAATCAGTTCGAACAACGCCTGCGCGAGGAGCGCAAGCTGCTCGATCTGCCGGAGTCGTTCCGCAACATGCGCTCGATTCCCTACGCGGATCTTTTCGCCGACGCGTCCGAGGCTTACTGGCGTGCCGCCGCGATCGGCAAGGAGAAGGGCGACGACTCGCTGCACGCGCGCCTCGAACACGCGGAGAACGCCATCTCCCGCGCGCTCGCGCGGCAGGTGCTCCGCTACGAGGAAAGCATGGTGTGGCTCGCGACGATGGTCACGGTCGCGCCGTTCATGGGCCTGCTCGGCACGGTGTGGGGCGTGATGGAGGCGTTCAGCGCTGTGTCGGTGATGCAGACCGCGAGCATCCAGACGCTTGCGCCCGGCGTCTCGGCGGCATTGCTCACGACGATCGCGGGCCTCGTGGTGGCGATTCCGTCGGTCGTGGGCTACAATGTCTTGTTGAACAAAACCAAGACGCTCACGACGGAGATCGAGAACTACGCGAGCACGCTCGCGGACCGCATCGAATTGGAGATGCAGAAATAAGGAGCCGTCGCCATGGCCCGCACTTTCCGCCGCGCGCGCGCCGCGCATCCCATTTCGGATCTGAACGTCACCAATCTCATCGATTTGGCGTTCACGCTCCTGATCATCTTCATGATCTCGACGCCGCTCATCCAGTCGGAGCAGACGGTTGCGGTGAATCTGCCCGTCGAGTCGAAGAGCGAGCAGGCGCGTCCTGACAAGGACACGCGTTTCGAGACGATCAGCATCAAGGCCGACGGCACGTGCACGCTCGGCAGCAAACCAGTGCCGATTGCCAATCTGAAGAAAGCCCTCGCGACCTACGCCGCCGAAGCGAAACCGCCGGTCTTCCGCATCCGCATGGATCAGAAGGCGACGGCGCAGCATTTCATCAGCGTGATGGACGCGTTGAAACAGAACGGCCTCTCCAAGGTCACTTTCGATACACAGACACCCTGAGCGCCGATGCGCGCGAATTCCCCCAGCGCCTATTTCGCCTCACTGCTGCTGCACGCTGCAGTGGCGGCGATCGTCGCGGGGCTATCGCTCTACATCGCGCAGGTGCAGTCGCAGCAGCGGCCGCCGGTGATCTTCGATCTCGTGGTCGGCCCGCCGACGGCGCCGGGCGAGCTCGTCGCGCCCAAGCTCGGCAACACCCTCACGGCGCCGAAAATCACGCCGCCCGTCAACGCACCGATCCGCCAGCCCGAAGTCGCTCCGCAACCCGAGCCGGTCGTCGAGACGGTGAAAACCCCGCCGCCGGAGGACGTGATGCCGACACCGCCCAAGGAGACGCCGAAGCCGAAGACCAAGGATGTGCCGAAGCCCAAGCAAACACTGACCAAGGAGGCCAAGAAGGTCGTCGATCAGATGAACAACCGGCGGATCGTTTCCTATCTGAACGAGAAGAAGAAAATCGACCGCGAGATCGCGAAGCAGGAAGCCGCGCGCAAAGCCGCGGAAGCCCGCGCCGCGAAGGCGAACGCTGGCGTCAAGGGCGTCGACGTGAAGGGGATCAAGGACGGCGTTCTCCAAGGCTCGGATACGAACACTAACGGTGGTGGTCGCGGCAAAGCCCTCTCCCGCGAAGAGGCCGACGAGCTGCTCGTCTACCAGACGCTGCTGAAAAACGAGCTGAAACCGATTTTCGACGAACTGAAACCCACCGGCGTCTCGGACTCGCTGACCGCCGACATTTCCTTTCTCATGACGGCCAACGGCGAGATCGGCAATGTGCGCGTCGCGCGCTCCTCCGGGAGTGCGGAATTCGATCAGGCGGCCGTCGCGTCGTTCAAACGTCTCGCCTGGGGCAAACGCCGGCCGGACGGCAAGACGAGCACGTGGGTGCTCACGTTCCGCATGCGCGACCTCGATTGAGCTGTCGCGCACAATTCGTTGAGGATAAGAAAAAACCGCCGGATCGCTCCGGCGGTTTTTCGTTTAAAGTGGTGGACCCGATCAGAATCGAACTGACGACCTCCTCAATGCCATTGAGGCGCTCTGCCAACTGAGCTACGAGCCCACAAAGAACTGCGAAGGGCCAAAAAGCGGAGTTTGCCGGGCGAATGCAAGGCCTTTTTGGAAGAGATGCCGAACTTAGTTCGGACCGTGGAAAATGAGGGGCGGTGGCGGCGGGGAAGGGTCGTCGGGATTCGCTGCGGCGGCAGCCTGCGCTGTCGCCATGCGTTGGGTCCATTCCGTCCAGTAGGCCGCCTCGCGCTCACGGCGCAGCAACATGCGGTATTCCGCGTCGCCCGCGAAAAAGATGAAGATGAAAAGCGCCGACAGCAGATACCAGTGAAGAAAATAGGCGGCCGCCAACGCGAGCAGTGGCGCGGCGATTTTTCCGATGACGACGGCGCGACGCGTGGCCTTGAGGTAGTCCATTTTGCGGGCGAGCAGCGCGCGGAGGATGCGCCCGCCATCCATCGGGAACACCGGCAGCAGATTGAAAGTGCCCATCACGAGGTTGCCGAGCGCTAGTTGGATGAGAGTCATTTGCGAACCGTAGGCGGGCACGGACTGCTCCGACCAGAGGTCGTGCCACACAAGCGGAAGCAGGACCGCCACGAGCACGAAGTTCATCGCCGGCCCGGCGATGGTGATCAGCAGTTCGGCCGCGGGTTGACGCGGGATGCGGTCGAACTCCGCCATGCCGCCGATCGGCATCAGGAGGATGCGAGGCACCTGCACGCCGTAGCGCCGCGCCGTCAGCGAGTGGCCCAATTCGTGCAACACCACGCACCCGAAGAACAACGTCACCACGAGCAAACTCCACAGCGCCCCCGTCGCGCCCGCTTCCTGCCAGCCTTCCCAGCCGAAATAGGCCAGCAGCAGCAAAAAGCTCACATGGATCGCGAGCTGTATGCCAAAGACGCGGAACAGATTAATTGACCACCCTAACATCGGCCCTAAGTAGAACCATCGCTTCCGAAAGCGCTAATACAATCCATGTCCACCGACACTCCGGCACCCACCATTCTGGTCATCGACGATGACACCGAGGTGCGTTACTCGCTCAACCGCGTGCTCAGCTCCCAACGCTACCGCGTCCAGGAGGCCGCGAGCGGCGAGGAAGGCGTCGCGGCGGTTAAGAAGCAGGCGCCCGACGTCGTGTTGCTCGACAACCGCATGACCGGCATGACCGGCCTCGAGACGCTGCAACACATCCGCGCCGCGAGCCCGCGGCAGCTGGTGATCTTCATGACGGCCTACGGCACGGCGCAGACCGCGATCGAGGCGATGAAATACGGCGCCTACGATTACGTGGTGAAGCCGTTCGATCCGCCGAAGCTGCTCGCGCTCGTCGAGAGTGCGCTGCGCACCCAGGCCGACAGCAAGTCCGCCAGCAGCTACCAGCCGGTCGTGAATTCCGAGGAGCACAAGGAAGGCATCGTCGGCACTTCGCCCGCGATGCAGGAAGTCTTCAAAGCCATCGGCCAATTCGCCGCCTCCGACGCCTCGGTGATGATCACGGGCGAGTCCGGCACCGGTAAGGAGCTCGTCGCGCGCGCCATCCATCGCCACAGCCATCGCTCCGCGAAAGCGTTCGTCGCGGTGAATTGCGCCGCGATTCCCGAGAACCTGATCGAGAGCGAACTCTTCGGCCACGAGCGCGGTTCGTTCACCGGCGCCACGGCGCAGCGCCTCGGCAAATTCGAGCTCTGCGACGGCGGCACGATTTTTCTCGATGAGATCGGCGACATGACGCCGACCACGCAGACAAAGATCCTGCGCGTGCTCCAGGAAGGCGAAATTCAGCGCGTCGGCGGCATCGAGACCATCAAGGTCAACGTGCGTGTCGTCGCCGCGACGAACAAGAACCTCGAGGTGCTCGTCAAAGAGAAGAAGTTTCGCGAGGACCTCTACTACCGGCTCAACGTCGTCCGCGTGAAGCTCCCGCCGCTGCGCAAACGCGTCGAGGACGTGCCGCAAATCGTCGACTTTTTCCTCCAGGGACTCTTCAAGGCGAAGAAGACGAAGGTGCGCAAAGTTTCACCGGAAGCGCTCGCGCTGTTCTGCCGCTATCGCTGGCCGGGCAACGTCCGCGAACTCGAGAACGTTGTCTATCGCAGCGCCGTCGCCGCGACTGGCGACGCGATCCTGCCGCGCGATTTGCCCGACGAAGTCCGGCAGGCCGGTGAGCAGGAGGAACTGGCTGCGGACAGCTCGACGAGCGCTCCGCCGTCCGCGCCGACCGAAACACCGGCGGATTCGAGCGCGGGTGGAGCCGAATCGATCGAGGAGCTCGCCGCGCGTCTGCTCGCGGCGATTGCGACTGCGAATCCGGGCAACGAACGCGCGGCACTGGCACAGCTGTTCGGCGACAAACTGCCGTCTGCTGAAACGCCTGCGCCCAAAAGGCGCGCGGCCAAAAAACACTGACCCGCGCTGACGGCCTATTTGCGGTCGCCGTAGCCTTTGGGCCGGGCTTGATGCCAGCGCCACGCCGTCGCCACGATCGGGTCGATGTGCGTGTATTTCGGCGTCCATCCGAGCTCGGTTTTCGCCTTGGTGGCGTCGGCGTAGAGCGCCGGCGGATCGCCGGCACGACGCGGCGCATAGCTCACCGGAACCTTGAGACCGCTGACCTTTTCGACGGCTTTGATGACCTCGAGGACCGAAGTCGGCGTGCCGGTGCCGAGATTGTAGAAGAGTTGCGTGCCGGGCGCGCCGAGTTTGTCGAAGGCCGCGATGTGCGCGCGGGCGAGATCGTCGACATGGACGTAGTCGCGCAGGCAGGTGCCGTCCGGCGTCGGATAGTCGGTGCCGAAAACCTGCAGGGCAGGGCGGAGACCCTGCGCGGCACCAATCGCGACGGGGATCAAATGCGTTTCCGGATCGTGGTCCTCGCCGATCACGCCGTCCTCGGAGGCGCCGGCCGCGTTGAAGTAGCGGAACGCGGCAAAACTCAGACCATGGGAGCGCGCGAGCGCCTTGAGCAGATTCTCCAAGTCGAGCTTGGTCTGGCCATAGGGATTGATCGGCGCCTGCGGCAGGTCCTCGGTGATCGGCATCCGCTGCGGGATGCCGTAGGTGGCGCAGGTCGAGGAGAAGACGAATTTCCGCACACCGCGCTTGAGCATCGTCTCCAGCAGCGTGAGCGGGGCGGCGACGTTGTTGCGGTAATACTTGATCGGGTCGGTGACGGATTCGCCGACGTAGCAGTAGGCGGCGAAGTGCATCACGAGGTCGATCGCATGCGCGTCGAACACGCGCCCGATCGCGGCGGCGTCGCCGAAATCGACGTCGTAGAACGGCACGTCCGGTGCGACCGCCGTGCGGTGGCCGTAGACGAGATTGTCGATGACGACGGGTTGATGGCCGGCGGCTTGGAGCTGGCGCACGCAGTGACTGCCGATGTAGCCGGCGCCGCCGGCAACGAGGACTTTCATGGGGAGGCGAGTTTCTATTGGGTTTGCATTTCCGGTGGCTAGGCAATTCCGTGTCCATTTTCCCGCCCGCCACATGAAGCAAACCCGCATCGTCATCACCGGAGTCGGCCTCACCGCACCGAACGGCAATACGTTGGCCGAGTTTCGCCAGAACCTGCTGCAAGGCGTTTCCGGCATCACGACCGTCGACGTCCGCTACATGGGACGCTGGCCCGCGGGCATGTGCACGTTCGACCCGCTGAAGTATCAGAAGAAAAAGGACGTCCGTATCGGCACGCGCGCCGGCAGCATCAGCGTGTATTGCGCGCGCGAGGCGCTGGCTGACGCCGGCGTGAATCTCGACACGCGCGACAAGAGCCGCGTCGGCATCTACGTCGGCATCACCGAGCACGGCAACGTCGAGACCGAGAACGAGGTCTACAACATCTCGCAGTTCAAATACGACACGAAGTTCTGGACGCACCACCACAACCCGAGGACCGTGGCCAACAATCCGGCGGGCGAAGTGTCGCTCAATCTCGGTATCACCGGCCCCGCCTACACGATCGGCGCCGCCTGCGCCGCGGGCAACATGGGCCTGATCCACGCTGCGCAGATGCTGCGCCTCGGCGAGGTGGACATCGCCATCGCCGGCGGCATCAGCGAGAGCCCGCAGACCTTCGGCATCTTTGCCGGGTTCAAGAGCCAGAACGCGCTCGCCGCGCACTCCGACCCCACGAAAGCCAGCCGCCCCTTCGACAAGGCCCGCAACGGTATCGTCATCTCCGAAGGCGGCTGCCTTTACACCATCGAACGCCTCGAAGACGCGCAGGCGCGTGGCGCGAAAATTTACGGCGAGATCGCCGGCTATTGCGTCAACTCCGACGCGACCGACTACGTGTTGCCCAACCCCGAACGCCAGGCCGAGTGCGTCCGCAAGGCCCTCGCGAACGCCGGGATGACCGTCGACGACATCGACATCGTGAACACCCACGCGACCTCGACGCCCCAAGGCGACATCCAAGAGTGTCAGGCGATCGCCGCCGTGTTCAAGGACCGCAAGGAACCCGTCGCGATCAACAACACCAAGAGCTTCATCGGCCACTGCATGGGCGCGGCCGGCGCGCTCGAGCTGGCCGGCAACCTGCCCAGCTTCGACGACCTCGTCGTCCACCCGACGATCAATGTCGATGAGCTTGATCCCCAGTGTGATATCCCGGGCCTCGTGCTCAACAAGCCGCGGGCGGTTAAACGGGTTGACGCCATCCTGAATAATTCCTTCGGTATGCTCGGAATTAATTCCACGCTCATCATCAAGCGATTTACCGACTGATCTCACCTCCGCACACCATGACGAAAGACGCCTGCAAGAAGCTGGTTATCGACATCATCTCCGACATCGCTCCTGACGAGGACCTCACGGCTATCAAGCCCGACGTCCGCCTGCGCGACCAGCTCCAGCTCGATTCCATGGACTTCCTCGACATCGTCATGGAGCTCCGCAAGCGCCACGGCATCGAGGTTCCCGAGGCCGACTACATGCAGCTCGCCTCGCTCGACAGCTGCGCCGAATACCTGACCCCCAAGTTCCAGGCCAAGGCCTAACCGTCAGCGCTCGGTTTCAATTTGTAGGGCGGGGTCTCCGACCCCGCCTTTTTCTTTGCGCAACCCCGCTTTGAACCACAGATGAACACAGATCGACCCAGATGCCGGACGGGCGTTTGCAAAACGAGCCCGGTCTATCTGTGTGAATCTGTGTCCATCTGTGGTTCCTCTTCTGTCTTGAGATGAAGTCATCGCACTACGACGCCGTCATCATTGGCGCCGGCATGTCCGGCCTGGCCGCCGGCATCCGCCTCGCGCACTTCGGCAAACGCGTCTGCATCTTCGAGCGCCACAACGCCCCCGGCGGTCTGAACAGCTTCTACAGCATCGCCGGGCGCAAGTTCGACGTCGGCCTGCACGCGATGACCAACTTCGTGCCGCCCGGCGTCAAAGGCACGCCGCTCACGAAGCTCCTGCGCCAGCTCCGCATCGACCGCGACGAGTTCGCCCTTTGCCCGCAAAAGCAGTCGAAAATCGCCTTCGGCTCGCGCGGCGAGACGACGCTGCGCTTCACCAACGACTTTGCCGTGCTCGACGCCGAAGTGCGCGAGAAATTCCCGCATGAGGCGGCCGGGTGGGGCGCCTTGGTTCAACTCGTCCGCACCTACGACGACGTCTCGCTCGACGCGCAGCCGCGTTCCGCGCGCGAAGTCGTCGCTCAGCACCTCCGCGACCCGCTGCTCACCGATATGATTTTCTGCCCGGTGATGTATTACGGCAGCGCGCAGGAGCGAGACATGGAGTTCGGGCAGTTCGTGATCATGTTCAAGGCGCTCTACCTCGAAGGCTTCGCCCGGCCGCTCGATGGCGTGCGCGTGATCATCCGTGTGCTGCTGGAAAAATTCCGCCAAGCCGGCGGCGAGCGCCGGATGAAATGCGGTGTCGCGCGCATCGTCGAACGTGACGGCCGCGCCGCGACGCTCGTGCTCGACGACGGCACCGAGATCACCGCCGACCACGTGATCTCGTCCGCCGGTTACCCGGAAACGATGCGCCTCTGCGAACCCGCACACACCGCCGAAGCCGACGCGAACACCGGCCAGCTCTCTTACGCTGAGACGATTTCCGTGTTCAAATCCGCGCCGGCGACTTGGGGGTGGGGCGACGACACGATCATTTTCTTCAACGACTCGCCACGCTTCGCCTACGAGCGTGCCAGCGAGCCGGTCGACCTGCGCAGCGGTGTGATCTGCTTTCCGAACAACTTCGCCTATCCCGACGGCGCGGATTTGCCCGAGGGCCTCGTGCGCGTGACCTGCCTCGCGAACTTCGATCGCTGGGCAAATTTGCCCGAGGAAATCTATCAGACCGAGAAACGACACTGGTTCGATGCGATCCAGCGCAGCGCGCGGCGCTTCCTGCCACCGGTCGACGATGCCACACTCGCCGCGAACCTGCTCACGACCGACATGTTCACGCCGCGCACCGTGAAAAAATTCACCGGCCACCTGAACGGCGCGATCTACGGCGCCCCGCGCAAAATCCGCGACGGCCGCACTCATCTCTCGAATCTCTATCTCTGCGGCACCGACCAGGGCTTTTTAGGCATCATCGGCGCCATGCTCAGCGGCATCTCGATGGCGAATTACCACGTGCTGCAGGGAAACGCGAAGTAGGATCAGCGTCGCCGGCCGAGTTACTCCTCGCTTAAGGTGGTCGCCGCTGTCGCCAGCGGCCACAAGGAGCATCTCAGCGGTAACAACGTTCGTGTCGCCGGTAGGGACACCGGCGACCACCTCGAATACCGTCGCGTCCGTCGCCTCAACTTCCCGGTTGCCCTGCCTCCGCGCGCACTCTTAGTTCGGGCGCTTTCATGGCCTACGACTGGCTCAAAGGAACCCACGATCACTACGACGTCATCGTCATCGGCAGCGGCCTCGGCGGCCTGACCGGCGCCAATGTGCTGGCCAAGTGCGGCCACAAAGTCCTGCTGCTCGAGCACCACTACCAACTCGGCGGCCTCGCGACCTGGTTCACCCGCAAGGGCGGACACATCTTCGACATCTCGCTGCACGGCTTCCCGCACGGCATGATCAAATCCTGCCGCAAGTATTGGAGCCAGGACATCGCCGACGCCATCGTGCAACTCAAGGGTGTGCGGTTCATCAACCCGCAGTTCCAGATCGACACGACGTTCGACCGCGATGACTTCACGCGTCAGCTAGTCGAAAAATTCAATATCCCCGCCGAGACCGTGGAGAAATTCTTCACCGATCTCCGCGCGATGAATTTCTACGACAACAACACCGAGACGACGGGGCAAATGTTCGAGCGTTACTTCCCGGGTCGCGACGATGTGAAGCGCCTCCTCATGGAGCCGATCGCCTACGCCAACGGTTCCACGATGGACGATCCGGCAATCACCTTCGGCATCGTGTTCTCGAACTTCATGAGCAAGGGCGTCTTCACGTTCCAAGGCGGCACGGATGTCCTGATCAAGCGCATGGCCGAGGAGCTGAAGAAAAACGGCGTCGAGATTCGCAAACACGTGCTCGTCGAAAAAATTCTCACTGAGGAAGTCGACGGCCGGAAACGTGTCTGCGGCGTCGTCGCCAACGGCAAAACCATCCGCTGCGGCGCCGTGCTCTCGAATTCGAACGTCAAGAACACCGTCCTGCGAATGGCGGGCGAGGAGAGCTTCACGCCCGAGTTCGTCGCCGCGACCAAGGCCGTGCGCGTCAACAGCAGCTCCTGCCAGGTCTACCTCGGCATCAAGAAGGGCGAGACGCTCCCGCACATCGGCGACCTCGTGTTCACCTCCGACGAGCCGAAGTTCTCGAGCGAGGCCCTCGTCGACCTGCACACGACGAGTCGCACGTTCTCCATGTATTACCCGGACACGCGGCCCGGCACCGACCGTTACACCGTCGTCGTATCGATCAACGCGCGCTATCAGGATTGGCAGGGCATGTCCGACGAGGACTACGCGAAGCACAAGGAGCGCCTTATCGAGGAATCACTTGCTTCGCTCGAGCGTTTCATCCCCGACATCCGCGGCAAGGTTGAGTGGAAGGAAGCCGCGACGCCGCGCACCGTGGAATACTACACGAAACACTGGCACGGCACGTCGTTCGGCACGAAGTTCGAGGGTTTGAAAATTTCGATGGACCTGCCGATGCAATTGCCCGGCCTCTACCACGCCGGCTCGGTCGGCATCATCATGTCGGGCTGGCTCGGCACCATCAACTACGGCGTGATCGTCGCGAACCAGATCGACAAGGCCCTCGCCGCGGCGAAGCGCACCGCCGCCTGATTTTCCCGTGAACGAAGTCGAGCAACTCATCCCGCACCGTCCGCCGTTCCTGTTCGTCGACGCGATCGTCTCCCACGAAGGCGAGACGCTCGTCGCCCGCCGCACCTGGCGCGCCGAGGAGGATTTCTACCGCGGCCACTATCCCGGCGCGCCGATCACGCCCGGCGTGCTGCTCAGCGAGGCCGTCTTCCAGACCGGCGCCTGCCTCATGGCGAAGCTCATGGCCGGCGCGGCCGGGCAGGGCGGCGGCGTGCCGTTGCTTTCCAAGGTCTCCGACATCCGCTTCCGCCTGCCGGTCTATCCCGGCGACACCGTCACCATCGAGGTGAAGCGCAAGGAAACGGTCGGCGAGTTCCACTTTCTCACGGGCGTGATGAAGACGCCGGAAGGCAAGAAGGTCATGAACGTCGACTTTGCCGTCGCGTGGAAGAAGCCCGAGGGCCAGGTCACGACCGCATGAACGACTTCCTCCAGGTCGCCGGAAAGACCTTCCTCGTCCAGGGCGTCGCCAACAAGAAGAGCGTCGCGTGGCTGATCGCCAAGTCGCTCGAGGAGCAGGGCGCCCGCGTCGTCTACGCCGTCCGCTCCGAGGCGCGCCGGAAATCGCTCGAGGCGCTGCTGGCCGACCGTCCGGTTTTCCTTTGCGACGTCGAGCAGGACGGCGCCTGCGAGCGCCTCGCCGCCGAGGTCGCCGCCGCGGGCTTCGCGCCGCTGCACGGCGTCGTGCATTCGATCGCGTTCGCCAACTACAGCGAGGGCTTCAAGACCTTCGCCGAGACGAAGCGCGGCGACTTCCTCCAGGCGACCGCCATCTCCGCCTTCTCGCTTGTCGAGCTGACACGCGCCTTCAAGCCGCACCTCGCGAAGGACGCCTCGATCGTCACCATCGGCATCTCGTCGCTGCTCGTGACGCCCGACAACTACGGCTACATGGGGCCGATCAAGGCCGCGCTCGATTCCTGCGCGCGGTTCCTCGCCAAATCGCTCAGTGCCGACACCGCCATCCGCGTCAACGTCCTCGGCAGCGGCCCGCTCAAGACCAGCGCCTCGGCCGGCATCCCCGGCTACCTCGAAAGTTACCTTTACGCGGAGAAAATGACCTTCCGCAAACGCGCGCTTGAGACGCAAGAGGTGGCGAACGCGGCGCTTTTCCTCCTCAGTCCGCGCAGCAGCGGCGTGAACGGCACGACACTCGTCGTCGACGCCGGTCTCGGCTCGAACTATTTCGACAAGGACATCATCCGCCTCGCCATGCGGCCGGAGAAGTAAGCGATGCGCTTCCGTCACGCCTGCATCGAGTCCATCGCCGCCGTCGAGCCGGAGGAAATCTGGTCGTCCGCCGACATCGAGGCGCGTCTGCGCCCGATGTATGAGCGCCTGCGCCTGCCGGAAGGGCGCCTCGAGTTGATGTCCGGCATTCGCGAGCGACGCATGTGGTCCGCCGGCACGCGGCCCTCAGACGCGAGCGCCGCTGCGGGGCGCAAGCTGCTCGGCATTTCGCGGATTCCCGCCGCGAAACTCCAGGTGCTGATGCACAGCGCCGTCTGCCGCGACATGCTCGAGCCGGCCACGGCGACGTTCGTGCACCACAAGATGGGCCTCGGCGGTGGCATGCAGGTCTTCGACGTGTCGAACGCCTGCCTCGGTTTCCTCAACGGTCTCGTTCTGCTCGGCGGCATGATCGACGCCGGCCAGATCCGCGCCGGCATCGTCGTCTCCGGCGAAAACGGCCGCCCGCTGGTCGAGCGCACGATCCAGCACCTGCTCGCCGCCAACCTCGACCGCAACGCCATCAAGCCGTTCTTCGCCAACCTCACCATCGGTTCCGCCGCGGTGGCCGCAGTCGTCTGTCACGAGGACGAGCTGCCCGCCGGGGCGCCCCGGCATCGCCTCGTCGCCGGAGCCGCGCTGGCCGACACGACCCACAGCGACCTCTGCCAGGGCGACAGCGCCGGCGACGGCCTCGCGATGGAGACGGACTCCGAGCAATTGCTCATCGCCGGCATCGACGTCGCGCGCCGCACCTGGGGCGAATTCAAGCAGGAGAGCGGTTGGGACGAGGCGACGCCCGACCGCTTTATCTGTCACCAAGTCGGGAGCGCGCACCGCCGCAAGCTTTACGAGACGCTCAGCCTTGATCTCGCGAAGGACTTTTCGTCGTTCGAGACGCTCGGTAACACCGGATCCGCCGCGCTGCCGACGACACTCGCGCGCGCCATGGAGCAGGGCGCCGTGCGCGCCGGCCAGAAGGTGGCACTCCTCGGCATCGGCAGCGGCATCAACAGCCTCATGCTCGCTCTCGAATGGTGATGACGCCCGCCGCCCAACTCCCGGACTGGCTGCGAAAGCTGTATCCCTTCGCGCCGCAGCGTTTCGTGACGCCCGCTGGCGCGCTCAGCTATCTCGACGAGGGGCCGCGCAGCGACGAAGCCGTCGTGATGGTGCACGGCAATCCAACGTGGTCGTTTTTCTATCGCGACGTCGTCCTCGCGCTGCGCGGTCAGATGCGCTGCATCGTGCCGGACCACATCGGCTGCGGACTCAGCGACAAACCGCAACGGTGGGACTACACGCTGCCCAATCACGTCGCGAATCTCCGTGCACTGCTCGATTCGCTGCAGCTTCGGAAAATCCATCTCGTGGTGCACGACTGGGGAGGCCCGATCGGACTCGGCGCGCTGTTGCCGCAGCCGGAGAAGCTCGGCCGCGTCGTCATTCTCAACACCGCCGCCTTCGCCGACGCCGTGGTCCCGTGGCGCATCCGTCTCTGCCGGGCACCGCTCCTTGGGGAGTTGATCGTCCGCGGCGGCAACGGCTTTGCCTGGCCCGCGACATGGATGGCGGTTTCAAAACCGCTGCCGGCCGACGTGAAACGCGGTTTCCTGTTTCCCTACGATTCCTGGGCGACCCGGATCGCGACGCACCGGTTCGTCGTCGACATCCCGAGCGGGCGGGGCACCGCGTCGGATCGCGCGCTTGCCGACATCGAGCGGCGCCTGCCGCTGCTGCGCGAGCGCGACGTTGCAGTGCTGTGGGGCGCAGACGATTTCTGTTTCAATCTGCATTATTTCACCCGCTGGCGCGAATTCCTCCCGCAGGCGCGCCACATGCTGCTCAAGGGCGTCGGTCACTACCTGATTGAGGACGGTGGAAGCACAGTCGTGCAAGGCATCGCTGCCCAAATCACGGGAATGCTATTGGGCTGACGGTGGTCACAAATGGCGAGGGACGGGCGAAATTGGACCAGTGTCTTCGGGCAACTCCGTTTACCGCGCATTACGTCCCTCCTGATTTAAGACATAATGCTTATTGTGCGTCTTTTCACTCTTGAGTATGGTGCCGTTCACGTGCCTTCTCGTTAGGCGTGATCGCTGCCTACTGCGCCTCAGTCGTTCTTCCCCAACAGCAGTCGCAAGGAATTCAGGCACACCACGACGGTGCTGCCTTCGTGCGCCACGACGCCGAGGCTCAGCGGGATCGAGCCCACGAGCGACACGCCGACCATCACGATCACCGTGCCGAGCGAGATGAAAAGGTTCTGCTTGATGATCGCGCGGGCGCGTCGGCTGAGGCGCAGTGCCGCGAGGAAATTCTCGATGCGGTCGTGCATGAGCACGACCTCGCTCTGCTCGAGCGCCGCGTCGCTGCCGCGCGCGCCCATGGCCACGGAAACGTAGGCGGCGGCCAAGCTCGGCGCGTCGTTCACGCCGTCGCCGACCATCGCGACCTTGCGCCCCTCCTGCCGAAAGCCGTCCACGATCTCGACCTTCTGCTCCGGCGAGAGGCCCGCGCGGACTTCATCGACGCCGAGTTCCTTCGCGACGGACTCGGCCGTGTGCCGGCGATCGCCGGTGAGCATGTAGGTGCGGATGCCGTTCGCCTTCAGCGCCGCCAGCACGCCGCGCGATTCGGCGCGGAGTTGGTCCTTCAACAACAAGCGCCCGACGATGCCCGGCGCCACGACCCACACCTCGGAAAATTCCGCCGGTGCCGGCGGCACCTTTTCGAGCCACTGCGCAAACGGTCCGGCCGCCACGAGTTCGCGCCGTCCGAGGAACGCGTGTCCGTCGCCCACCTGGGCGCGCACGCCCTGTCCGGTGATCGATTCGAAGCGCGCCACCTCGCGCACCGTGACCTTCTCCTTGCGCGCGTGATGCGTGATCGCCCGCGCGATCGGATGATGCGAGTGGCGTTCCAGCGCGTAGGCCAGTTCGAGCAACTCGCGCTCGCGCCCCGCCGGGAAACTCTCGACCGCCACGACCGCCAATTCGCCGGTCGTGAGCGTGCCCGTCTTGTCGAGCGCGACCGTGTCGATCTCGGCCATCTTCTCGATCGCCGCGCCACCGCGGAAAAGCACGCCGTGTTTCGCGCCCCACGCGATCGCCGCGAGGATCGCCGACGGAATCGACAACACCAGCGCGCACGGACTCGCGACGACGAGCAGCGTCATCGCGCGGTAGAACGCCGACGCGTGCCCGTCCACGCTCTTGAACGGCGGCAGCCCGAAACCGAGCCACCACACGAGGAACATCGCCGTGACCGCGCCGAGCACCAGCAGCGTGTAATTCCCGCCGAAGCGATCAGTGAGCCGCTGGCTCGGCGCCTTCAATTTCTGCGCAGTCTGGATGAGGCGCACGATTTTTTGCAGCGTGCTCTCGCTCGGCAGGCGCGTGACATCCACTTCGACCGAGCCCCAGATGTTGATTGTGCCGCTGAACACGTGCGAGCCCACGCTCTTCTCCACCGGCACCGCCTCGCCGGTCAGCGTCGACTCGTCGCTCGCCGTTTCGCCTTTCACGATCTCGCCGTCGGCCGCGAACATCTCGCCGGGCTTCACCGCGAGGCGCTGCCCGACCGTGAGCTGATCGATCGTCACGACGCGCTGCGCGCCGTCCGCCTCGATCACCGTCGCCTCCTTGGGCGCCGTGTGCAGCAACGACGACACCTCGCGTTGCGTGCGATCCATCGCGTAAGCCTCCATCGCGCCCGACGCCGAGAAGAGGAACAGCAACAGCGTCGCCTCGCCGTAAGCGCCGACGCACACCGCGCCGAGCGCGACCGCCAGCATCAGGAAATGGATGTCGAGCCGGCGTTCGCGCAAGTTCTCCCACGAATCGATCGCCGCATCCCAGCCGCCGGCCACGAGGGCGATGCCGTAGAGTGCGAATTGCGCCCAGTTCGGCGCGCCGAATTTCTCGGCTACGAAGCCCGCGATGCCCGCTACACCGCAAATCGCCGCGAGCGTGCCGAGCAACTTCCACTCGCCTTCCTCGCCGCCGTGGCCGTGCCCGTGCCCGTGCGCCTCGTCGGTCGCGTGCTCCTCCTCCGGCAGCGCGTATTCCTTCCACTGGTAAAACTTCGGCGCCGTCTCGCACGTCGGACGCTCGACCGTCGTCACGCTTCCCGTCTGCTTCACGACGAAGCCCGGTTCGGTCGTCGGTCCTTCGCCGCGCGCGCGGCCGGTGGCGAGCTTCGCCTCGATCGCGAGCAGCACTTGCTGGATTTGTTGTTCGAGCTGCGCGGAGTCGACGCTCCCGAGCGTGGCGACCGACACAGTCATGTCCGCGGAGTTCACGCGCACGGCCGCCACTGCGGGCTGCGTTTGCAGGAACTTGATCAACTCGTGCGTCCATTCCGCACCTGGTTTCGCTTCGGCTGCCATGCCCTCAGAGTTGTTTCGAGGGCAAACGCTCGCAAATAAATTTGCCCCGTTTGAAAGTCATCAGCTCAGTCGTAATTGATGATTAGTCTCAACGAGGGCGGCGGCGCGGCCGTCTCGCGCGCCGTGGAGCTGACGTCGGCCGTGTTCGCCGACGACGGCTGGCTGTGCACGAGTCTCAGTCTCGAACATCGCCCCGAGCAGGAACGCATGGCGCACGCCGTGGCCGCCGCCATGGAGGGCGACACCAGCCTGCTCTGCGAGGCCGGCACCGGCGTCGGCAAGAGCCTCGCGTATCTCATCCCCGGCATCATCCACGCCGTCGACACGCGCCGGCAGTTTCTCGTCTCGACGCACACGAAGACCCTGCAGGAACAGGTGCGCGACAAGGACCTTGCGAACTGCCGCCGCCTGTTCGCCGCCGCGCCCGAGCTCGCTGCGTATCGCGACTTCACGAGCGCCGTGCTGATGGGCAAAGGCAATTACCTCTGCACGACCCGACTCGCCCGCGCGCTCCAGGAAAAGACGGAACTCTTCGCCACGCCCGAACAGGAGCAACTCGCCCGCCTCGCCGCCTGGGCGCTGAAAACCGAAACCGGCTTGCTCGCGGACCTGCCCGAACGCGTCGCGCCCGAAGTGTGGGACGAAGTCTCTGCCGACTCCGACGCCTGCTCCTCGAAACACTGCGACAGCGCCGCGTGTTTCTACCAGCGCGCCAAAAAGCGCCGCGATTCCGCCAATCTCGTCATCGTCAACCACAGCCTGCTCTTCACGCTGATGGCCGTGCAGGCGGCGCAGGAAAAGTCGCTCGCGCGCGGCATCCTGCGGCTCGACGACTTCCTCGTCCTCGACGAGGCGCACACCGTGCCCGACATCGCGACCGAACACCTCGGCCTCGCGCTCACTTCCGCCGGACTGCGGCGACAGCTCCACGCGCTCTTCAACCCGAAGCGCAAGAAAGGCCTCTTCGTCCGCCACAAGGACACCGGCGGACAGCGCGCCGTGGAAATCGCCGCCGAGCAAGCCGACCATTTTTTCGCCACCGTCGCGGAGAAAATTCCCGCGGGATCGAGCCTCCAGCGTTGGCGCGAAGCCGACGCCGTCGAACACCTCCTCGCCGGTCCGCTCAACAGCGTCGTCGCGCGCCTCGACGCACTGCGCACGTGCCTGCCGCCGGAGAACATCGCGCACGTCGAGGTGGAAACGAAGCAGAAGCGCCTCTCCGCCTACCGCGACGCGATCAAGTCCTGGCTCGATCTTGCGCGCGAAGGCGACGTGCACTGGGCCGAGATGGTGGACCGCCGCAAGGAACTCGTCGTCAGCCTGCGCTCGGCGCCACTCGATGTCTCCGCCGAGCTGCGCCGCCGGCTTTTCCAGCGCGAAACTTCGTGCGTGCTCACCAGCGCGACGCTCGCCACCGGCAGCTCGATCGAGCCGTTCCGCGAGCGCGTGGGCGCACATGCCGTCGAGACGGTGATCGAAAAATCGCCGTTCGACTACGAACGGCACATGCGCGTCTACCTCGCCGCCGACGTGCCGGAGCCGTCCGCCTCCGCCGAGGGCAAACTCGCGCTCGACGCCATCACCGACTACGTGCGCTTCTGCACGCTCGCAGTGCGCGGCGGCTCACTCGTGTTGTTCACGAGCTACCGCGATCTCCTCGCCGTCGCCGCGCGACTCGAGCCGGACTACCGCGCCGCCGGTCGCAAATGCCTCGTCCAGGAATCGGGCGTCTCCCGTTCCGAACTCGCCGAGAAACTCCGCCAAGCCGGCAACGGTGTGCTCTTCGGCACCGAGAGTTTCTGGACCGGCATCGACGTGCCCGGCGACGCCCTCTCGCAGGTGATCATCACGCGCCTGCCGTTCGAGCCACCCAATCACCCGGTCGCGCAAGCTAGGGCCGAATGGGTCGCCTCGGAGGGAGGAAATCCCTTTGCCCAGCTCGCGTTGCCGGAGGCGCTGGGCAAATTCCGCCAAGGCATCGGCCGGCTAATCCGCAGCAAGTCCGACCGCGGCATCGTCACCATTCTCGACCCGCGCATGCTCACGAAGGCCTACGGCCGCGAATTCGTCGCCAGCCTGCCAACGCCGCGCTACGAACGCCTCACGCGCTCCGACCGCGAACGGATTTTTCGTCCTTTCATTTGAGCGCGGCCCGCGCAACTTGGAGCCGAACATGAAGCTGCGCTCGTCCGCCCTCACCGACATCGGCTGCTACCGGCAGCAGAACGAGGACAGCTTTTTGTGCGACGACGGCCTGCAACTCTACGCCGTGGCCGATGGCATCGGCGGCCTGCCCGCCGGTGCCGCCGCGAGCCGGGCCGCACTCGACGAGTTCGCCGAGTGGTTTCTCAAGGACGCACGGAAACCCTTCGACTACTCTGCTGCGCTCGCGCGCGCCAACGACGCCGTGTTCACGCTCGGCCGCCAGCTCAGTCCGCGCTACGGCATCGGCACCACGCTGACGCTCGCGCATTTCGCGGAAGGTGCCGTGAACGTCGTGCACGTCGGCGACAGCTACATGTTCCGGCTCCGCGCCGGCGACCTCGAGGCGCTCACCCGCGAGCATAATCTGGAAAATGAGATGCGCGCCCGCGCCGCGCGCGGCGAACCCACCTACCTCCTGTCGGAAAACCGCGCCGCCCTCACCCGCTGCGTGGGCCAGCCGCCGCCGCTGGAAGGCGACATCGACGCGCACGCCATCGAGACCGGCGACCGCTACCTGCTTTGCACCGACGGCATCACGCGGTGCATCACGCCGCACGAAATCGCCAAACACCTCGCGAACGCCCACGCACCCGAGACCGCCGCGCGCGTCCTCGTCGAACTCGCACGCGAGCGCGGCGGCCTCGACAACGCGACCGCGATCGTGATTTTCGCCGAATAAGGCGCGACGCAGTCGCACCGCGCGGTTTAAGTTGGAAGTCGAAGTTTAAGCGCGACACGCCCCTGGCCGCCGACTTCGCTTTTCCTTCCGCCTGAAACTACACCTCAACCAGCAACCTAAACCGGCGCACCGCGCCCAGCCATGAGCTCCGCCCGCTTTGCCGCCCTCGTGACCGCGCAGCCCGAGAACGAGATGTTCCGCTTCAGCCTCGCGCAGGCCCTGCTGCGCGAGGGCAAGGACACCGAAGCCGTGCCGCATCTCGAATTTTGCGCGGCAAAGAAAGCCGACTGGATGATGGCCCGCATTCTCCTCGGCAAAACGCTGCTCGCGCTCGGCCGCGCGACCGATGCGAAGCCATGGCTCGAGCAGGCGCTGCAACTCGCCATCGAGCAGAACCACGAAGACCCCGAGCGCGAACTGCGCGGGATCCTCGCGGAACTGAGTTGAAACGGGCCAAGTCGAGGTAGCGCAGGCTTCCAGCCTGTCCCGTCGCTCCCAGCAGGCTGGAAGCCTGCGCTACGAAGCTCAGCTCCACAGCGGCGCGGGATACTGCCCCGCCGCCACCAACTCGCGCACCGCGCTCATCGCCGTCGGCAAGTCCTCGCGATACGTGATGCCGAACCACGCGCTCTCGCTGCGCAGCAACGCCACGTTGGCCGCGCCGCGTTCATTGAGGTCGCTGATTGCCGTCGGTAGATAGAATTCCGCCTTCGGATCGGCGCCGCGCGCGGCGAGAAACTCCGCGAACAGAGCCTGCAACTGCGGCAGTAATGCCGGCGTGAAGCCCCAAAAGTTCACCGACACCGTCTCGTCGCCGGTCAGCGGCTGCGCGGCGCCTGCGCCGTCGAGATAGCGCACGCCCGTCGCGGTCTGTTCGATCTTTGTCAGCTCGGTGATGTGCTTCAACCGACCCGCCGCATCGACCGCGCACACGCCGCGACTCACGCTGCCGTGCTCCGACAACGTTTGCCGCAGCGGATAGCCAACGAGCGCGTAGTCCCGCGACGCGGCAAAATGCGCCGCGAGCGCGCGGTAGCCGGAAGCACCGTAGAAGTCGTCGGCATTGATCACGGCGAACGGTCGCTTCACGACGTCGCGCGCCGCCAGCACCGCGTGGCCCGTGCCCCACGGCTTCGTCCGCGTAGGCAGCGAGCTCGCTCGCGCCACTCCCGGCAAATCGTCCAGTTCCTGAAAAACGTATTCGACCGCCATGCGCGACTCGAGGCGGCGGCCGATCGTGGCGCGGAAGTCGGCCTCGATGTCCTTGCGGATGACGAGCACAAGCCGGTCGAAGCCCGCGCGCAGCGCATCGAAGATCGAATACTCGATGATCAGCTCGCCATGCGGCCCGACAGGCTGGACTTGCTTGAGCCCGCCGAAACGGCTGCCCATGCCGGCGGCGAGGATGACGAGATCGTAGGTTTGCTTAACCACAGTAGCGACGAAACACACGGACCCGCCTACGCCAAGCTTTGCTTGGACTCCGGCGGGCAAGTGCCCGGCCAGCCAGTTGGAATCAAAAGTGGCGGCGGGAGAATTCGCGACCGGAGCCGGTCTTCAGGTATCGTTCGAAGGCGCGTGCTTTGGGTTCGTTTTCGAATGCGGCGTAGAAAACGATGCGCCACGGGTGAAATTTCGCCGTGTGCGCGGAGAGACCGGCGTTGTGCTCACGAAGCCGCGATTTCAGGTCCGACGTGCTGCCTGTGTAGCGTTCACCGGGGCGCGAAAGGCTTTCCAGGATGTAAGCGTAATACATGCATGGCCCGTGCTCGAAAGCTATGAACGATGTCCGAAGGCTCAACGCCCCATTTTCATCAACGTCAACCCGGCGGGTCTGCGATGGTCAGATCGTCTGAGGTTGGCCCGCCAACCGTAGTCCCCGAAGGGGCGAAGGTTGGTGCCAGGGGCCGGGATTGAACCGGCGACCAAGGGCTTATGAGTCCCCTGCTCTACCACTGAGCTACCCTGGCGTTTACCGTTGGCCGGGAGGGCCTGCGGAACGGCGTAAAAGCCATAGTTTTCCGAAAAAATCCACAAGATTTTTCTAGATGTCACCAGGCCCCAGCCAGCGAAAATAAGTCACGACAAAGCGCCGCCCTAGCCCGTTCGGCGCGGTGTCAGGCGTGCGCTGGACGATCGCCTCGCAATATGCGACCGCCTCGGTCTGCGTTGAATCGACAGCATTCAGCGCTTCTCCGTAGGCACGGATGCGAAAGGTATCCGATCGGACCTGCAGCATCGCCCCCAGCGCTTGGACGATTTGCGCCGCCGTTGGAGAGCTCGACCCAGGAAAAATCGTCGCGAGATACGCACTGAATCCGGCGACCGACGTGAATGGTCCCCCAGAGGACTTCCCGGTATTCGAAGCTGCGAAACCATCGCCGATAGCACGACCACGCGACGTCACTAGGCTCGCCGAAATCTGCGGCACTCCCGTAACTGAGTTGTAGGTATCTAGGATCGACCGCCAGAGGAGCGTGTTAGTGGAATTTAGATTTACCGCCCCTGTCATCAACTGCCCGCCGCTTACGAATCTGTTGGATCGAGTGACGTAATGAAAGGTGTCTTGAAGGACGGAAGGGGTCAACGCGGGCGTCGAAATCATCGATAGCTGCTCAAACGACACAGCTTTCAGCACGTTCGCTGGGTTGTTTTGAAGCGCCGTGCGAAGATTTAGCTGGTTAGTCAAGAGTCCTGAACTCATCCGCGGCACAGCATTCGAATTCGCTAAAGTCACGCCGTCTGAGCCAGCCCCTAACTTCGAGCCTTCGTCCAGCACAACGAAGGCATATTTCCCCACCGTTGTCCCCAAAATGCCGATCGGGATCTTTCCAGCGATCACGTGTTCCTTCTCCACATTGACCGATGTCGATGAAGCCGTGCCAACACTGCTAGTGGCCACCAACTCGATGGTATCGGTTCCCGCATTGTTTGACGCAATCGCCCCCGAGGTTAGCCACGAAACAAAAGTGCCATCGTCCCGCCAAACTCCGGTCCAGTATCGAGTGGAACTCGCCGCCGCGTTCGGCACGCCGGCGACACCAGCCATTCCCGTGATGCGACTATCAGGGCCGGCGTTTTTTTGCAGTTCACTCAAGCCAATCCCGAGTGCCAACAAGGCATTCTGCCGCGCCTGCAACTGCGCCGCACTGCTTGCGGACACCTGTCCATTGACGCGGACAAGTGCGCTGAGTGCGAAAACGGCCAACACCAATAAGCCCAACAACGCGAGGGTGAGCACCAGCGCGAAGCCGCACGTCCCACGTCTCACCGTGCACCGCCTTTCAGTTCGATGCGTCGGACATAGACGCTCGAATTCGCCTCGACAACCGACCACCACCATTCGGCGTCGCTGGTGTAGTTGGACGGCCGCGCGATCGTTGCCTGCTCCATGGCAGCGACCTGACGAGCGCCTTCCTCTGACAACACGCGAATCATCACATCAGCGACACTGGGATAACGGTTGGCGTCCGGCGCGCCACCGGAGTCGCGAGCGGCGTGTGAAATGTCGCCGGCATCAGCCGGAAAAATGCGTCGCAGCGAACCATCGGCAGCCTGAACGTAGAGCCACACACCAAAATCGACAGCATTGCTAAGAATCGCGTCGCTGGCGTTCACAACGGAAAGCGCGGTTCCGTAACCAGCAGTGACGTCGTTGCCGTTTGCAAAACTGGTCGATGAGGAGACCGCTGCCCGGTAGAGCGCGTAACGGACCTCGGCAGGATTTGTTGCCGAGATGGCACCGGTCTGCGGACGCCGGGCCACCTGATAAGCGACCGCTCTTGGCAACGCACCATCCGTGCCGGACTCGGCCACCGTGCTGATCATCCGTAGCCAAGTCCCCGACACTCCGAAACGGGCGTTTGAAATAGGGGAATTGCGCCCGTCATCGCTCGTGGGCAACAGATTCAGGCTTTCGCCAGTCGACGGCTTCATCAACGACGCAACCTGCCACCCCCGGCTTACCAGGCTGCCAGAACTGTTCGTGACATCCACCGCCAGCCACGTTGTCGCCGCGTCCGAACGGAAAACTCCAGCATGCAGGTCTCGCTCTAGGAAGTCCAACGCGAGCTTCGCTTGCACCGACGTGGAGAAACGATCCTGCGAGCGGCGCCAGACGTTCAGAGTGCCCGTGGTGACGGCGAGCATCACCGCAGCCATGCCCAGCGTGAGGGTGACCGCCACCAACAGCTCAAGTAACGTGAAGCCCTGGACTCGACGTTTCATCGATTGATCGCGCAGGTGAAAGTAAGTGAGTTGCGGTTCTCAAGGGCGACAGGCGAACCAGCATCGGCCACCCGATAAGGCCACGATACGCGAACGTAGACCGGCAACACAGCCCCCGTGGCTTCGTAAGCAAGCGGCGCCGCCGGGAAGCGCCAAATCTCGACCAGAAAATACTGTTCGCGCAGCAACAGAACGTCGCCAGTCGCCGTCGACAGATAATTCAGCGTGTGTAATCGAGCCCCATCACGCGCAGCCACGAACGCTAGCCCGTTGTCCAAGGGCCCGGTCATCACTGGCACGTTGGTCGCCAAAGCGTCGAAGCTTCCTATCGTGGCCAGTCTCTGCATTTCCACTCGCACCGCATCCGGCAGGCGTTGCGCCACGAGCGCGTCTGCTGACGAAGCCGACTGCGCAGTCAGCGACGGCAGCAACGCAAGGACCACGGCGATGGCTCCGGCGAACACTCCAACGGCAATCACAACCTCCACGAGAGAAAATCCACGACGTCTCATCGCTCAGAAGCCCGCACGGCTGTTGATCAACGCAGCCACGCCATACGTGCTGATACTCAAGCCACGCACCTGCTCAGGGTGCAATAATTCCACCGGCGATTCCCCCGAACCATACGACGCTGGGGCGCGCGGTCGACCGGCAGCAACAATGAGCGCCCCGTTGGAGTTCGTGGTAGTGCCGTTCGCAGAGAAGACCATGCCTGTCCATTGTTCAGTGGTGCCCCCATTGATCGCCGCGACGGTGATATTACCGCTCCGCAACGCGGTCGAACGCATATCCTGGTTATCGCTAGGCCGCGTCCACGGCGTATCGGTCGCGGCAAGCAAGCCCAAGGGCAATGCGTAGTTCCCCGGGAGAATATACGTTCCTTCCGGCAAATAGACCTCGGTCAGTGACTGCCACGTCCCGCTGACCTGAACTTGCAGCACGAGGTGTCTCAGAAAACGCGTCGCCGCTGTGTTGCTCGTTGCGTCGAACTGGATCAGGATACGGCTCGACTGGCCGGAGGCGGCCGCCTTGGTGCGCGCAGCAACAATCAAATTCGCCAACATGCCCTGCGCGGATTGCAGCGCCGCGCCACGCGTGGTGCCCAACGTGTTAATGAGGATGAACGAGAACGCCGAGATCAGCCCGACGACGACGAGCAGTTCCAGCAGCGTGAAACCCGACGCGGCTCGGCGTGGGGCGGACGAGATCATTTCCAGCTAAAGATGAACGCCGGTGCGGCGGCGGTCGCGTTCGGGTCGGGGGCGTAGAAGACCACGCCGGCACGGACGCCCGTCGTGGGAATATCGGTCGCGGTGGGACGGATCGAGGAGCCGTCGGCGGCAACAACATTCGGGAACGTGCCGTAGTCGTTGTTGTCGATCTTCCCGTCGAGGTTGCGGTCGACCAGCACGGCGATGGAGAGGTTGTCGAAGGCGTCGCGGAGAAGGTTCGGAAACGCCGCGTCGGCGGGCGTGAGGTCCGAATCCGAGAAGGAGTAGAATGGGATGCGTTTGCGGTTCTGGCTGCCGGCGGCGATCGTCGAGCCGGTGGTGAGCGCGCTGCCGTCGCGCTTCTTGCCCGCAAGGATGTCGTGGAAGAGATGGTCGCCCGACACGACGGTCATCGCGCCGCCGTTGACGAGGTTCGAGGTGTCGAAAGTCGGATAGTATCCGTATTCGCTGCGGAACGATTCAATCGCCGCCGCCCATTGATTGAATTGCACTTTCGTCTTGGCGCGATTGGCCGATTTGCGGGCGCCCGAGATGCTCGGGAATATCAGGCTCGCGAGGATACCGATGACTGCGATGACGGCGAGAAGCTCGAGCAGGGAAAACGCGCGACGCGCTCCGCAAGCTGAGCGCTGAAAGCTGAACGCTGATGGCTTCATCAATTGCGATTGGCGTAGAGGTTGTCGGCGTTGGCGGCGGGAGCAACATCGATGAACCCGCCGCTCAGGAGCGTCGGCGAGTCGAGTCCGTCAGCGCCAATGCTGTAGAGCACGAACGACGGATTCGTCCAAGTGCCGCCGGTCTTGTAGACGTAGCGATAAGGCTGCTCCCACGGATCGAGCAGCACGGCGGAGGCGTTCGCAAATGGATCGACGGGAGTGTTCGGCGCGGCGGTCAGAGCGATGGTGAACTTCGCCGCCTCGAGCTGCGCGCGGCCGGCAGGACTGAGCGCGAGGCGCGTCGGCCCGAGCTTGCCGATGAGCGCTTGGAGCAGTTGCGCGTTGTCGTCGGTCTGCGGGTAGTCGCCGTATTGGCGCTTGTAGGATTCGAGCGCAGCGGAGAGTGCGGCGAGTTCGGCTTTGGCGCGGGCGACTTTGCCGGCCTCAGAAGCGCGGCGACCGACGCCGATCACGATGCCGGTGAGGACCGCGATGATCGCGATCACGGCGAGGAGTTCGAGGAGCGTGAAGCCGGAAGACGGAGGACGGGAGACTGAGGACGGAAGGCGGAGCACGGAGGAAGGATGGAGAAGCGCGGGGCGTTCAGGGGACGCGGAGGCGCGGGGCGAATTCGCTCCTGCAGTTTTCTCGGGCACGGCGCCCTACTCTGCGGTTCGTCGCGCGGGTGAACAGAAAAAAGGCGCGCCGGGTTGCGGCGCGCCTCGATTGGCGAAGTGTTGTTCGAGTGAAGGGCCGTTGTGGACAGCGGCCCCTATCTTACTCGTCGTCGGACTTCAGCGCGGCGATGACGGAGAAGTCCTCGAGCGTCGTCGTGTCGCCCTTGATCTCGCCGGAGGTGGCGAGTTCCTTGAGCAGACGGCGCATGATTTTTCCGGAGCGCGTTTTGGGCAGGCCCGCGGCGAAGCGGACTTGGTCGGGTCGCGCGAGGGCGCCGATCTCCTTCGCGACGTGCGCGCGGAGAGCTTCCTTGAGTTCGTCGGTGGCTTCGTGGCCGGTCTTCAGCGTGACGAACACGACGAGCGATTGGCCCTTGAGTTCGTCGGGGCGTCCCACGGCGGCGGCTTCGGCAACGAACGGATGCGAGACGAGCGCGCTCTCAACTTCCGCGGTGCCGATGCGGTGGCCGGAGACGTTGAGGACGTCGTCGATGCGGCCGACGATCCAGAAGTAGCCGTCCTTGTCCTGCCGGGCACCGTCGCCAGTGAAGTAGAAGTCGGGGTTGTTCGGGAACTCGGAGAAGTAGGCTTTTTTGAAACGTTCGTCGTCGCCCCAGAGCGTGCGAAGCATCGAGGGCCACGGCTTGGTGATGACGAGTTTGCCGCCGCTGTTGCGCGGGACTTCCTTGCCGTCGTTGTCGACGACCTTCGGCGCGACGCCGAAGAACGGCAGCGTGGCCGAGCCGGGCTTGGTCGGAGTGACGCCGGGCAGCGGCGTGATCATGATGGAGCCGGTTTCGGTCTGCCACCACGTGTCGACGATCGGGCACTTCTTTTTGCCGATCATCTTGTGATACCACATCCACGCCTCGGGATTGATCGGCTCGCCCACGGAGCCGAGCAGGCGCAGCGAGTCGAGACGGTGGCGGAGAACGTAGTTGTCGCCCCAGCGCATGAACGCGCGGATGGCTGTCGGCGCGGTGTAGAGGATCGTGATGCCGTGGCGGTCGATCATCTGCCAGAAACGGTCCGGCTCGGGCTGGTTGGGCGCGCCTTCGTAGAGGAAGACGGTCGAGCCGTTCGAGAGCAGGCCGTAGACGACGTAGCTGTGGCCGGTGATCCAGCCGATGTCGGCCGAGCAGAAGTAGCGATCGCTGTCCTTGAGATCGAAGACGTATTGCGAGCTGAGCTTCGCGCCGAGCAGGTAGCCGGCGGAAGTGTGGAGCACGCCCTTGGGTTTTCCGGTCGAGCCGGAGGTGTAGAGGATGAAGAGCGGGTGCTCGGAATCGAAGGCCTTCGCGTCGTGGAAATTCGGCGCGCCCTGCCAGGCTTCGCGCCACCACGTGTCGCGGCCTTCGACGATGTTGACGTCGTGGCCGGTGCGCTTGACGACGAGGACGGATTGGACGGTCGGCGCGCCCTCGAGGGCCTTGTCGACGTTGGCCTTGAGTTCGACGATCTTGCCGCGACGCCAGCCGCCGTCGGCGGTGATGACGACCTTGGCTTTGCAGTCGTTGATGCGGTCCTTGAGCGCTTCGGGCGAGAAACCGCCAAAGACGACCGTGTGCACCGCGCCGACGCGCGCGCAGGCGAGCATCGCGATGACCGCTTCGGGAATCATCGGCATGTAGATCGCGATGCGGTCACCGGGCTTGATGCCCATGTTTTCCAGCACGTGTGCGAAGCGGCAGACGTGGAAGTAAAGCTGGCGATAAGTGATCGTCCGGACGTCGCCCGGCTCACCTTCGAAGATGATTGCGGCCTTGTTCTCGCGAACGGTGCCGAGGTGGCGATCGAGGCAGTTTTCGGCGACGCTTAACTTACCGCCCACGAACCACTTGGCGAACGGTGGTTTCCATTGCAGAACCTGCTTGAAAGGCTTGCGCCACACGAGCTGCGTGTTGGCCTGTTTGGCCCAGAATTTATCTGGGGCGTTGACAGACTCGGTGTAGAGCTTACGGTAACTTTCGAAGCTGCCAAGGTTTGCCTGGCCCTTGAACTCGGCTGAGGGTTTGAAAACTCTACTCTCCCGGGACACTGAGGTAATCGTTTGGTCCGACACTTGTTTCTCCTCTTTTTGGGGTTGAAGCGACGAAGGGAGTAAATGGCTCCCACGGATTTAGCGGTCAAGTCTCGGCAGCTCCGAACTCCCGTTTTGCTATGGAAAAAGACCAACAGCCCGACGCCCCCGCGTCGCAGGCTTCCGAACAGAATCCGGCCGCGCAACCCCCGCAACAGCCGGACAACTCAATTCGCGTCGAAGGCATCCTCGACCTCGACAACAGCCGCAACGGCCAGCTGCTCGACCTCTCGCGCTTCGGCAAGCGGCGTCCGACCGACCCGTTCGTGCCGCGTGAGCTGATCCGCCGCTTCAAGCTCGGCCAGGGCTCGATGATCACCGCTCAGGCGACACCCGATCAGCGCTTCCCCAATCCGAAGGTCCGCTTCATTGAAAAGGTCGACGGCATGGACCTCGAGGCGCGTCGCCGCGTCGTCGAGTTCGCCAATCTCCTCACGATCACGCCCAACGAGCACCTCAAGCTCGAGCTGAAGGACGGCCGCATGACCACCCGCGTCGTCGACCTCTTCTGCCCCATCGGCAAGGGCACGCGCGGCCTCATCGTCGCCCCGCCACGCACCGGCAAGACGACCTTTCTCCGCGACATGGCGCTGGGCGTCCTTGAGAATCACCCCGAGTGCCACGTCATGATCCTCCTCGTCGACGAGCGTCCCGAGGAAGTCACTGACTTCAAGCGCAGCGTCCCAGCCGAAGTCTGGGCGTCGTCCAACGACGAGTCCGTCGAGAACCACATCCGCATTGCCGAGCTCTGCATCGAACGCGCCAAGCGCCTCGTCGAAGCCGGCAAGGACGTCGTGCTCTTCGTCGACTCCCTCACCCGCCTCTCCCGCGCCTACAACACCCAGCGCAACTCCGGCCGCACCGGCTCGGGCGGCTTGGATGTCCGCGCGCTGGAGAAACCGCGCCAGCTCTTCGCCTCCGCCCGCAACACCGAAGACGGCGGCTCACTCACCATCATCGCCTCCATTCTCGTCGAAACCGGCTCGCGCATGGACGACGTGATTTTCCAGGAATTCAAGGGCACCGGCAACATGGAGCTCGTCCTCGACCGCAAGGCCGCCGAGATGCGCATCTGGCCCGCCGTGAACGTCCAATCCTCCGGCACACGAAAGGAAGAGCTTCTCCTCGACGCCAAGAACCTCGAAGGCATCCACTTCTTCCGCCGCGCGCTCGTCCAGCAAAAGATCGAGGAAGCCACCGACACGATGGTCACTCGCCTTTCGAAGACGAAGAACAACGCGGAATTCCTCAAGCTCATCGCCCGGTAAGCCCGCGACGTTCACGTCACGACGCAAATCCGACCTTGCCGCACCTCTCCCAACCCAACCAATCTGCCCGCCCTCCTGAATGAATAGCTTCTCCGAGCAATGTCTCGACATGGCCCGCTCGATGCTCGGCCATAACCTCGACTCGATCAACGCCGACGGCACCGTCACTCCGATCTCCGGCGAGAATCCCCGCTCCGACGAACCCGGCCACGTGGCCTACGCCCTCGGCGAGTATTATCGCGCCACCGGCGAGACCACCCTCAAGGGCCACGACCTCATCGACCTCGCCGCCCGCTGCATCACTGCGCAGGCCTTCACCGAGCCCTCCGGCGAAAACGGCCTCGCCTACGCCGCCCTCGGCCTCCTCTGCTTCGGCCCCTCCAAGGAGCGCAATCCCGTCTGGGAACGCCTCGTCGACGAGACCCGCCAGCGCCTCGACAAGCAGCTCCTCCACCGCAGCGACTACGACAACTACTGGCAGGCCTTCAACGTCGCCAAAGCCGTCTGCCGCTTCTCCCTCGGCCTCTCCAAGAAGGACGAAACCTCGCGCCTCATCGAGCGCATGGTCGAGCGCATCGAGCAGACCAGCTCCAACGGCTTCTTCGACGACGCGGAGCCCGGCATCGGCGGCCACTTCAATCTCTACGGCGTCATGACGCTGGTGTTCGTGCGCTCCGCGCTCCAACTCCACGCCAACTCCGCCCTCCGCGAGCGCAAGCTCCCCACCCTCCGCACCTACGCCGAGAAATACATCAAGCTCATGCCCGACCTCGTCCGCGCGGACGGCCTCGGCTGGGCTTACGGCAAAGCCGCCGGTGCCTACGGCCAGATGCACTGCATCAGCCTCCTCCTCCAGGGCCTGCGCGACGGCTGGATCCCCGACGACCAGAAGCCGAAGTATTACGACATCCTGCGCCGCCTCTTCTACTTCTTCTTCCAGACCTATCTCGACCAGGAACACGGCTTCCTCGACGTCCGCGACGAAGAGCGCACCACCTACGCCACGCACACCACGCGCATGGCCAACTTCGACGCCGCGCGCTACCTCTGCCAGTGGTCGCGCCTCGCGAAGGTCGTCAACATGACGATGGAAGCCGGCAAAGCCGAGCCCGTGAAGACCACTGGCCGCTTCGTCATCTTCGACAAATCGAACCGCAAGGAACAGGGCCTCTTCCTCTACCGCGACGCAGAATCCGGGCTGCACTTCCAGCTCCCGCTCGTCAGCTCCGGCGGCAGCGCCACGGCCGACAGCCTCGCCTTCCCGCACTCGCCCGGCGTCTTCGATTGGCCGAACAACGTTTACCTGCCGATCATGCAGCCCGAGCTGACCTTCGGCGAGAACGTCACCCTCCCTTCGTTCTACGGCCAGAAATGCGTCACCGGCCTCGGCCTGAAGAACTCGTTCTTCTTCCGCTACGAACAGCCCGAGCTGATCAACACGAAGGAAGAACTCGTCCGAGGCATCGGCAGCGTGAAGGTGCAGTGGAATTTCTCCGGCAACAAGATCAGTGCCGAGTTCGCCTACACGGTGAAGAACCAGGTGCAGCTCGACAAATTCCGCCTCTGCCTCGTCATCGGCACGCCGCACTCGAAGTATCGCCTCGACACCTCGCCGATCCTCGGTGCCAACGGCCATCGTTGCCAGGTCATCAAGGACGACTTCCACGCGGCGTGGCAGGAGACCGAGGTCGTGACCGCCGATCCGAAGTTCAAGACCAACTACGGCAAGCTCCACTACGTGCAGAACTTCGTGCGCGACCACCCGCTGATCATGCGCCCCGGCCAGATCTACCGGCTGCAAGTCGCCTTCGAGCCCGACGTCACGCTCGTCGGCGCCTGAGTTGCGCGGGCGCCCCGCCTGCTCTGCTCCGTCTCACACTCAAAGCCCGCACAACCCGCGGGCTTTTTTCGTTTTGCAGGCAATCCCCACACACGGCTTTTGACGAGTCAGTGCTTGATACCGCCACGTTGCCATCTTCTCCTCCGCACGAGCCGACGGGAGAGTGACTGACTCGCTCTCCGCTATCTATCGCCGTTTGCCGATGAAACTCTCCGTATCTGCATTCCTTCTTGTGGCGTGCTCACTCTGCGCCGCGCCAAATCCGCCGGGCGACGTGGTGTTCAAACCCACGTTTCTGACAGGCTACGATTCCCTGACAGCCGGGACCGGTTTTCTTGTGCGCATCGACGGCGCTCCGGTGTTCGTGACCGCACATCACTTGTTCGGCCCCGCAGCAGGCCTCGAACGCGATCTCTCACCGACTGAAGCGAAAAATTTTGTGTCTGCACTCGCCGCTTCATCTATGGATCACCCGTCGCTCATCTTGGTTTCGTCAGAGATGATGTTCATTCCGGCGGCGAAGGCTTTCGATCAACGCGACGCCGCGCACGACATCGCCGCTTTTCGCCTTTCGAACTACCACGGCGCTACGCTGGTCATCTCAGCAGTTTCGCCAAAGGTCGGAGAAAAGGTGTATCTCCTCGCTCGGCCACGCGGCGAACAGGAATTGCGGCTGCTCAGTGCCGTAGTCTCGCGGGTCGGCAAAGCGTCCATCGAGTATTCCTACGACCAATCAGGGATGAATTTGGCAGGCACGAGCGGAGCCCCGATTTTGAACGATAAGGGAGAGGTCGTCGCGATAAACCTCGGTGGCGGAGACCTAAAAGGAAAGGTCTTTGGATTTGGCAATCCGTCGACGTCGTTTGTCGCACTCCTTTCAAATGCCCAATAGAATGCCTCGCCAGAGTCGGACCAGCGCGAAACACCGCCTCAGCGCTTAGCTGGCCGGCGTCGCTTCTGGGCCACTAGCCACGTCGACATTCGCCGGCGACGCCTTGGGTTCTTCGGCCTTCTTCTTCGGCGCGCCCACGAGCACGTCCAGTTGACCTTGGATCTTCACGAAGAACTCCGCATTCAGGTCGCCGACCGGAATCTCATACATTTGGTGCGAGCGTGCGTGTTCGAAAATGTTGCGCGCGCCTTCCGGCGTCTTTCCGCGCGGCTTCAAAATCTTCTTCCGCTCCAGCATGAGCGCGAGGAACTGCAGCAGCGGCGTGTTCGTCTCGTCCGGCGGATTCGTCGGGTCGGCCAGCGTCACGAACAGATTCTCCGCCGTCATCTTCAAGTTGCGATCGGCGTTCTCGCCCGCCTTGCGCGGTTTGTAGCTGATGACCCAGCGGCAAAAAATCTCCGCCGGCGCCTGCATGTTCGCTGCCTCGCTCTCGAGCACGTCCCGACGCCCCGTCAACCCGTCGGCCTCGCGCACCAGATAGCACACGACACGCTCGCCCTCCGCGAATTCGCGGCCGGACACATAGCACTTTGTGGCGAGAGGATGAAGATTCAGCTCCATGCGGGAACCATCTGTCTACGTGCGCCCCGAGTGAAAGCTAGCCCAAATCGCCCCTCAGCCGCAGTGATTCTTTTGTTGGCCAACGCCACCGCATCCGCTGAACTCGCGCACATGGCCGACCTCTCTTCCCTGCTCTGTGTGCGCGACATCAAGGCGCTCGACAAAAACGGCTCCGACACCTTCGCCAGCGTTCTGCTCGTGCGCCGCGTGACGACCAAGACCGCCAAGAACGGCAACCCCTTCCTCTCCGTCGAACTCGGCGACAAGACCGGCAGCTTCTCCGTCAACGTCTGGGGCGACGCGCCGGCGTTCGAACTTTTCTCCACGACCCGCGACGGTGGCGTCGTCCGCATCGAAGCCGAGGTGGACTACTACCGCGACGCCTTCTCGCCGAAACTGCTCCGCGCCGAGTCCATCTCGACCGAGCAACTCGCCGGCTCGACCGTCCTCGCCAATCTCGTCGAGACCGCGCCCGAAGACGCCGACGCGCTCTGGACCGAGTTCCAGCAACACATCGCATCGATCCAACACCCGGAGATCCGCGCCACCGTGCAGGCCGTCTTCGACGACATCGGCGAACAATTCCGCATCGCGCCCGCCGCCGTCGCGATGCACCACGCCTACCGCCACGGGCTGCTCGAGCACACGACACACATGGCCCGTGCCGCCCGCGCACTCCTGCCGCTCTATCCCGAGGTGAACGCCGATCTCGCGATGGCCGGTGTGCTCGTGCACGACACGGGCAAAGTCATCGAATACCAAGGCGACCTCGTCACCTCCAAGAGCCGCCGCGGCCTCCTTCAAGGTCACGTCGTCCTCGGTTATCAACTCGTCCGCAAAGCCGGCATGAAGGTGAAACTCGCCTCCGATCTCCTCGAACGCCTCGAACACATCGTCCTCTCGCACCAAGGCGAACTCGAGTGGGGCGCCGCCGTCATCGCCGCCACGCCTGAAGCCGTCTTCGTCGCGAAAGTCGACGACCTCGACGCGAAGATGGGCATGGTGCAGCGCCTCCTCCGCCACGCCGGCGAGAATCCCGCCGAGGAATTTTCCGAGCGCCACTTCGGCCTGAACTCGCAGCTGCTGCTGACAAAGCCCTCGTTGTAGCGTCGTTTCCGTGCGGGACAGGCGAGGTTAAAGGGCTTGCAAGAATCGAGCCCCGCGGCAGTTTCCGCCGCCAGTTTCACGTCCCCGCCGCATCCCACGCACCCGCATCATGACCTCCACGTCACTGCGCACCCTATTCGGGTTGACGCTTGCCCTCCTCGGATTCGCCAAGGCGAACGCCCAAGCCCAAATCAATATCGACTGGTCGAATCTGTCCGCCGTCACCTTCTCCGGCACCGGCAGCAACGCACTAGTCAACCAAACCGGCTCCAACCTCGATACCATCATCCTCGTCGGCTTCTTCTCGCACGACACCGACTCGAACGTCGGCTTTGGCGATTTCGCCAACCCAGCCACGCTCGGTGACCACAACCAACAAGGAACGTATAACCTCCTGCAGGTTTTTGACCAGATCACCAGTGCCTCCTACGTTGACCTGTTGATCAACAGCTCTGCCGATGAGGCTACTGTGGATTTCAGCACGTCGGCCGCCGCCTTCACTGGCGCCTCGGTCTGGGACCTCTCCAGCGCCACCTTCACGCACGGCGCCGTCGCGAATTACCTGCCGGCGCTCGGAGCTTCGGGAAATATTCTCTTTCGCGATCAAGTCATCGGCACATGGACCGTCACCGGCCAAGGCTCGGCCGTTCCCGAACCGTCGGTCTACGCGCTGCTCTTCGGTTGCAGTGCCCTCGGTTTCATCATTTGGCGCCGGAAGCATGCGCTGTCAGCGGTCCGGTCGCGCGTGCTCTGACGCTGTTTCTCTTTTTCGCTCCTCACGTCAGCAACTGCACGATCCGGATGATCGGCAGGAAAAGCGCGATCACGATCGTGCCGACGACGAGCGCGAGGAATACGATCAGCAGCGGCTCGATCAACGAGCTGAGCCCGGCCACCGCCGTGTCGACCTCCTCGTCGTAGATATCTGCGACCTTGTTGAGCATATCGGGCAACTGGCCCGTGTGTTCGCCGACCTCGATCATGCTCGCCACCATCGGCGGAAAGACCTCCGTGCTCTCGAGCGGCTTCGCCACCGGGTCGCCTTCCTTCACGCGATCGTGGACCACATCGAGCGCCGCAGCCACCCGCGCATTGCCCGTCGTGTCGCGCGTGATCGTGATCGCCTGCAGGATCGGAACCCCACTGGAAAGCAGTGTGCCGAGCGTGCGCGTGAAGCGCGCCACGAGCGACTTCATGATCAGTTCGCCGAAGATCGGCGCCCGCACCACCCAACCGTCGATGAGCCGGGCGCCCTGCGGCGTCTTTTTAAACGCCTTGAATGCCAGCCACAGGCCGACGAGCACGCCGGCGGCGACCAGATAGTGCGAACGCACGGCCTCGCTCGCCGCGAGCACCGCCTGCGTCAGCGGCGGGAGCGGCGCGCCCTTCAGCAGGTCGGCGAAGATCTGCTTGAACTTCGGCACCACGAACACGAGCAGGCCCGCCAGGATCAACACGGCGACGGTCATCACGATCAGCGGGTAAACCATCGCCGCCTTCACCTTGCCGCGGAGTTGCAGGCTCTTCTCCTGAAACTTCGCCAGACGATCGAGCACCACGTCGAGCACGCCGCCGGCCTCGCCGGCCTTGATCATGTTCACATAGAGCCGGTCGAAAACCTGGGCGTGCCGCGCCATCGCCTCCGACAGCGTGCCGCCGGAGCGGATATCCTCGGCCAGCGCTTCGATGATCTTGCGGAAGGCGCGGTTCTTTTCGGCCCGACCGAGCACTTCAAGTCCGCGCAACAGCGGCATGCCCGCCTTCAGCAGCGTGCCCAGTTGGCGCGTGAACACCGAGAGTTCCTTCGCCGCCACCGGACGCACGAACGGCAGCTTGATCTCCATGTCGAGGGCGCGCGCGGGCTTCTTCGCCGGAGTGGCGACGGGCGGCGGTTTCGATGGTGTCGCCTTGCGCGACGCAGCAGTCACTTCGATCTTCGCCACTCCCGCGGGAGCGGCGGCAGCACTGACTTCCATCGGGAAGAGTCCCTTCGACTTCAAAGCCGCTGTCGCACTCTCCAACGACGCCGCGTCCAGTTGGCCGGTCTTTTCGTCGCCGCGATGATCGAGGGCGGTGTAGGCGAAGCGCGGCATGTCACATGTATTTCAGAACTTCTTCGAGCGAAGTCTCGCCCGCGAGCATCGCCTGCAAGCCCGCCTCGCGCAACGGTCGCATGCCCTGCTCGATCGCCTTCTGGCGCAAAGCCACCAGCGAAGCGCCCGCGACGACGAGATCTCGCATCGCATCGTTCATCTTGAGCATTTCGAAAATTCCCAAGCGCCCGCGGTAGCCACCGTGATGGCATGCGACACACCCCTTGCCTTCGTAGAAAGGTCGTCCGCCAAGTTGCGCACGATCGATGCCGGCCTGCCGGAGCACCGCGTCGCTCGGCTCGTAAGGCGTCCGGCAATCCGGACAAATGCGGCGCACGAGGCGTTGCGCGAGCACGGCTTCCAGCGTCGAGGCGAGCAGGAATGGCTCGATGCCCATGTCGACGAGGCGCGTCACGGCGCCCGGCGCGTCGTTCGTGTGCAGCGTCGACAGCACGAGGTGCCCCGTGAGCGACGCCTGAATCGCGATCTGCGCCGTCTCGAGATCGCGAATTTCGCCGACCATCACGATGTCCGGGTCCTGGCGCAGGAACGCGCGCAACGCGCGCGCAAAGGTGAGATCGGCGGAATAGTTCACCGGCACCTGCATGATGCCGTCGATCTCGTATTCGACGGGATCTTCGACCGTGAGGATCTTCACGTCGGGCGAATTCAGTTCCTTCAGACAGCTGTAGAGCGTCGTCGTCTTGCCCGAGCCGGTCGGACCCGTGACAACGAAGATGCCATTCGGCCGTTGGATGATTTCGCGCACCGACTCCTCGATTGGCGCGGGCATCGTGAGCTGCGTGAGATTCAGCTGCACCGCGGATTGGTCGAGCACACGCAACACGACGCTCTCGCCGAATTGGGTCGGCAGCGTGGAGACGCGCAAATCCACGGCGCGTCCAGCGACCGTGAGCTTGATGCGTCCGTCTTGCGGCACGCGGCGCTCGGCGATGTTGAGGTTCGCGAGGACCTTCACGCGCGAGATGATCGGCATCGCGAGCGCCTTGGGCGGCGGCGCCATCTCGTAGAGCGCACCGTCGATGCGATAGCGGATCTTGAATTCGTGCTCGAACGGCTCGAAGTGGATGTCGGACGCCTTGTCGCGAATCGCCTGGCTGAGCACCAAGTTCACGAAACGGATGATCGGCGTCTGGCCGGCCATTTCCTCGAGGTCGGCGTCGGAGATGTCGGCATCGTCGGCCGCCGTGCCGTCGAGCTGCGATTGCATTTCGCCGATGACCTGATCGAGCGATGCGTCTTCGTCGCCGTAATGCTGCTGGATGAGCGAGGCGATGCGCTCGGGATCAGCCACCACGAGACGCACGTCACGCTCGAGCGCGAAGGTGAGGTCGTTGACGAGTTGCGGGTTGAAAGGATCGACGGCGAGCAACGACACCGACGTCACATCCGCGGTCAACGGCGCGACGCCGTAGCTGCGCGCGAGCGTGCCGTCGACGAGAGCGAGTGCCTCGCCCGGCAAAGTCGCCGGCAGCTCCTGCGCGCAATCCGCCCCGAGGTGTTCGGCCACGGCACCGAGGAGCGCGGGGCGCTCCACGAGGTTCAGCTCGAGCAGGACATTCGCGAGCGGTTTGCCGCTCGCACGATGCTCCTCGAACGCGAGGTCGAGCTGGGAGCGTTCGACAAGCTTTTGCTCGCTGAGCAGATCGAAGACGGACTGGTCGTGGCCCTCGAACATCGCGCGGCTGCAGTTACACCGCGCGCAGTTTCACGCCCATGCTGACGAGCTTGTTCTTCATCGCCTCGGGGTCCTGCGCCTTCTCGACCGCCTCATCGGGATCGATCAGCTCGCGGTTGACCAGGCTGAGCAGGTGCGTGTCGAGCGTGATCATGCCGAGCGCGGCACCGGTCTGGATATCCGAGGTGATGCGGAACGTTTTGTTGTCGCGGATGAGCGACGCGATCGACGACGTGTTGACCATGATTTCGTAGGCCGCGATGCGTCCGCCGCCGTTCTTTTTGCAGAGCGACTGGGAGATGACGCCGATGATCGAGGTCGAGAGCTGCGTGCGAATCATCTCCTTCATGTTCGCCGGGAACGCGTCGACGATGCGGTCAACGGTCTTCGCGGCGCTGTTCGTGTGCAGCGTGCCGAAGACCAGGTGGCCCGTCTCGGCGGCGGAGATCGCGGCCTCGATCGTCTCGAGGTCGCGCAACTCACCGACGAGAATCACGTCCGGATCCTGACGCAGCGCGCGGCGGATCGCCTCGGAGAAGCTCGGGACGTCCTGCCCGATCTCACGCTGGGTGACGACGCAGCGCTTGTGCGGGTGGTAGTATTCGATCGGATCCTCGATGGTGATGATGTGGCCGTCGCGGTTCTCGTTGATGTAATTCACCATCGAGGCGAGCGTGGTGGACTTGCCGGAGCCGGTCGGACCGGTGACGAGGAAAAGGCCGCGCGGGCGGTAGAGCAGCTCCTTGATCTTGTCGGGTAGGCCGATTTGCCGGAGGTCGAAGAGCTGGTTCGGGATTTGGCGCAGCACCATGCCGTAGTTGCCCTTGGCCTTGAGCACGGAGACGCGGAAACGCGCCTTGTCGAGATACGCGAAGCCGAAATCGGTGCCGCCATTCAGCTTCACGTTTTGCACGTGGTTGTCCGGCGTGATGGAGAGCATCAGGCCTTCGGTGTCGGCGGGCGTGAGCGCGGGGCCGTCGATCGGCGTCATGCTGCCGCGCATGCGCAGCGTGGGTGGCGTGCCGACTTGGAGATGGAGATCGGAGCATTTCTGATCAACGACCAGCTCCAGGAGGTCATTCATTTCGTAGGGCATGGCGTGAAGGGACGGTCAGTCGAGATCGCCGACGGTGACGGAGACAACTTCCTCGATTGTGGTGAGACCGGCGAGCACTTTTCGGACGCCGTCCTCGCGCATGGTGCGCATGCCGTCTCGCCGGGCGCGGGCGCGCAACTGCGTGGCACTCGCATTCGCATAGATCATCGCGCGAATGTCGTCCGAGATCAAAAAGATCTCAAAAATCCCCATGCGTCCACGATAGCCGGTGCCGTTGCACTCGGCGCAGCCAACGCCGCGCATGAAACGCGCGCTCTTCAACTGCTCCGGTTTCGCGCCGAGTGCGAGCAGCTCGCGCGCGGTCGGCGTGTAGTCGCGCGCGCAGTTGCGGCAGACGCGCCGCACGAGGCGCTGCGCCATCGTCGCGCGCAGCGAGGCGGCGACAAGAAACGGCTTGGCGCCGATGTCGATCAGGCGTGTGACGGCGCTCGGCGCATCGTTCGTGTGCAGCGTGCTGAACACGAGATGGCCGGTCAGCGAGGCGTTGATCGCGATGTCGGCGGTCTCCGCATCGCGAATTTCGCCGACCATCACGATGTTGGGTGCCTGGCGCAGCATCGCGCGCAGTGCGGACGCGAAGGTCATGCCGATTTCCGCCCGCACCGGCACCTGATTGATGCCGGTGAGCTGATACTCGACGGGGTCCTCGACGGTGATGATCTTGCGGTCGGACTTGTTGAGGTGGTGCAGACACGCGTAGAGCGTGGTCGTCTTGCCGGAGCCGGTCGGCCCGGTCACGAGCAGGATGCCATCGGGCGACGAGATGAGCTTCGAAAAATCCGTCTCGTCGTCGCCGTAGAAGCCGAGTTCCGGCAGACCGAGGCGCAAACCCTCCTTGTCGAGGATGCGCATGACAATGCTCTCGCCGTGCGCCGTCGGCAGCGACGAAACGCGCAAATCGAGCTGCTTGCCGCCGAGAATGATTTGGATGCGTCCGTCCTGCGGCACCCGCTTCTCGGCGATGCTGATGTTCGCCATGATCTTCACACGCGAAATGAGCGCGAGCTGCAGGCGTTTCGCGGGCGAATCGACTTCCACGAGCACGCCGTCGATGCGGTAGCGCACGCGGAAACGGCGCTCGAGCGGCTCGAGATGGATATCCGAGGCGCGACGCCGCACGGCTTCGTGAATGATCGAATGGACGAGGCGAATGATGGGTGCATCGTTGTCTTTCGCTGTCGGATCGACGGCGGAAACCGCATCTCCGCCTGCGTCCGAAACACCCGCGCCACCGGTCAGGTCCTCCAATTCGTCGGACTCGCGGCCGTAGTGGCGCGCGATGGTGCGCTGCAAGTCGTCGCTCGCCGCAACCGCCGGAATGACGCGTCGCTCGCAGACATGCGCGAGCCCGTCCAACACATCGGCGTCTAAAGGATCAGGCACGGCGACCTGCACGGCGTCGCCATCGAACGCGACGGCGCAAACACCGTGACGCATCACGAACGACCGCGGAATCGTCGCGAGCACGTCACCCGGAATCTGATGTTCGCCGACCACGACAAACGGCATGCCGAGCGCGTGGGCCGTGGCTTCGGCCAGCGCACGACGATCGAGCGCGCCGCTCGCGAAGAGCGATTCGAGCACATCCGGCGCGGCGGTCGTCAGGTCGGTGTGCTCCGCCGCGAGACGCCGCGCCGACTCGACCGCTGCCGCGGTCACGAGGCCGCGATCGATGGCGAGTTGCAGGACGAAGTCGTCGGCGGTGGTCAAGCGGAGCGGGCTGACCGGCGCGGAGGCGCGTCAGCGATTCAAGCTCATCAGGAACTCGGCGTTGGTCTTCGTCTTCTTGAGGCGCTGGATGAGCATCTCGATCGAGTCGGCGGCGGGCACGCCTTGCATGGCGCGGCGCAGCGAGTAGATGCGCGCGAGCTCGTCCGGGTGATAGATGAGCTCTTCCTTGCGCGTGCCGGATTTGTCGATGTTGAGCGCGGGGAAGATGCGTTTGTTGACGAGATCGCGGTCGAGGTGGAGCTCCATGTTGCCGGTGCCCTTGAACTCCTCGAAGATGATCTCGTCCATGCGCGAACCGGTGTCGACGAGCGCGGTGCCGAGAATCGTGAGCGAGCCGGCACCCTCGATGTTGCGCGCGGAGCCGAAGAAGCGTTTCGGCTTCTGCAGCGCCGTGGCCTCGAGACCGCCGGACATGATTTTGCCGGAGTTCGACGCGAGCGCGTTGTAGGCGCGCGCGAGGCGCGTGATCGAATCGAGCAGGATGACGACGTGTTCGCCGTGCTCCACGAGGCGGCGCGCCTTCTCGATCACCATCTCGGCGCAGTGCACGTGGTTCTCGGGCGTCTCGTCGAAAGTCGAGCTGACGACCTCGCCTTTGCAGTGGCGGCGGAAATCGGTGACTTCCTCGGGGCGCTCGTCGATGAGCAGAATGATGAGCTTCGCCTCGGGCGAGTTTGCCGCGATCGAGTTCGCCATGTTCTGCATCAGGACGGTCTTGCCGGTGCGCGGCGGCGCGACGATCAAGCCGCGCTGACCGAAGCCGACGGGCGTGATGATGTCGACCATGCGCATCGAAACGTCCTTCGCGGTCTGCGACTCAAGCCAGATGCGTTGGAGCGGATAATACGGAGTGAGCTCCTCGAAGGGCTTGATCGCCGAAATATCCTCGGGTTTCCCGCCCATGACCTTGCGGATGCGCACGACACTCGGGCAACGGTCGTTGCCCTGCGGCGCCTGGACCTGCACCTCGACGTGGTGGCCGCGCTTGAGGCCGAGCTTCTTCACGAAGCCGTCCGGCAGGAACGAGTTTTCCGGATACAGCCGGTAGTTGACGAAATCGTGGACGACGAAGCCGAAGCCGCGATCCGTGAGATCGATCCAGCCTTGGTCGAGCAACGGAATCTTCTGCTCGGCCGCAGCCACGAAGACCGCGCTGAGCAGCTGTTTGCGGTTCGGCACGCCTTCGAGCTTCGCGCCGAGCTCGCGGGCTTTCGCAGTCAACTCGGCGTGGCCGAGCGCGTAGAGTTCGTTGATCCAGAGCGGATCGGTTTTCTTCGCCGCGATATCGTCCGCCAGCGTGTCGAGCGCGGCGAGGTCGGCGAAGCGCGCCGGATCGGGCAGCTCGCCGTAATAAATTTCTCCCTTCGGCGGGGGCGGTTGCTGCGGATGCTTGGGCTGGCCGCCGTTGCCGCCGCCCTGTCCGCCACCACCGCGGTGCTTTTCCCATTTGCCGCCACGGAATTTCTTGTCGCGCCAGCGGTTGAACTTTCCGCCGCCGCCACCTCCGCCTTGCTGCTGACCGCCTTGCTGGTCGCCGTTGTAGCCTTCGTTGCCGCCACCGCCGCCGTCAGCGGGCGCTGGCGCAGGTGCCGGGCTGGCACCCGCATCGCTTCCGCCCGTCGGCGCAGGAGCAGCATCGGCCGAAGGCGGAGTCTCGCGCGCGGCCTCCTTTGCTGCGGGACGCTCTTCGGCGCGCTCGCGGCGTTCCGGCGCGGGTGCCGGCGGCGGTTCCTCGCGGCGCGATTCAGCCGCGAACTCGGTTTGCACCGGCGCGGGAGCGGGAGCAGATTTCTCCGCTGTCGGGGCCGCCGGAGCTTCACCGGCGTCGGCGCTGGCGTTCGCACCTTTCTTCGAGCGATAGAGGCGCGAACGGGTGCGCGTGCGTTTCTTGGGAGCTTCGCCGCTTTCGGGCGCGGAGCTGGGAGTGTCCTCGTCGGACTTCGGGGGAAGGGCCATCGTGTTATGGCGGGTCAGTGAGAGTGGATGAGGGAAAGGCGACGGGCCAGTTCGCTGACTTGCTCGCGCAAAAATGAAAGGGTGCCGTCGTTGAGGAGAACGAAGTCAGCCAACTCGCATTTTCGGGCCAGGGGCAGCTGCTTGGCGAGGCGCTGGCGGGCGATCTCAGGGGAGACACCACGTTGCTCCAGCCGCCTAAGTTGCAGGTCGGAGGATGTGGTTACGCAGACCGTGAAATCAAATCTATTCTGGAGCTGTTTCTCGAAGAGCAACGGCACTTCGACAATGAACTTCTCGTCCTGTGCCGCGGCGTAAATCTCGTCCCAATGCGCCCGCAAGCGCGGATGCAGCAGGTTTTCCAGCCAGGCCAGCGCTTCCGCGTCGGCGAAGACGACGGCACCGAGTTTCGTCCGGTCCACCTTGCCGTCCGCCCCGAGCACCTGATCGCCTAGCCGCGCGCGAATGGCGGTGATGACCTCCGCGCTCGGCAAAAGCACTTCGTGCACGGTCCGATCCGCATCGAGCCGGCGGAAGCCGAGCTCGGCGAACAATGCCGCGGCGGTGGATTTGCCGCACCCCATCCCGCCGGTCAGGCCGACGATCAAATTCCCACGTTGGGCCATGCGTGAACACGCAAACAAATGCGCTTGCTGCATGAGGGGCAAACCCTATTTCGAGTTCACCCGCATGGCCCTCCCCACCGCCATCGTCGCCAAAGAGCCCGGCGCGACCGCTACCCACTTGAAGGCAGTCTTCTCGGCACTACGCTGGAATTCGAGTCATGCGTTGATCGAGCGCGTCCTCGCCGACGTCACCGCCGCCTTCTGGGGCAACCGCCCCGGCTATCTGGCGAACGACATGCGCTACCACGATCTCGGGCACACCCTGCAAGCCACCGTGTGCGTCGCCGACCTCATCGCGGGTCAACGCCGTCAGGGCGATCTGCCCGATTTCGGCCAGCGCGCCGCCGAGCTCACAGTTGTCGCCGCCCTGCTGCACGACAGCGGCTTCCTCAAGCTCGCCGGCGACACTGCCGGCACCGGCGCGAAATACACCATGGTGCACGAGCGGCGCAGCTGCGACTTCGCCCGCGTCTACCTGCCCGACCTCGGCGTGCAACCCGATGAACTCGCCGATGTCTGCGCCGCCATCGGCTGCACCGGTCCGCGCAACCGCATCAGCGAACAAAAATTCCGCCACGCCACCGCGCGCCGCATGGCCTGCTTGCTCGTCACCGCCGACTACCTCTCGCAAATGTGCGCGCCCGACTACGCGGACAAGCTCGACTACCTTTTCGCCGAGTTCACCGAAGCCTTCGATCACGAAGGCGTGCCGCCCGAGCGACGTCCCTATCGCACCGTCGTCGATTTGAAGACGAAGACACCGGACTTCTGGGAAAAATTCGTGCGCCCGATGCTCGACACCGAGACCGACGCCGTTCATCGCTACCTTACATTCACGGGCCAAACCAACCCCTACCTGCAGGCCATCGAGGACAACATCGCTGAAGTCCGCCGCCGCGCCCAGGAAGGATTGGTGACTACCTAGCTCCACTTCCCACGCCCGCAGAATGCTCGCTACGATTTGCTCGGCCGCCCTGGTCGGCATCGATGCCGTGCCCGTGTCCGTCGAGGTCAACACCGGCGAAACCGGTGAACCCAAACTCATCCTCGTCGGCCTGCCCGACGCCGCCGTCAAGGAGTCGGACGACCGCGTCTTCTCCGCGCTCAGCAACTCCGGCTTCCGCATGCCGCGCACGCGCACCACGATCAACCTCGCGCCCGGCGGCCTGCGCAAGGAAGGCGCCCTCTACGATCTCCCCATCGCCCTCGGCATCCTCGTCGCCGACGGCAAACTCAAGAACGACCGCCTCGACGAGTTCCTCATCGCCGGCGAACTCAGCCTCTCCGGCGCCACGCGCGCCGTGCGCGGCGGCCTCGCCCTCGCCGTGCTGGCCCGTCAATCCGGCAAACGCGCCCTGCTCCTGCCGCCAATCTCCGCCGACGAAGCCGCCCTCGTCGAAGGCGTCGAAGTCTACGCCGTCAAATCCCTCGACGAAGCCGCCCGTTTCCTCGCGGGCGAAGCGAAACTCCGCCCCGGCGCGCCGCGCCAGCCGAGCCGCGCCGCGAACGCCGACGCGCACGTCGACTTTTCCGAAATCAAAGGCCAGCACGCCGTCCGCCGCGCCGTCGAAGTCGCCGTCGCCGGCGGGCACAATCTCCTGATGATCGGACCGCCCGGCTCCGGCAAATCCATGATCGCGAAACGCGTGCCCACGATCATGCCGCAGCCCACGCTCGACGAATACCTCGAGATCCTCCGCATCCACAGCGCCGCCGGCGCCACGCTCAACGGCGAGGTGCGCTTCCTCGAGCGTCCCGCCCGCGCTCCGCACCACACCATCTCCGATGTCGGCCTGCTCGGCGGCGGCGCCGTGCCTGGCCCCGGCGAGATTTCCCTCGCGCACCACGGCGTGCTCTTCCTCGACGAGTTGCCCGAGTTCAAACGCTCCGCCCTCGAAGTGCTCCGTCAGCCGCTCGAGGACGGCACCGTCCAAATCTCTCGCAGCGCCGGCAAGATCACCCTGCCCTGCCACTTCATGCTCGTCGCCGCGATGAACCCCTGCCCTTGCGGCTATCTCGGCGACCCGAAACACGAGTGCCGCTGCGCTCCCTCGCAGATTCAACGTTACCGCAACCGCGTCAGCGGTCCGTTGCTCGACCGCATCGACATCCATATCGAGGCGCCCGCGCTGTCGCTCACCGAATTGCGCAACGACCAGCCCGGCGAAACCTCGACCGACCTCCGTGCGCGGGTCGAAGCCGCCCGCGCCGTGCAACGCGCGCGTTTCCACGGCTCCCGCGTCACCGCCAACGCCCGCATGTCGCAGACGCACATCAAGCGCCACTGCCACCTTGATTCGTCGCTCGGCGATCTGCTGCAGCAAGCGATGGAGCAACTCGCCCTCAGCGCCCGCGCCTACGACCGCATCCTCAAGGTCGCCCGCACCATCGCCGACCTCGCCGGCGCCGAGCAAATCGCCGCGCCGCACCTCCTCGAAGCGATCCAATACCGCTCCCTCGACCGCAACGTGTTCTATTGAGAATCCTCTCCGCACCCAAACGAGATGAACCCCATCCACGTTCTCCTCGTCCTCGCTGGCCTGCCGCTCCTCGCTTGGCCTTTTGTGCTCGTGGCCGCACTCTTTTGGTGCGTCAGCCTCGGCAACATTGTTGCCTTTTCGCCGCGAACCGTCGCGCTCATCTTCCTCGCCGGCTCCGCTCAGCTGCTCGCGCTGACCTATCCTCTCATCTACGCAGTCTGTGCGCGCAAAGCCCTTCGAGCCGGGCGACGCGGTGACGCTGGCGCAGCATGGGCGCTGACGCTCCGTCCTTTCTGCGCCCTGGCGGCGACCGCGCTGCTCTTCCTGCTCTGGTGGCTGTGCGATCGCGCGCATGCCATGCCGCATCGCTGAAAGTTCGCTCCGGCTTTCCCCGTTCCAGTCCCCGATCCCCGCCATGAATACCCTGCAAAAAATCAGCCTGCTCGCATTTGCCTTTGCGCTCGCTCTCGTGGCGCGCGCTGCCGCACCCGCCGTCCAACCCGGCGTGGGCGAATTCACGCTCGCCGCCCATGACACCTCCGCCATGCGAAGCTGGGGTGATTTCATCGACGTCCAGCTCGGCGGCCCGGCCAATGCCGATTGGCTCGACACGTCAAAATGGACCCTGCGCATCAACGGCGTCCCCGTTGGCATCGACCGCATCTATCCGGCCGCCGAAGCCGGTCGCTATCGCTTCGCGATCATCCGTCCGGCCGCCAAGCCCGCGGGGCCCGGCGAGCTCGACAGCATCGCCGTCGCCGCGCTCGCACCCGACCGCTTCGCCGCAGCCGAGGCCGCGCTCTCGCTCGAATTCTCCGGCCAGCCGCTCACCACCGTCGGTCGCAAGCCGGCGCTGTTGCTCTTCGGCCTCGTGCATCCGTTCCGCCTCATCGCGTTCGGGATCATCGCGCTCATCGTCATCGTCGGCGTGTGGTTCACGGGTTGGAAAACCGGCGTCCTGCGCGACAACGAGCCGACCCTCGCGCCGACCATTCGCCCCTTCAGCCTCGCCCGGGTTCAGCTCGCACTCTGGATGGTGCTGATCGGCATCAGCTTCATCCTGCTTTACCTGATCACCGGCCAGACCAACGGCGTGCTCAACGGCACCGCCGTCGCGTTGCTCGGCATCAGCAGCGTGACCACGCTCGCATCCGCCGCCGCCGGCGACCCGAAACCGACGCCTCCCGCGCCCGCCGTCGCTGCGGCCGCCGCGGCCGGCGCACCGTCCCCGCAACAGCACGTCGGCTTGATCACCGACCTCATCAGCGATCAGAACGGCGCGAATCTCCACCGCGTGCAGATGGTCATGTGGACTCTCGTGCTGGCGGCGATCTACGTCTTCGATACGTGGACATCGCTGAAATTGCCCACGTTCGACCCGCAGACCTTCGCACTGATGGGTATCAGTTCCACGACCTACGTCTGGTTCAAGAGCCGCGAGTGATCCCCCCGCGCCGACCTGTGGACCTCAGCGCTCCGCCGGCAGGACGTCGCTCAGGAATTCGCGCGCGATCACGCGATAAGCCGGCCGATACGCCGCACCGAACGCCTTCGAGTGATGCACCGCCGGCCAGCCGGCCGCGCGCATCTTTTCGCCAAACTCCAGCGCGGCCGCCGCCGTGAACGGCAATCGGCGCGCCTCCGCCAACGCCACGACCTGCGCCCAGGCGTCGGCCAGTTGCTCGCGCGTGCCGAACTTCCGCTGCCCCGTGGCCACGAAGGTGCGCACGAGCTTCGCCGGATCGCCGCCGCGCGCCACGAACGTCCGCAAATGCACGCGCACGAGCGCGCCGTCCGCCGAGATCGGGTCGACCAGCGGCTCCGCCGGCCCGTCGCCGAGCGCGGCAACCTCGTTCTCCATCCATTTGCGCGCTCCCGCTTCGTCGCTGACCGCATGTTCGGCGCCGAGCACCGCTTGAAACAGGAGCTTGTAACAATCCTGCGGTTCCCACCGCGGGTAGCGCTTCGCGTGGCCGAGCACTACCGGCTGGAAATCCGCCGCCGAGGCTAGCGCCGTCAGGACACAAAAGAGAAACACCCGTCGCATCGCCTGGAGACAGTCGCGGAACGCGCAGCCTGGCAAGCGCCAGCCTCGTCGTCGCGATGAGGCTGGCGGGTTTTGTTCGACGGCGACCTGCCTGGCAAGCGGTTCGAATTCGCTCCTGTTCAGCGCCGTCGTGATCCGATGGCGCATCCCACATGTTTCGCCGGATCGGAAATCCCGCCTCCGGACAAAGCGACGCCGATGCGCGTGGGGCTTCGACGGTCGGAACGCCAAAAAGAAAATCAGCGGATTGACAGGTAGGGCGTTACCCTACACCTCCAAAGCGCTCCTCCCGCCCCGCCGCCCCTACCGATTGGGGAGCGCCTCTCGCCCCATGCTGTTCTTCACTGTCGCCAGTGCGATCATCCTGCACACCCTATTTTGGGGCGCAGGTTTGGCGCTGATCGCGACACCGCGACCTTGGAGGCGCTATTGGCCGGTATTCGTTCCCGTGTGTGGACTGATGCTCCAATCGACGGCAGTTTGGATCGGTGCAAACTGCGGGTTGCCTGGCACCAACTCCTACGCGTGGGCGAGCGAGGCTCTGCCAGCGGTTCTTCTCGTGCTTGGCGTCTGGCGCCGCCGCGGTCGGATCGGCGCCGATCTCGCCCGCTTCGGCTGGCTCGGACTTGCGATGTGCGTGTTGCTGGCGATCGCGGTCTGGCCGTTTGCCGCCGCATCGAACCGCCTGACGAGTTCGTCGATGGGCAGCTGCGACGCCGCCGACTATGCCGCGGGGGCCCGCGTGTTGCGCGAGTTTTCAAAGGACGACCGCATCGGTTTCATGGGTCTGCGGGAGGTGGTGGAGCTGCATTCGGTGGACAACTTCTTCGATCACTGGATCCGGCTGAACCACTTCGCCCCATCCGCCCTGATCGCCCACCATGCCGGGATTTTCGGCCTGCGCGGGTTCGAAATCATCAACGTATTCACGGCGGGGCTGCTGGCGCTTTCACTGCCGCTGGTTTTCTGGCTCGCCCGTTCGGGTGCACGCCACGGTCCCGGCGGCGCGTTTCTCGTTTCGGTTTTCTACGGATTCAGCCCGTTATTGCTCTACGCTGTCTATCACGTGGCGATCGGCCAGCTCCTGGCGGCGCAGGCGATCGCGCTCCTGACCTGGATCGGGTTCGTCGCGGCACGGGCACACCGGCTTCCGCCGCGGACCTGCTGCGGGCTCGGGCTGCTGGCCTTCGTCGGCTTCTGTCTCGTGCTGGGAAGCTATCACTTCATTGTCGTCGTTTGCCTCGCACCGGCGGCGGGGTATGCCGCCCTGCAAGCGTTCGCCCGGCGCGACGTCGGTCTGCTCGCGCGCTGGTCGGCGCTCATGACCGCACCGCTGCTTGCCGCGGCCGGACTGTATCTCGGACGTGTCTTGGGCTTGGTGGAACGCATGCGGCTGTTTCGCGAAATCGATTTCGGCTGGAAGATCCCTCTGCTCACGCCGGAAGGCTGGCTGGGAATCGTCGCCAGTCGCACATTGGGTCCACACGACCTCTGGTTTCGCCTCCTCCTGGGCACGATGTTCGTCGCACTGTGTATCTGGACCATCTGGAGCAATCCCGGCCGACAAAGGCCCTGGCGGCTGGCGTCGTTCTGCTTGGTTGCCCCTACTCTGGTCGGATATGCCTATCTCCACTGGCGAGCGGCGGTTCATGGCACCAACGCCAGCTACGACGCCTACAAGCTCTTCGCCGTCTTTTATCCCGGCATGCTCGCCACCTTCACGATGTGGCTTCGGCTCCTCAGGCCGGGGTCAGTCGGATTTTGGAGACCAGTCGTTTACGGCGCGGTGGTGACGATCTTGGTCGGCAACCTATTCGCCAATGCGAGCATGTGGCAGCGGATGCGCACACCGAGCCTGATCGTAAACGATCCCCTGATTCGCTTGCGTGGCCTCGAAGGCGAATCACAGGTCGAATCGATAAACGTCTTGACCGGCGATGTCTGGTCTCGGCTGTGGGCCAATTCGATGCTGCTGCGCAAACCGCAATTCTTCCGCTACGACACCTATGAGGGACGAAAAGCCACCCCCTTGCGCGGCAGCTTCGACCTCGTCGGCAGCGTCTGCCGCTTCGAAGCGCCGGGCCTGCAATCGTTAGGTGGCGGAGAATGGCCGTTCCTCCTGCTCCAAAATACCCGCGCCCCCGGTTTTCTCCGTGTGACGATCGGCGATGGCTGGCATGATCTCGAAAGCGACTATCGCACCCTCGCCAAGGCTCGTTGGACAACTGGCAATGCCACCCTGGTCATCGACAACCCATCTCGCGAGGCGCGTCGCGTCGTCGGACGAGTGCGCGCCTCAACCGTCGACGCCCGGCCACTGGAAATCGCCCTTGGGGACACAATTCTACTGCGCGTCGCCACGGCTCGCGGATCGCAAGTTTGGGACATCCCGGAGTTTGTTATCCAGCCCGGCCGCAACGTCGTCGAATTTCGCTCGGACCGCCCGGGAATCATTCCTCCTGGCAAAGACCGCCGAAAACGCGGCTTTCGCATCGAGAAATTCGTGATCAAACCGGCGCCCTCGCGCAATCACCCGTCCGCTGGCGTGACCGCCAAGACCGCAACCGTCCAAAAGTAAGGCGCGCACCGGTGAAGATGCGCGCCTTGGAAAATTGGCGCCCTCACGGGGAATCGAACCCCGGTTTGGGCCTTGAGAGGGCCCCGTCCTAGCCGCTAGACGATGAGGGCGGAACTGCGAGAGGGGCGAACTAAGCGGACCCGTCCCGCAGTCGTCAAGTATTCAGATTCGCGACCGCGTTCAGCCGAGGATTTCCTCGGACTGGAAGAAGCGCGCGATCTCGATGCGGCCGTTCTCCTCGGAGTCCGACGCATGCACGACGTTCTTCATCATCTCCGTGCCGAAGTCGCCGCGGATCGTGCCCTTGGCGGCCTTGCGCGAGTCGGTCGGCCCGAGCAGGTCGCGCACGCGCGCGACGATGTTCTCGCCCTTCAGCGCCATGACGATGACGGGGCGCGAGCTCATGAACTGCTCGATCTCCGGATAGAACGGCTTGCTCGCGACGTGCGCGTAATGCTCGCGCAACTGCGCCGGGGTGAGGCGCGTGAGCTTGGCGCCGATGATCTCGAAGCCAGCCGCTTCGAAACGCTGGAGCACGGTGCCGACGAGGCGCTTTTCCATGCAATCCGGCTTAAAGATGATGAGGGTCTTCTGCATATAAAAGGTCGACACCATACATCTCCGGGGGTGCTTGGGAAGCCCGGATTTTTTCGCTTCCCGCGGGCACGGCGCGACCCGTTCAACCCTTCCGAATCGTCTGCAACGCCGCCAGCGCCGCGCCGCGCGCCTCGCCGTGATCGACGATCGGATGCGGATAGGTTTGCCCCAGAACCACGCCCGCCGCGCTGAGCTCCAACGGCGTCACCGTCCACGGCGCATGAATGCACTCGGACGGCAAACACGCCAGCTCCGGCACCCAGCGCCGCACGTAATCGCCGTCCGGGTCGAACTTCGCGCCCTGCAAAATCGGATTGAAAATACGGAAATACGGCGCCGCGTCCGCGCCACAGCCCGCCGTCCACTGCCAGCCGAGCGTGTTCGCCGCGAGATCGGCATCGACCAGCGTGTCCCAGAACCACGCCGCGCCCTCCTGCCACGAGAGCCGCAGGTGCTTCACGAGGAACGACGCCACGATCATCCGCACGCGATTGTGCATCCACCCCGTCGCCCACAGCTGCCGCATGCCCGCATCGACGATCGGGTAACCCGTCTGTCCTCGCTGCCACACGCGGAGCTGCGCCTCGTCCTTCCGCCACGGAAACGCCGCGAACTCCGTCCGCAACGGCGCCTCCGGCGTGTGCGGAAAATGAAACAGCAGGTGATACGCGAACTCGCGCCAACCCACCTCGCTCAGGAAAACCTGCGCGCCACGGCTCGCGGGGAATACGCCGCTCTCCTTGCTCAACGCGCGCACCGCACACCAGACCTGCCGCGGACTGATCTCGCCAAAATGCAGATGCGGCGACAGCGCCGACGTGCCATCGCGATCCGGCAGATTGCGCTCGTCGGCATAGTGCTCAATCGCGCCGCCCACGAATTTCCTCAGCCGCTTCGCCGCGCCGGCCTCGCCCGGCTCCCACGCGTCGCGGAATCCCGCATCCCACGGGATCGTCGGCCGCAAGCCGAGTTCGCCCAACTCAAGCGATCTCGTCGCCTTCGTCGCGCCGATGATTTTCGCGGCGGGCAACTTCACCGGCTCCGCCACGTCGAGAGTCAGACAGTGTTTCCAGAAGGGAGTGAAAACCTGAAACGGCCCGCCGCTCTTGTTTTTCACCGTGTGCGGCTCGAACAACACCGAGGCCGCGAAGCTCTTCGCGTCCACACCGGTGGCGCCCAGCTCCGCCTTGACCGCCGCATCGCGCGCGATTGCCGCGGGTTCGTAGCGGCGATTCCAGTAAACCGCATCCGCGCCGCTCTCCTTGATCAATGTCCGCAGCACCGCACCGCTCTCGCCGCGCGCGAGCACGAGCGACGCCCCGCGCTCCCGCAACGCCGCCCCGAGCGCCGCCAGCGAGTGATGCAGCCACCACCGCGAAGCCCCGCCCATCGGCCAACGCTCCTCGCCCGCGTCGTCGAGGATGTAGACGGGCAGCACCGCGCCGCGCTGCACCGCCGCGAGCAACGCCGGGTTGTCCTGCAACCGCAGATCCTGACGGAACCAGACAATCGTGAGAGCCACGAGCGGAGCCGTAGCACGAACCGTGTTCGAGTAAAGGCGTCACCCGGAAAAATTACCCGGTTGCATCCACACGCGTCTCCCGCACGTTGTTCCTCGTTTGCGAGTCCGCGATGCGCCGCTTACCTGCGCGCCGGACCTCGCCTCCTCCTTATGAATTTCCGGGAAATCCTCCTCTCCCACCTCGGTCACCGTAACTACGTGCCGACCTCCCTCGAACGCCTCGGCCGCGAACTTCACTTCAACACGAAGGACCGCCGCAAGTTCGCCCACGCCGCGCGCGACCTCATCCGCACCGGCCGCATCGTCCTCGTCAAAGGCGACCGCCTCTGCCTGCCGCAGGAGGCCGATCTCATCACCGGCCGCATCAGCTTCCGCCAAACCGGCTCCGCCATCGTCCTCCCCGAGGGCAAGGTCAACTCGCCCGAGCGCGAGCCCGCCATCCAGGTCGCCGCCGAAAACACCGGCGTCGCGCTCCACGGCGACACCGTCGTCGTGCGCCTCATCACCGGCCGCGAGCGCGACCAATACCGCTTCCTCAAACCCGACGAACGCGCCGGCCGCGTCATCGAAATCCTCTCGCGCGCCAACGACACCACCACCGGCACGCTCCATCGCGGCCGCACGTATTTCTACGTCCTGCCCGACGATCCGCGCATCCCGCACGACATCATCGTCGGCGACCCGCTCCAATCGAAGCTCCGGCCCATGCCCACCGTCGGCGACAAAGTCGTCGTCCGCATCGCCGAGTGGAAGGAGCGCGACCGCAGCCCCGCCGGCGAAATCGTGGAAAAACTCGGCCGCGCCTTCGAGCCGCGCGCCGAACTCGCCGCCATCTACCACAAATACAACCTCTCGCCGGTCTTCCCGCCCGACGTCGTCCGCGAAGCCGCCGCCATCCCGCCCGAAGTGCGCCTCCAGGAGCTGCGCGGGCGCATCGATTTCCGCTCCATCCCCACGTTCACCATCGACCCCGACGACGCCAAGGACTTCGACGACGCGCTCTCGCTCGAGTATCTCCCCAACGGCGACCTCCGCGTCGGCGTGCACATCGCCGACGTCAGCACCTACGTCCGCTCCGGCTCCGCTCTCGACCGCGAGGCGCAGCAACGCGGCAACTCCACCTACCTAGTCGGCTCCGTCGTGCCGATGCTCCCGGAAAAACTTTCCAACGGCCTCTGCTCGCTCGTCGAAGCACAGGACCGCCTCACCAAGGCCGCCATCTTCACCTTCGCGCCCAACGGCCGCCTCAAGCAGACGGATTTCGCCAACACCGTCATCCGCTCCTTCAAGCGCCTCACCTACAAGCAAGCCTACGCGCTGATGTTCGAGGACAGCCTCGACGCCCTCCGCCGCCTGCCCGTCCCGCCGAAGCACCAGACCGGCTCCACCGGCCGCCTCCTCAGCTCCCTCACCGACGACGAACTGCGCAACCTCCAGAAATGGACGCGCCAGCTCTGGGCCATCGCGCGCAAACTCCGCACCGACCGCTTCCGCCACGGCTCGCTCGACCTCGACATGCCCGAGACGAAAATCTTCGTCGACGAGCAGGGCTACGCCGATCGCATCGAGAAAATCGAGAACGACGAGAGCCACCAGCTCATCGAGGAGTTCATGCTCCTCGCCAACGAAGCCGTCGCCCGCCTCACGCGCACGCAAAACCTTCCCTCGCTCTACCGCGTGCACGACGACCCTGATGAGCAACGCCTCGATGACCTCCGCCGCGAACTCGCCGCGCAAGGCATCAAGGTCGGCGACCTCACCAAGCGGGAAGAACTCGTGAAGCTCCTCGCCCTTCTGAAGCATCACCCGCAAGGCCACCTGCTCCGCGTCCAGGTCCTCCGCTCGATGCGCAAAGCCTGTTACCGCGCCAAGCCCGACGGCCACTTCGGCCTCGCGAAGCAGGACTACACGCACTTCACCTCGCCGATCCGCCGCTACTCCGACCTCGTCGTCCACCGCGTCTTCGAGCACTACCTCGTGAAATTCGAGGGCTACCCCGCCGGCCCGAACAGCGCCGGCTACAACATCGCCCGCGCCGAGGCGCTCGGCGAACACCTCTCGCTCACCGAAATCAACAGCACCGAAGCCGAGCGCGACTCCGTGAAGGTGAAGCTCGCCGAGTTCTTCGAGCGCGAGGTGGAGAAGAAAAAGAAAACACGCTTCAAGGCCGTCATCACCGACGTCCGCAACCACGGCTTCTTCGTCGAGCTCGCCGCCGCCGGCGCCTTCGGCCTCGTGCCGATCTCGTCGCTGCAGGACGATTTCTACCAACTCAACCCGAGCGGCACGGCCTTCATCGGCCGCAAGACGAAGCGCAAATTCGAACTCGGCCGCACCATCGAAGTCACGATCCTCCGCGTGGACCGCCAGAAGCGCTTGCTGGATTTCACGGTGCCGTGAACGGCCGGTCTCACTTTATGCTAGTTCAAGATGCCTTTAAATCTGCGCGAGACGAGTTGATGAAGCGCGTCGAATACCGAGATACGCACCTTCGCCAATGCCTGCTGTCGTTCGCCGTAATCTATGGCCTCGGCTCTGGGATGCAGATCGCTGGAACCAAGGCGGACGCCCCCGTGATCCACATCGCGCTGTTCGCGTTTCCGATCTCGCTCCTATTTTTCTCCCTGTATCAGAAAGAGGAACTGCTGATCGCTGCGCTATCTGAATATGTGAAGAAGCTCTCGCGGCAGAACGAACGAGCGGAACCGGGAATCAAACTGTGGGACGACTCTGATTCTCTCTCGGGAATCTTGGCTCCTTCAATGAACTACAGGGTCATTTCGACCATTGTCGCCTTTACGCTAATTCCCGCGGCCCTGCTTTTCGACTATTTCCAACGCACCGGCGTTCGTTCGGTCCTAGATAAAATCCTCATTTTAGTTTCTGCGATCTCCGCCGTCTTTATCGTCAATTCAATCGCGCGCACATACCGACAGAGAATGGCCGCAATCAGTTCATCGCGGCCTAACACTTCGACGTCTCCAGGCTGAGCCGACAGATCGCGCTTTCCTGTTTTCCACGCTGACCAGAAGGTGTGCCCAAGCATGAGCGCCTCGAATATGATCCCCCTCGCCCGCCGCGAGATCCTGCTCCTCGAAGACGATCCCGCGCTCCGCCGCCGGCTCGTCGCGACGCTGCGTGCACTCGGCGGCGAAGTCTCCGAAGCGACCAACCTCGCCGAGGCGCGCCGCCTCCTGCGCGACCTGAGCTTCGACTTCGCGCTCGTCGACCTGCACCTGCCCGACGGCGACGCGCTCATGCTGCTGCGCGAAGGTGCGTTTTCGGAAAACACCGGCGTCGTCGTCATGACCGCGTTCGGCGGCATCCCGCAAGCCGTCGAGGCAATGCGCCTCGGGGCGGGCGACTACCTCACGAAACCGTTCGAGCCCGAGGCGCTGCCCGTCGCCTTCCTGCGCTGCCGCCAGCAGCGCACCGCCGCGCGCCGCACCGAGCACCAGAACGCCACCGGCGCCGACGGCGCGGAACTCTTCTTCGGTCACAGCCTCGACGCCGTGCGTCGCCAGCTCGACACGATCCTCGCCGCCGAGCGCCGCCTCGAGCGCCGCCTGCCGCCCGTGCTCATCGAAGGCGAAACCGGCACCGGCAAGACCGCCCTCGCCCGCTGGCTCCACCGCCACGGCCCGCGCGCCGCCGAGCCCTTCATCGCCGTCAACTGCGCCGCGCTGCCTGAGCAACTCGCCGAGTCCGAGCTCTTCGGTCACGAGCGCGGCGCGTTCACCGACGCCCGCACCGCACGCACGGGCTTGTTCGAGGCCGCCGACGGCGGCACGCTTTTTCTCGACGAGATCGCGTCCCTCTCGCCCGCCATCCAGGCCAAGGTCCTCGTCGCGATCGAAGACGGCCGCATCCGCCGCCTCGGCTCGAACAAGGAAATCGCCATCGACGCGCGCCTCATCGCCGCCAGCAACCGCCCGTTGCGCGCCCTCGCCGAAACCGGCGCGTTCCGCGAAGACCTCTATCAGCGCCTCAATCTCCTGCACGTCACGCTGCCGCCGCTGCGCGACCGCGGCGCCGACATCATCGCCCTCGCACGCCAGCTCCTCGCCGCCACCGCGAAACGCCACCGCCTCCGGCCGCTCACGATTTCCGACGACGGCGCGCGCCGTCTCCAAACCCAGCGCTGGCCCGGCAACGTCCGCGAGCTCGCCCACGAGATTGAGCGCGCCGTGATCTTCGGCCAAACCGGCGCCCCGCTCGACTTCGCCCACCTCGCTGCGCCGAACTCTTCCGACTCCGCCGCCAGCATGTCGCTCCACGACTGGCGCAACCCCGCCTGGCGTCTCCCCGAATCCGGTTTCTCCCTCGACGCGGTCACACAGGCGCTCATCGACGACGCGCTCCGAGAAACCGGTGGCAACGTCTCCGCCGCCGCGCGCCGCCTCGGCGTCACTCGCCAGTTCCTCCGCTACCGCCTCGAAACCGGCGCGGATACCGACGCCAGCGCCGCGAGCGCCGAGTAGCAGTGGCCACGTTGGCTGCATTCAGCCAACCCCGTGCCGGCGTCCCCCTTAAAACGTGGCTACAATCAGCCATCATCCCGTCGCGCAAAAATACCGCCTCAGCGCGCTTTCATGGCTAATCGCCTCGCCCAGCCGCACTTGAACTAACCTCAAGAATTGCTGGCACGCGGATGGCGAAGAGACGCGCGCCATGACAATCAAACCTGTCCTCCTCTCCGTTCTCGCTGTCGCCGCCGCGACCGCGACCAGTGCCGCCGTCTATGTCGACGCCCAAGTCTCGAAGCTCGAGATCTCCGGCACGCCGGCGAGCGGCGACCGCGGCGCGAAGCTCAACGACGACCTGCCATCCAGCGCCTTCACCTTCGCCGTCGGCTACGAAATCTCGCCACGCCTCGCGCTGGAGGCGCGCTACACGCACATCGGCGACGGACGCACCTACAAGGTCGCACCGTCCTCCTCGATCTTCCCGCCCTCCGGTGGCGTCGACCTGCCCGTCATGACTTACTACTTCATGGACCAGGCGACCGACCTCTACACCGTCGCGCTCCCGTTCAAAGTCGTCAATCGCGGCGCGTTCTGCGTCTCGGTTGCACCGCTGCTTCACCTCGAGCACTCGAAATTCGTGTTCACCAACGCAGGGGTGAACACGCTGCTGCCCGGACCGCTTCCGGTCATCCACCGCGAGACCCGCAACGAGCTGCATCTCGGCGGCGAGCTGAAGTTCGCATATCGCTTCAACGCCAATGTCGGCGCCTCCGTCACCTACAGCTACTCCGCCCTCGAAGCCTACGACGCCCACCTGATCGGCGCCGGCCTCGAATTCCACTTCTGAGTTTCAGCCCCGGGGAAAACGCCCGCCGCTTCGTCGGTGTGTCGCCATTGTGTGTGTCTGGTCAGGTCTGGTCGGCGCACATCACAGGCGGCGGGCGCCCGGGGCGACATCCGCTTGGCCGCATTCAGCCATGATGACTCTTGATCGTTCCCGGATTCCGGCTGCCTCCAGCCATTCGCGCGCGACGGGTTCAGCGCTCATCTGGTCGGTTTCTGTTCTATCCATCTCCGATGCGTGCACTTAAGCCCGCGGCGCTCCGCCTTGGCACGCACGCGGCAAAGCGAAAGGCGCTATGATCATCAAATCCCTCCTGTCCGCTCTCGTTCTCGCTCTATCCAGCGTCGTCGCTCCGGCGACCTCCGCCGGCGTCTACCTCGATGTGCGCGCCGCGAAACTCGCCGTCTCCGGCACGCCATCGATCGGTGACGACGGCCAAAAGATCAGCGACGACCTGCCGTCCAACGCATTCACGATCGCGTTCGGCTACACGCTCAACGCGCGCGTCTCCCTCGAGGCCCGCTTCACTCGCATCGGAGATATCCGGATCCGCAAGGCGGTCCCGCTCGTGCCTGTCGACATCGAGTTCCCGTCCCCAACGCTTTTCTACAGCTATCGGCAGGCGACGAAACTCTACACGCTCGCGCTCCCGGTCCAGGCGTTCAAACGCGGCGCGTTCTCCCTCTCGGTCAGTCCGCTGGCGCACCTCGAGCATTCGCGATACACCATCGCCGACGCCGGCGTGGATATGCCGGTGCCGACGGGCCCGTCCACAGTCCTCCTCAGCCGCACCCGCCAATCGCTGCGCGCCGGCGGCGAGGTGAGCGCGGCCTATCGCATCAACCAAAACCTCACGGCCGACGTGAGCTACAGCTATTCCAACCTCCAAGCCTATGGCGCGCACCTGATCGGCGCCGGCCTCACCTACCGGTTCTGAGTTTTAGTCCCGGGAGTCCCGCCCGCCGCTTCGTCGGTGTGCCGCTACGTGTGTCCATCGGGTCGGCACATCACAGGCGGCGGGCGCCCGGGGCGACCTCTGCGCGCTCGACTTGCGCCCGCCTCCACTCTGAATTCTCCCGCCGTGTCCGCCACGCTCAAATCCTCCGCCCTCGCCGCCCTCGTCCTGCTGGGCGCCGCACCGCTCGTCCGTGGGCAGGCTGACGCCGGCGTGACTGTCTTGCCGGGCGGGACCGGCAGCGCCGGACAAGCCCGCCCCACGCCGCGCGATCCCAATTTTCTCCGCGACGCCCAACACTTCCCCGGCCTCGCCAACCAAACGTCGCTCACCGAGCTGATGCCGGTCTATTTTCCGGCGACCGTGCCCGCGCTCGAAACCGAGCTCCCGTCCGCGCCCGCTGTCCGCGATCCGATCTGGAACGAACTCGCCGGCGAAGCCAACGAGCTCTTCTTCGCGCCGCTCAGCTCGCGCCTCGCCAAGGGCGGCCTCGACCGCCGCCAACGCGAGCGCCTTGAACTCTATCGCCGCAAACGCACCGCGGCGCTCGCCGACGCCCGCGCCGCACTCACCGCGCCGAGCGCCCCCGCCGCCACCGTCGCTGCCGCCGCGCTCGACGAACTCACCACGCTGGCCGACGGACTCCGCCGCGACCTCTACCGCGGCGGCTTCCTCGTCGCCGATGCCGACTGGAACCAGCACCGCAACTGGCGCCTCGGCGATCCCGGCACGAAACGCACCGCACAGGAACTCCTCGCCGACGAACTCGCCGTCCTGCGCGCCGCGACCTATTATCAGGAAGGTCTTTCCGCCCCGCAGCGCCAGTTGCTCCGCGAGATCGTGATCGAACTCGCCGCCGCGCTCGGCGACAGCGACTCCGGCGCCGCCTCCGACTTCGCGCCGGACGAGACGGTCTTTTTCCTGCCGCACGGCTCGCGCATCCGCCTGCCCGTCGACCTTCCGGCGTCGCTCGCCGACCGCATCGACGCCCTCACGACCGAAAAACGCGCCCTCAAGCGCGAGCTGCGCGACGCGCTCTTCACGCTCGACCGCGAGAGCGAGTCGAAACGCGAGCGCGCCCTCCGCGACCTCGCCGCGCAGCAGGAACCGCACTTCCGCGCACTCGAGGTCGCCGCCGAGACCATCCGGCGCGAGCTCGCCGCCGTCTCGTCCGCGCATCCGGTCGCCCCGCGCTCCACTCTCCCGCCCGAACTCGAGCAACGCCTCGAAACCTATCTGCGCAACAAGGCCAGCCTCCAGCGCGTCGCGCGCCAGCAAGCCCAACCGGAAGCCGCCAAAGGTGGCGCGAAGAAAGAGCCGTCGGCCGAAGCCGCACGCGCCGCGCTCGCCGCCTTCGAGGCCGACAACCGCACCCGCATCGCCGCGCTCGCCGCCGAGGCGCGCGCCTTGCGCGAGGAGGTCGCCCGCGTCGCCGCGCATTCCCCCGCCGGCGCGACCAAATCGGTCGACGCCCTGCTCGCGGATTTCGCCGCCGCGTTCAAGCAACAGCAGTTGCAGGCGCTCTATCAGGACTACCGCGCCGCGGTGCTCCATCCGGGGCTCACCCACGCGCAACGCGAGCTGCTGTTCAACGCCGCCGTCGCCGCGCTCGACCTCACCGGCTTGAAGGACTGGCAGGCGGTTCCCGAGTGATGTTCCGCCGCGAACTGCCCGCCCGCACCACGCTGCTCGCCGCCACGCTCGGTGCCGGTGCGCTGCTGCTCGCGATCTTCGGGACCTTGCTGCTCTATTTCCGCGACGGCCTGCATCGCGAGGTCCGCCGCACCGTCATCAACCGCGACACCGCCGTCCTGTCGCCCGTCACGCGACAGCAGATCGCCGCCGCCAGCAAGCGCGCCGCCCCGCGCGCGCTGCGCGCCCCGGAGCTGCTCGATGCCGTCCTCCCCGCCGCGCAACAGGACGGCATGCTCGCCGTCGCCGTGTTCAACGAGCAAGGCGACCTGCTGCGCGCCGTGCCCGACTCGCTGCTCTTCGCCGAACTCGCGACGACCGACTACGTCACGCTCCTCGGCAACGCGCCGATCAGCCGCTACCACCCGGAATTCCCCCTCGACCGCTATTTCCGCGGCGCGCAGCCGAACACCACCGCTCCCGTGCTCGAGGTGCTGCTGCCGCTCGTCGAACCGGGGCGCACGCAACCGACCGGCTTCGCGCAATACTACATCGATGCCCGCGGCCTCGCCGGCGAACTCGCCGCCATCGAGGACCGGCTCGATGGCCACACATGGTCGATCCTCGCCGCCGGCGTCATCGCCGCGGCGCTGGTGCTCGGCGGTGCATGCTTCGCCTTGCTGCGCGCACAGCGTCTCGTCGCCGAACGCAACGAGCGGCTCGCCCACGCCAACCTTGAGCTCACGCTCGCCACGAAAGCCTCCGCGCTCGGCCAGATCACCTCGCACCTCATCCACGGCCTCCAGGGCTCCGTCGCCAGCCTGCGCTCCGCGGTGGCGCCCGCGCAGGAGCCCGATTTGCAGTCGGTCGCCTTCCACACCGAGCGCATGCAGGCGCTCATCACCGAGGTCGTCGCGTTGCTCGGCGACATGCGCACGGGCGCGACCTACGAGATTTCCACCGAAGAACTCGCCACGCTCATCCGCCAGCGCGGCGAAGCCCACGCCAATCCGCGCGGCGTGCAGCTCGACGTCGTCAACCGCACGCACCGCGCCCTCGACAACCATCGCGGCAGCCTGCTTTGCCTGATCGCGACCAACCTCGTGCACAACGCCGTCCGCGCCTCCTCCGCCGGCCAAGCGGTCGTGGTCGAGCTGACCGAATCCGCCGGGCAGGTGCGGTTGACCGTATCCGACCAAGGCGGCGGCATCGCGCCCGAGCTGCGGCCGCGACTCTTCACGCCCGGCGCCAGCGGCACGCAAGGCACCGGGCTCGGCCTGTCGATCAGCCGGCTCCTCGCCCGGCAGATGGAAGGCGATCTCGAACTGGTCTCGACCGGAACGACCGGCACGGTGTTTCGCGCGCGCATCGCCATCGGGCGTTTGCAAATCGCCTGAACCCGATTCCTCTTCGCGGCGATGAAGCACTACGATTTCGCCAACCACTTCCGCGCGCTCTACGACAAGGCCGTGCGGCAATACGCCGCCGGCCAGCGCGGCGCCGCGACCTTCTTCGATGCCACCGAGCAGGCGTTCCTCGCCGCCAACGGCATCAACGCGCAGCACATGTATGATTACGCCGAGGATCACCACAACGGCGGCGAGCCCGGCTACGACCGCGCCCTCGCGATCGAGTCGATCCGCCGCGACTACTTCCTGAACGCCCAGCACGGACAGGCCTCGGCGCGCGTGCTCGACGAATCATCGCTGCCACCGAAAGACGCCGCCGTGCAAGGCATCTCCTGGCTGCCGCGCATCATCCCGAAGACGAAGGCCAAGCTCCGCGGCGAGCTGCCGCCCGCGCTGATGTATTCGTGCGGCGGCGATCGCCGCTTCTTCAAGGAACACGACATCCATCCCGCCGAATTCCTCAGCCTCGTCTGGCGCCACGAGAACGACGACGCCGCGATCGTCGCGTGGGTCGTGCAGCGCAGCAAGGCGCGCTGACGCAAGCCTGAGTTTCCCGGGGCGCAGTCACACTGCGCCCTTTTTTCGAGCGCCCACATGTCGCTGGGAGCCCCCTCTTTCGAGGGACACCCGGCGATGCGCGGCCGCTTGACGGCGCGACTGGCTTCGGCACGGTGAGAGCCGCTTTCCTCCCATGCCCAAGTTTACCCTGAACGTGAATGGGCAGGCCCGCACCGTGGATGTGCCGGCGGATACTCCGCTGCTCTGGGTCCTGCGCGATAATCTGGAATTGGTCGGCACAAAATACGGCTGCGGCATCGGCCAATGCGGCGCGTGCACCGTGCACCTCGCCGGCACGCCGGTCCGCTCGTGCCAGTTTCCCGTTTCCACCGTCGTCGGCATGCCGATCACGACGATCGAAGGGCTGTCACCCGACGGCTCGCATCCGCTGCAAAAGGCGTGGATCGATCACGACGTCCCGCAATGCGGCTACTGTCAGTCCGGCCAGATCATGACCGCCGCCGCGCTCCTGAAGAACAACCCGCATCCGTCCGACGAGGACATCGACGGCACGATGTCGGGCAATCTCTGCCGTTGCGGCACCTACCTGCGCATCCGCGCCGCGATCAAGGACGCCGCGGCCGGCAACGTGAAAGGCGGTGCGAAATGAAACCTCACCCGACTCAGTCCTCGTCCAACGATGGTAGCCCGCGTCCTCCGGGCGCGGGTGAACCCGTCCGCGGTGCGGCCGGGCTACCCACCGAATTCACGCGTCGCGACTTCCTCCGTGTCACCGCGCTCGCCGGCGGCGGCTTCGCCCTCGGACTCTCCTTCGTGCCCGACGTCCTCGCCCAGCCCGCGCAGGCGCTCGACAATACCGCGCGCGCCTTCACGCCGAATCCGTTCATCCGCATCACGCCGGACAACGTCATCACCATCGTCGCGAAGAACCCCGAGATCGGCCAAGGCATCAAGACCTCGCTGCCGATGATCGTGGCGGAGGAACTCGAGGTCGACTTCAGCAAAATCGTCATCGAGCAGGCGCCGCTCAATCCGCAGCTCGGCGCACAATTCGCCGGCGGCTCGCTCTCCACGCCGCAGAATTACGACCTCCTCCGCAAAGCCGGCGCCACCGCGCGCACGATGCTCATCGAGGCCGCCGCGCAGACGTGGAACGTTCCCGCTTCCGAACTCACCGCGGAGAAAGGCACCGTCGTCCACCGCGCGTCCGGTCGTCGCCTCACCTACGGCGAGCTCGCCACCAAAGCCGCCACGCTCCCGCTCCCCGACGAGGGCACGATCAAACTGAAGGAGCCCGACGAATTCACGCTGCTCGGTTCGCGCGTCGGCGGCGTCGATAATCCCGCGATCGTCACCGGCCAGCCGCTCTTCGGCCTCGACCAGAAAGTCGCCGGCATGCGCTACGCCGTCTTCGAGAAATGCCCCGTTTTCGGCGGCAAAGTCGTCTCCGCCAACCTCGACCAGATCAAAGCCATGCCGGGCGTGCGCGACGCGTTCGTGCTCGAGGGCGGCGGCAACTACGCCGGGTTGCTCTCCGGCGTCGCCATTCTCGCCGACTCGACGTGGGCCGCCTTCAAGGCCCGCACCGCCTTGCGCGTGACGTGGGACGAAGGCTCCGGCGCCAACCAAAGCTCCAACGCATTCGATGCCCGCGCGGCCGAACTCGCCGCACAACCCGGGCAGGTTCTCCGCAACGAAGGCGACGTCGCCGCGGCGTTCGCGGGCGCCGCCAAGGTCGTGGAAGCGAAATACGTCTATCCCTACCTCCACCACGCGACGCTCGAGCCGATGAACGCCATGGCGTGGCCGACCCCGGACGGAGGCATGGAGATTCTCGCCCCGACGCAGACCCCCGGCGGCGCGCAGGATCTCGTGGCGAACACGCTCAAGATTCCGAAGGAAAAAATCAAAGTCCGCTTCACGCGCATCGGCGGCGGCTTCGGCCGTCGCCTCGCCAACGACTACGTCGTCGAAGCAGCCGCCATTGCCCAGAAGGCCGGCGCGCCTGTGAAACTCACCTGGACCCGCGAGCAGGACACGCAACACGGCCTCTACCGGCCGTGCGGCTGGCACCATTTCAAGGGTGCCGTCGACGCGCAGGGCAAGCTCGTGGCGTGGCAGGATCGTTTCGTCACCGTCGGACTCAACTCCGACAAGGAGCCCGGCAGCAGCGCGCGCATGAGCCCGTCGGAATTTCCGAGCCGCTTCGTGCCGAACTTCCGCCTCGAGCAGGCGATCGTGAACACGAACGTCCCCACCGGACCGCTCCGCGCGCCCGGCAGCAACGCACTCGGCTTCGTCATCCAGTGCTTCATCGACGAACTCGCCCACGCCGCCGGCCGCGATCAAGTCCAGTTCCGCCTCGATTTGCTCGGCGACAAGATCCAACCCGGCCTCGACGCCCGCAGCCTCCCCTACGACGCCCCGCGCATGGCCCACGTCCTCCGCACGGTCGCCGAGAAAGCCGGCTGGGGCAAAAAACTCCCGCGCGGCACGGGCCAGGGCGTGGCGTTCTTCTTCAGTCACCGCGGCTATTTTGCCGAGGTCGCCGAAGTCACGGTCGCACCCGACGGCACACTCAAGGTCCCGCGCGTCACCGTCGTCGGCGATGTCGGCCCGATCATGAATCTGAGCGGCGCCGAAAACCAGGTGCAGGGCTCCGTCATCGACGCGCTCGGCGCCGCCTGGCTCCAGGAAGTCACGCTCGATCGCGGCCGCATCACGCAGGCGAACTTCGACACTTACCCGTTGCTGCGGGTCAACGATGCGCCGACCGCCGTCGACGTGCATTTCATCCAGAGCAAGAATCCGCCCACCGGCCTCGGCGAGCCCGGCTACCCGCCGCTCCCGCCCGCCGTGTGCAACGCGATCTTCGCCGCCACCGGCAAACGCGTCCGCTCGCTCCCGCTCACGAAGCAGGATTTGCGCTGGAGCTGACCCTCAGGGCGCGCCCCAGACGACACCGATGCTCAGCAGCACGCCGAAGGCCGCGAGGAATTTCGCCGTATCCGCGAGCACCGCGATCTGTTCGTGCGGATCGCCCGAACTCCCGAGCCGATGCGTCAACCGCATCGCCCAGGGCGCGAGCACCAATGGCAGCAGCACCGGCCAGCGCCAGCCGACCCACATCAACGCTGGCGCGCTCAACAAGGCCGCGAGCGCCGACAGCGCGTATTGCCAGAACGCGAACTTCCGGCCGAAACGCACGACCAGCGTGCGCTTGCCCGCCTTCGCGTCGGTTTCGACGTCGCGATAATTGTTCGCGACGAGAATGTTCGCCGCCAGCAAACCGACCGCTCCAGCCGCCAGCATCACCGGCGCCGTGATCGTGTGGGCCTGCACGTAGAACGTCGCACCGACCGCCACGAGACCGAAGAAGATGAACACGAACAGATCGCCGAGTCCGTTGTAGCCGAGCGGATACGGCCCGCCCGTATAGGCGATCGCGCAGACGATGCTCACGATGCCGATCGGCAAAAGAATCCAGCCGCCTTCCGCCACGAGCAGCAGCCCGACGGCGAACGCCGCCGCCAGCACGATCGTGGTCGCGAGCAGCATCGTGCGCGGCGACACCAGACCCGCCGCCACGGCGCGGCGCGGACCGACGCGCTCGTGCGTGTCGGCGCCTTGCACGAAATCGAAGTAGTCGTTCGCGAAGTTCGTGCCGATCTGCACGAGGAGCGAAAACACGAGGCAGATCGCTGCCCGCCCGACGCTCGCCGTGTGCGCGGCCGCAGCGAACGCCGTGCCGACGAGCACCGGAATCACGGCCGCCGGCAGGGTTTTCGGGCGCGCCGCTTCGAGCCAGACTTTCGCGGCCACGGCCATCTCACCAAGTGAGGTTGCGCCGGCGCGTGAAAACAACCATCGGCCGCTTGACCATCAGGCTCCAAATCACCGGCACGAGCAGGATGATCGTATTGAAGGCGGCGAGCCGTTGATCGTCGCCGAGGAAGAAATTGAACGGCAGCAAAGTCAGCGCATACGCGGCCACGAACATCCGCGGCGTCGGAATCACCGGGTTCACCGCACACACCAGCAGGAAGGCCAGCACCCCGGGATAGCCGTTGCCCATGCCGCTGCTCAGACCGGCGTAGAAGAAAATGGCGGCGAAAAACGTGATGCGCGCGCGCCAGCGCAGCGACTGGATCAGCACCCCGACAAACGTGACCGCGGCGCAAATCGCGAAGACCAGCATCGCCTGCTCCGGCTCGGCCTCGAAACTGAATCGCCACAGTGCCACCGCGCCCATGAAGCCGCGCAGCAAATCGAGGTAGTTGCGGTGATTCCGCAGTTCCCGTCCCAAGCGGACCGACTTGTCGTCCGGATCGTTCGCGCCGTCCTGCGCGAAGCGCTCCATCGTCTCGCGCTCCTTGCGTTTGTTGCGCCAGAGCTTGCCCAGGCGCATCCATTGACGAGGAAACCAGAGCGTCAGCAGAGCAAGAAGGAGATACGGCCAGTGGATGGTCATGCGGCGTGGTCGAACCGGATGGAGCCTCCGCGCTGTCGCGTTGTCAAACTCACTCCCGCTGAAGTTCGCGCTCCCACTCGGCGCAGCGCGCGAGGACGAGCTCGCGCTGCGCCTCCGGCTCGTCCGCCGGCAAACGCCCGCCCCACGCGCGCAGCCATTCCACGGCCTCGCGCCGCTGTCCGCTTCGCCACAGCAGCTCGCCGCAAATCCGGCCGGCATGCCACGGCGCTCCGACCATCTCGGCGGCGCGGCGGTAATAGGCCGCGGCTTCGCGGCTGTCGCGGCGCGCGTAGAGCGCGATGTTGCCCGCCTCGATCCACAACTCCGGCGAACGCCCCGGCGCGTGCTCCAGCACGGCCAGCGCCTCGCCCGCGAGTTCGGCGCGCCACGCCGCCTTCAGCGCCGACGGTGCCGTCGGCTGCTCTCGCTCCCGCCACTCGGGAAAATCGAAGGCGCGCATCCGCGCGGCGTTCACCCGGAAATAATCCGTCATCGGAGCCAGCGCCACCGCGAGCGTCGTCAGCTCGCGCGTCCGCGCCTCGTCGCGTTTTTCCCAGGCGAGATTCGCCTTCAACCAGCACCAATCCGCGGCGGCCGGCCACGCGATCGCCACCGGCTCATGCGCATCGCGCCACGCTCCCGTCGCCGCCCCGAAAACCGCGAGCGCCGCGAACGCCAGCAGCGGAACGTGCCGTTCAGAGATCACGGCGCGAAAAACACCAGCCGGCCAAAAAAATGTAGAGCGCGGCATACGCGGCCAGATATCCCAACGCGGAAGTCAGCGCGGCGGATTCGCCGATCGCGAGGTCAGGCACCAGCCAGCCCAACAACAACCAAGCTCCCTTCGCCGCGCCGGTCGCTTTCGCGGCCGCGAACGCGATCACCGGCGCCAACCGTCCCGCCAGCGCAGCGGCCAGCGTCAGAACCGCCGCGAGCAGCGGAGTCCGACTGATCGTCGCGAAAAACAGGCTCATCGCCGCCGTCACGAGCAGCGGCGCCAATTCCATCGCCAACGCACGCAGCGCCGTCCCCGTCGCCGCCGCATGACCGAGCAATGAAAAGAGTCCCGCACTCGCCCCACCGCACAGCACCGCGAGCCAACCGAGGACGATCGCGACCGCGATCGCCTGGGCGGCAATCACCGCCCCGCGTGCACCGCCATGCATCAGCACGATCGATGTCACGCGCGACTCGAGGCCAGAGAAAAACAGCGCCGGTCCCGCCAGCGCCGCCAGCACGCTCCCACTGAGCGCGAAGACCGCGGTGCCGTAATCGATCAGGAAAACCTGCTCTGCGGAGCCGAAATGAAATTCGCGCAACACGGCGCCGCCGACCATGAACGCCACCGCAGCCGCGCCCAGTCCCCACGCGACGCGCAAGCGCAGCGCCAGCGCGAGCCAGAACTGGACCAAAACCCAGAAGCGACGCCCCGCCCTCATGCTTCGCTCGCCTCCAGTTGGATTTGCTCCAGTCCGCCGCGCGCCGCCACCGCCGCACGGTCTCCCTCAAACACGAGCCGTCCGCGCTCCAACACGACGAATCGGTCGCACAGCTCCTCCAAGTGCGGCGCGTCGTGCGAGCTCAGCACGACCGTGCGCCCGGCCGCCCGCTGCGCGACGAGCAGGGATCGCACCTCGACTTGCGCCCGCACATCCAAGCCCGACGTCGGCTCGTCGAGCAGCAGCACCGCCGGATCGCGCAGCAGCGCCTGCGCAAGTCCGAGCCGCTGGCGCTGTCCCTTGGAAAGTTGCGCCGCCGCGCGCTCGGCCAGCGCGGACAGTCCCACTTGCGCGAGCGCACGTGCCGCCGCCTCTCTCGCCTCGCGCCGACTGCAACCGCCGATCATTGCCAAGCTCGCGAGGAACTCCGACGCCGCGACGAAGTCCGGCAAAATCGTTTCCTCCGGCAAATAGGCGACACGTCCCTCGCGCGCGGCCACGGCGGGCTTGCGCCCATCGACCTCGCAACTGCCGCTCGTCGCGTGGGCCAGACCCGCGCAAATCTTCAGCGTCGTGCTCTTGCCCGAGCCGTTCGCGCCGACCAGCGCACAGATCGTGCCGCGCGCCACGTGCAGCGTCACGCTGTCGAGCGCCCGCTGTGTCCGGCCGCGCCAATCCCCGGCGTAGCTTTTGGTCAGCCGCTCGATCCGCACGGCGGGCGCGAGGGAGGACATCGTCAGCGAATCGTGAAGCCGGAAAACTGCGCGACGCGCCGCCCCGCCGTCCGCTCCGTCTTCCGGATGTAACCCGCGAGATGCTCCTGCACGGCGCCGACGAACGCGGCCACCTCCGCCTTTTCCCCCTCGGCCTCGAGCTGCACGCGACCGTCCGGGAGATTGCGCACGAAGCCGGAGACCTCGAATCCCTTGGCCACCTGCAAGGTCTGATAACGGAAACCCACGCCCTGCACGTGACCGGAAAAGAAGACGCTCTCGTGATGCACCTCGGCCATTCGCGCGATGACACCGCGCCGGCGAATTCCCGGCAAATCGAAACCGGCTTAGAACGAGAATTTTAATTGCGCGAGCAAGGTCGCTGCGCACACTCCCGCCAGCGTCCTTCCAGACGCTCCTTTTTTTCAATGACCAATCAAGATTCCGACGGGATGTTCGAGAACGACTGGGAAGAACGCCGGGAGCTCTCGTGGACCGAAGCCGATTGGGAACAGTATCTGGCCGAGCACGAAACCGCGGTGCGCGACTACCTGAAACACTACGAGCAACTGCCCGCCGCCACGGATCGCATCGATGAAGTCGCCCGCCGCATGGGCTGGGACATGCAGCCGGAGGAAGCGACCGAGGGCGAGATCGACGCCGCCAACGCCACCGAAAACGACGAACCGGCATTCGACGAGGATTTCGATCTCTACACCGTCCACCGCAACCCGGTGCACATCGCCACCAAGGCCATCTACGTGAGCCTCGTCGCCAACTGGGAACGTGTCGCCTCCCACCCCGAGCGCATCCACCCCGCGGTCAGCCTGGCGGTGGCCGGCTCGCTCTACCGCGGCCGCGAGCACGCACTGCAGGCGGTCCAATCGCTCGACATGGGCGACTACGCGCTCGCCATCTGCTTCTTCAAACGCGCCCTCCGCGAACTCAACGACACGCTCGCCCGCCTCGGCGTCACGACCGACTCCGACGGCGGCCTGCTGCAGCGTTACCGCGAATACGCCATGCCGCGCCTGTTCGATCTCCGCGAGATCTGGCTGCGGGTCATGGCCGAGTGCCGCCACGCCGACAAGGGCGAGTAACCGCGCCACCGTTCCGCCCGCATCTTTCCCGCAGGCCTCACCGCACGTGAGGCCTTTTTATTGACCGCATTCGAATGCCGGAGGGCGCGGCTACCGCCGCGCCGGGAGACTCGCTTGCGCGATGAATTTCTTCGGCTCGACCGAAGCCGGACTCCTCAGCCTAAGAAACCGCGAACGTGCCGAGGCGCGCGACGCGCACCGTCCTGTCCCAGACGCGCGCCATGGCCCACCCTAGCGCAGCGACTTCCTCTTCGGTTTTCCGTAGCCACCGCGCGTTGATGACGGCGCAACCTTCACCGCGCCGCCCGACTTCAACGTCGCGATCTGATCGCGCAGCAACGCCGCCCGCTCGAACTCGAGTCGGTTCGCCGCTTCCTGCATCTCGTCCTCGAGCTCCGCGATGACCGCCGCGACATCGTCGACGCTCTCGGCCACGGCGGCCGCGTTGCGATCCGCTCCAGTGCCGTCGTAGACGTGCAAACTGGCCTGCGCGGCGCGTTTCACGCTGCGCGGCGTGATGCCGTGCACGGCGTTGTAGGCCATCTGTTTTTCGCGGCGGCGCTTCGTCTCGTCGATCGTGCGGCGAATCGATTCCGTGATGACGTCGGCGTAGAAGATCACCCGCCCCTTCTCGTGGCGCGCGGCACGGCCGGCGGTTTGGAGCAGGCTCGTTTCGCTGCGCAGGAAGCCTTCCTTGTCGGCGTCGAGGATCGCGACCAGCGCGACCTCCGGGAGGTCGAGCCCCTCGCGGAGCAAATTGATGCCGACGAGCACGTCGAAGTTGCCCTGGCGGAGATTGCGCAGGATTTCCACGCGTTCGAGGGCGTCGATGTCGGAGTGCAGATACTCCACGCGGATCTTCGCATCGCGCAGGTAGCTCGTGATGTCCTCGGAGAGCCGCTTGGTCAGCGTGGTGACGAGCACGCGCTCACCCTGCTCCACCGCGCGGCGGATTTCGCCGATCAGGTCCTCGACCTGCCCTTTCGTCGAGCGGAGCGAAATTTCCGGATCGAGCAGGCCGGTCGGACGAATCACCTGCTCCGCGACGACCGCGGAGCGCTCCATCTCAAACTTCGCCGGCGTCGCCGACACGTAGAGCGTCTGCCCGGTGATCTGCTGAAACTCCGGGAAAGCCTGCGGCCGGTTGTCGAGGGCCGATGGCAGGCGGAAACCGAAGTTCACCAGCGTCTGCTTGCGCGCGATGTCACCCGCATACATGCCGCCGATCTGTGAGACGGTCACGTGGCTCTCGTCGATGAACGTCAGAAAATCCTTCGGGAAAAAGTCGATCAGGCAGAACGGCCGCTCGCCGGGCTTTCGGCCGGTGAGGTGCAGCGAGTAGTTTTCGATGCCGTTGCAAAACCCCATTTCCTGCAGCATCTCGAGGTCGTAGGTCGTGCGCATCTTGATGCGCTGCGCCTCGAGGAATTTCTGTTCGCGCTCGAAGAGCGCCACGCGCTCCGTCAGCTCGCGCTTGATGCCGCTGATCGCGCCCTCGAGCCGGCCGCGCGAGGTGACGTATTGGTTGGCCGGGTAGAGATCGAATTGGTCGATCTTGCGCAGCACGGCGCCGCTCACCGGCTCGAATTCCGTCAGCGCCTCGATCTCGTCGCCGAAGAACTCCACGCGCAAACCGTGCTCGAGATAGGCGGGCATGACGTCCACCACGTCGCCGCGCACGCGAAACATGCCGCGCTTCAGCTCGTAGTCGTTCCGCTCGTAGAGATTGTCCACCAGTCGCTCGAGGAATTTCTGCCGCCCCATTTCCTCGCCGCGCCGGATCTGGATGCGCATCTCCGAAAACTCCTCGGGCGAACCGAGGCCGTAGATGCACGAGACGCTCGCCACCACGATCACATCGCGCCGGCTCACGAGCGAACTCGTCGTCGCGATGCGCATGCGCTCGATCTCCTCGTTGATCGACGAATCCTTTTCGATGTAGGTGTCGCTCGACGGCACGTAGGCCTCGGGCTGGTAGTAATCGTAGTAGCTGACGAAGTATTCGACCGCGTTCTCCGGGAAGAAATTCTTGAATTCCGAGTAGAGCTGCGCCGCCAGCGTCTTGTTGTGCGAGATGATCAGTGTCGGTCGGTCGAGCTGCGCGATGACGTTCGCCATCGTGAACGTCTTGCCCGAGCCCGTGACGCCGAGCAGCGTCTGATCGCGATTGCCCGCGCGCAGCGACGCGACGAGCTTCTCGATCGCCTGCGGCTGGTCGCCGGTCGGTTGGTATTCGGCGTGCAGTTTGAACAAGGGCATCGGAACAGGGCTAACCAAACTCAGGCGCGCGGCAAACGCTCAAAGACCGAAGATGCGCAACAGTCCATCGCGCAGGCTCGCCATCCACTTCCGTTGTTCCGCCGCCTCGCCCTTGGCGGAAGTTTGCTGGCAGAGGAACACGCCGGTCCCCTCGAAGAGGTCGTCGAACAGCGGATTCTGACCGCGGAAATACGCCCAAAACGTCTCCGCGCGCACCGGCCGGTAGGCCAGCCCCGGCGTGAAACCGATCGTCGCGTCCTGATTCGCCCGCCGTCCCGGCACCGGCATCCCGGGTTGCGCCGCGAGCGCTTCCGCGCGCACGCCGCGACTGCCGGCGAGCAGCAACGTGCACGGGCCGACGAACTCGAAATACCGAAACTGGCCAGTCGCCCACGATTGCAGCGTGAACAACCGCCAGTGCCGCCGAATCGCCGTCGCCTTGCGCCCGAGCGGTCCGATCAAGCCGGCAAGATAGCTCGGTCGCAGAACCAGGCTTGCCCCCGCCGGCACGGTGACGACCGCGAGCTCCACATGCGCGTCGTCCTGACTCGAAAACGTCGCGCGCAGCTTGGCCTCGGGCGCGGCATTGCGCATCTCGATCAATTCCTTCAACCCCGCCGCGAGACAAGTGAACGGCATGCTCCAGTCGAGCAGCCAGCGCGTGCGCTTGAGCAGTCCTTCGTCGGAGGCCTGGAGGAATTTCTCCTTCACCCACAACACGTCGCCCGGTTCCAGCACGACATCGATCGATGCGTCGCTGCCACGCACGACGACCGCCTCCGCCGCCGGCTCGCCGAGCCGCACCGGCGCCCGGCTGGAAATGAACGGCGCGACCACGAAATATGCCACCGCCCGCCCCAGCGGCGGTCCGAAAAACCAAATCGCGATGACCAGCAGCACATGTTTGCCGAACCGATCCCACGCCGCGTGCGCGTAGTGCATCACGCGCGACTTCTGACGCTCCGCCGCCTGCCGCTGCACCTCGAGTTTGCCGAGCGCGATTTCGAGGCCGTCCTTTTCCCATTGCGCGCGCTTCAGCGCCTCGCGCAGCGCCGCGACCTGATCGCGCGCCTCCTTCTCGGTCTGGCGGAGGCGGGCGAGACGTTCGTCGTTGAGCTTCACCTGCTCGGTGGAAGTGCCCAGCCGCGCGAAGCCGCTGTTCAGCGCGTCGAGTTCGGCCGCAAGACGGCTCGCTTCGGCGGCCCGTTGCTCGTTGCGCGCCACGTCGGCTTTCATGCCATCCGTGCGCACCTGCACATCGTGGAGAGCCTCGCGCAGCTTGCCGGCCTCACCGGTCAACACCCGGATGAGGTCCTGCCGGCGCAGATCGAAATCGACGTTGTCCCGCAGGTAGAGCCACAACCCAAACCCCGTCAGGCCAAGCACCAACAGCAGCAAGCCGAAGGTCAGCTTCTGCACGCACCACGACAAAAATCTCGCCAGCGCTCCCATAAATCACGGCCATTACTCTCGTAATAAGGCCTTTTCATTGAAGGGGCCGCCCGGCGGGAAGCCAATTGCTAAAGGGAACCCCGCCGACCATTGTCTCGTCCATTCGAACCCCGGCCCTCCGGCCAGAATCCTGTTATCCAATGTCCCTTGCCAAAAGCATCTACACCTCGCCTGTCTTTCTCCAGGCCTGTAATCAATTCGACGCTGCCGCCGACATCCTCGGCATGGAAGCGGGCGTGCGCGAGCGCACCAAAGTGCCGCGCCGCACGCTGACCGTCAGCCTCCCCGTCCGCATGGACGACGGCCGCGTGATGACCTTCGAAGGTTACCGCGTGCAGCACAACATCTCCACCGGTCCCGCCAAAGGCGGCATCCGCTTCCACCAGGACGTCTCGCTCGGCGAAGTCGCCGCCCTCGCCATGTGGATGAGCTGGAAATGCTCCCTCGTCGGCCTGCCCTTCGGCGGCGCCAAGGGCGGCGTGGTCGTCAATGCCCGCGACATGTCCACCGGCGAACTCGAGCGCCTGTCCCGCCGTTACATGCAGGAAATCGCGACCTTCATCGGACCGAACCTCGACATCCCGGCACCCGACGTCGGCACCAACGAACAGGTCATGGCGTGGATGATGGACACCTATTCCAACCACGTCGGCCACTACGACCCGGGCGTCATCACCGGCAAACCCATCGCGCTCGGCGGCTCCCTCGGCCGGCGCGAGGCCACCGGCGAAGGCGTCGCCTGGTTCACCAAGGCCTACCTCACCGACCTCGGCATCAAGCCCGCCGACACCACCGTGATCATCCAGGGCTTCGGCAACGTCGGCAGCGAGACCGCCCTCGCCCTCGCCGCATGGGGTGCGAAAGTCATCGGCATCTCCGACTTCACCGGCGGCATCTACAACCAGGCCGGCATCAACCTGAAGGACGCCCTCGCCTACGCCGCCACCAACAAATCCCTCCAAGGCTACAAGGGCGGCGCCTCGCTCACGAACGACGAACTCCTCGTGCAGCCCTGCACCGTCCTCATCCCCGCCGCCCTCGAACGCGTCATCACCGAAAAGAACGCCGGCCAGCTCAAGTGCCGCGTCATCGCCGAAGGCGCCAACGGCCCGACGACCAACGAAGCCGACAAGATCCTCGCCGAGCGCGGCGACATCGAGCTCATCCCCGACGTGCTCTGCAACTCCGGCGGTGTCATCGTCTCCTACTTCGAGTGGCTGCAAAACCAGTCCGCCTATTACTGGTCGAAGGAGGAAGTCTTCGAGAAACTCCACCGCATGCTCGCCAAGGCGAAGGCGTCCGTCGACGAGACGAAGGCCAAATACAAGTGCTCGCGCCGCACCGCCGCCCTCGTGCTCGGCATCGCCCGCGTCGCCGAAGCCAAGGCCAAGCGCGGCCTGTTCCCGTAAGCAGCCGTTCGCCAAGTAGCGCCGGTCTCCGACCGGCGAAAGCCATTCCGCCCGCGGTCAAAAGCCGCGGGCTTTTCATGATCTGTAGGCAGCGCGCTTGCGCGCGCCCCAGCTGTGGGAACCTCCTGGCAGGCGATTCGAGACGCCCGCCAACCGTTCACGTGCCTATCGCCTGCAAGCAGGCTCCCACAGCAAAGCAAAGCCGCGCCCTCACCGCGCCGCCGCCGCGAACAGCGCCTTGCGCGTCGCCGCGTCCCGCTTCCGGTCCGTGCGCACCTCGAGCACGCGCACGCCGCGCGACGGCAGCTTCGCAAGCAACCGTTCGAAATGCCGCCAGTCGCGCACCAGCGTGTGACCGACACCATACGTCGCACACAGCTTGGCGAAATCGACCGACTGCGGCGTCGCGAAGAACCGCTCGAACGGCGGCTCGAATTGCGCCACCGGCAAATGTCCGAAAATGCCACCGCCGTCGTTGTTGATCAGCACCACCGTCAGGCTGCCGCGCAGCTCACGCGCGAGCAGAAAGCCGTTCGTGTCGTGCAACAGCGCGAGATCGCCCGTCACGAGCACGGTCGGCGCGCCACGATGCGCCAGGCCAATCGCCGTCGACAGCGTGCCGTCGATTCCATTCGCGCCGCGATTGCAGTGCACAGCGTGGCCGCAATCGTTGGCCGGCCAGAGATATTCCGCATCACGCACCGGCATCGAATTGGCAAACATCACCGTCGCGTCCTTCGGCAGCGCGCGCGGCAACAGCGCCATCGCCTGCCCTTCAAAAATCCCCTCGGCCTCCGCCAGACCGCGACGCAACCGACCCTCGACCCGACGCTCGAGCTCGCTCCAACGGCGCGCCCAATCGCGCGACGCCGGCCGAGCCCGCACCTTCGCCACGAAGCTCGCCACGTCCGAGCGAACCACGCGGGTCGCACTGTGCAGAGCATCGGGATTGTCGGTGCGCGTCGTCACGAAGGTCACGGGCACATCGCCCGCCTGCAGCCATTGCCGCAGCGGTTTGCTCGTCGGCCAGTCGTGCAGGCAGACCACGTGCGATGGTTGCAATTCCTTCGCCCATTCCGCCGAGCGCGCGATGACGTCGTAGCGCGTGATCAATCCGGGCACCAGCGCCGCGAAATTCCGCAGCGGCGACAGCGCGTCCGCCAGCACCGGCCAGCCCAGTCGCTTCGCCAGCTTGCCGACCACTCGCGCGTAAGCCGCCGCGTCCGTCACACGCAACTGCCCGGCGACGATCACGCCGCGTCCACCAAGCGAGACCGCCTTGTCGGCCGTCGCGGCTGCCGCCGGCGCCTCGAGATGCGCGAAAAACTTCTCCCCGATTCCGCCCTTCAGTGCTTCCGCGCTTTCATCCTTGACCGGCGGCAACGGATCGCGGAACGGCGCGTTCAAGTGCACCGGCCCACCTACCGGCCACTGCGAACGTTCGACAGCGTGCGTCACCGTCTGCCGCAAGTAGCGCAGCATCGCCACGCTCGCCTCCGGCACGCACAGCTCGTGGTAGAAATTCACGTAGCCGCCGAACAACTTCTGCTGGTCAATCGTCTGCCCTGAGCGACACTCGCGCATCTCCGGCGGACGATCCGCCGTGATCACGATGAGTGGCACGCCGCTCTCGCGCGCCTCGATGATCGCCGGGAAGTAGTTGGCGCCCGCCGTGCCGCTCGTGCACAGGAGCACGACCGGACGATGCGATTGCCGCGCCAGCCCCAGGGCGAAGAACGCCGCCGAGCGCTCGTCGAGCACCGGGATCGCCTCGAACGCGGGATGCGCCGCGAATTGCACCGTAAGCGGCGTCGAGCGCGAGCCGGGCGAGATCACCGCCTGCCGCACGCCGAGCCGCGCCAGCGTCTCGACCAGCACGCTGCCCCAGAGCGAATTCACATTGCGGAAATCGAGAGCGAGCTTCTGCACGACTGTTTTGAAACCACGAATGGACACGAATGAACACCAATAATTCACGAGGCCGAGCATTCGTGTCTATTCGTGTTCATTCGTGGTTAACTTTCCGTCAGAGCCTCGATCAGGGCGCGGAACTTCAGCTCGGTTTCGGCGAACTCCTTCTCCGGATCGGAACCAGCCACGATGCCGGCACCGGCATAAGCCGTCGCTGTGCAGCCATCGACCAGCGCCGAGCGCAGGCCGACGAAGAACTCGCCGCCGCCGCGATGATCGACCCAGCCGCAGGTGCCCGCGTAGAGCCCGCGCGCGAACGGCTCCAGCTGCGCGATGGCCGGCACGGCGCGCTCGCGCGGCGTGCCTCCGACCGCCGGCGTCGGATGCAGGCGAGCCACGAGATCGAGAATGTGCACCTCTGCGGGCAGCGTCGCGCTGATCGGCGTGTGCAGGTGCTGGACGTTGGCCAGGCCGAGCAGGCGCGGCTGCGCGGCATGTTCCAGCTGGATGCCAAGGTCGGCCAAGCGGCGTCCGATCGCGGCGATGACGAAGCGGTGCTCGCGCAGCTCCTTGTCGTCCTGCGCCAGCGCCCGGGCCAGCGCGGCATCTTCGCTGGCGGATTTACCGCGCGGTGCCGAGCCCGCGAGCGCTTCGGTGTGCATGCGGCCCTCGGTCACGCGCACGAGCCGCTCCGGCGAGGCGCCGATGAAACTTTGCCCACGGCCATTCGCGACCGAGAAGGCGTAGCAGCCCGCATAACGCTGGCGCAGATGATTCAATACGCCGAGCGGATGAAACGGCTCGGCGGTCGTCAGCCGCTGCGCGCGCGCCAGCACGATCTTCTCGTAGTCGCCGCGCGCGATGCCTTCGAGCCCGGCCGCGACCGCGCGCTGATAAGCGCCGGCGCCGCCAATTTCCTCGATCTGTTTCGGCGCGGACGGACGTTCGCGGTTGCGGGCCGAGGAATAGTCGAACGACCGGAACTTCGCGTGCGCCTTCGCAACCTTGGCCGTGACGAGGTCGAGCGGCAGCTCGGGTGTGATGACGAGGTTGGCCACCGCGACCGAGCCATCCCCACGCCGCGACACCTGCCAGCGCGGCACGAACACCCGCAAGGCCGGAAACGGCGCCCCGCCCGCCGCCTCGTCGGCGAAACCGGCCGCGACGAAGAAATGCGGTCCCGCGAACACCTCATCGAGCGGGCCAACGGCAATCGTCTGCGAGAGCGTTTGCGCAATGAATTCCTTGGCCGCCGCGAAACGCGACGGGCCGTGCGCTTCGAACGACAGCACCGCCTCCGCACCGGCCACGGCGAAACCCGAGCCGGGGCGCTCGATGTAGAAATGCGGCTCGCTCTCCTCGAAGATCGATTCGAGCACAGCGAGCGGATCGAGGCTCTCGACCGCCACGCTGATGCTCACGAGCTGCGGCCGACCGGCGACGCGCGCGCGCTCGGCACAGTCGCCCAAGAAAGCCCGCAGCGCCTCCGGGGTGGAGTTCGTCGTGGGGTTAATCGGGAGAATAGTCATGACGCCGCTAATTCCGAGGTGGTCGTCGACGTCCCCGGCGACGACACGTTGCGGCCATCATTCGCGCTGCAAGTCGCCGTCGGGGACGACGGCGACCACCTCACGCGCGCGCGATCGACATTCATGCGAACGTGTCAGCCCTTCTTCTCTGTCGCCGGCTTCGGGAACAGGATGTCCACCGCACCGAGCTTCGCGCCGGCGAGGCGACCGCCCCACTCCAGTTCACCTTCCCACTGCGCGAGCGGCGGCAGGGCAAGACCGGTGCGGATCTTGTCGACCGCGGACGGCATCACCGGCCAGAGCAGCGCCGAGCCGAGGCGGAGCGCCTCGGCGATGGTCGCGAGCGTCGTGCGGAGCTGCGCTTGCGCCGCAGGCGACGGATCCTTGGCGAGCTTCCACGGCGCGCGCTTCTCGATGTAGGCATTCGTCGCGGTGATGAACTGCATCGCGCGTTCCAGAGCGATATGGAACTGGAAGCCGTCGCACAGCGTGAGGAACTCGTCGCGCGTCTTCGGCCACAGCGCCTGCAACTCGCGCTCGGGGTCCTCGGTGACTTCGAATGTCGGCACGACGCCCGCGGCGAAGCGCGTCGTCATGTTCAGCGTGCGGTTGACGAGATTGCCGAGACTGTTCGCGAGCTCGCTGTTGTAGCGGACGAGAAATTGCTCCTGCGAGAAGTCCGCATCCATGCCGACCGTCATCTCGCGCACGAGGAAGTAGCGGAGCGAGTCGACGTTCCAGGCTTTGGTGAACTCGACCGGGTCGACGAAATTGCCGGTGCTCTTGGACATCTTGGCGCCATTGATCGACCACCAGCCGTGCACTAGCAGGCCCTTCGGCGGCGGCAGGCCGAGCGCGTGCAGCATGATCGGCCAGTAGATGCCGTGGGCCGGGATGAGGATGTCCTTGCCGATGACGTTGTAGTCGGCGGGCCAGTGACCGTTGTCCTTCACCGCGGTGTAGTAGTTGAGCAGAGCGTCGAACCACACGTAGGTGACGTAGTTCTCGTCGAACGGCAGCGGGATGCCCCACTCGAGGCGTTCCTTCGGGCGCGAGATGCAGAGGTCGTTCAGCGGCTCGCTGAGGAACTCGAGGAGCGACTTGCGACGGTGCGCCGGGAACACGAAGTCCTCGTGCGCCGTGATGTAGTCGATCAGCCACTGCTGATAGGAGCGCAGCTTGAAGAAGTAATTGCTCTCGGTGATCTCGGTGACTTCCCCGAAAATTTCCGGCCACTTGCCGTCGGGGCCGCGGTCCTTCTCTTGCAGGAACTGCTCCTGACGGGTCGAATAGAAGCCCTGGTATTCGTGTTTGTAGATCTCGCCCTTGTCGAAGAGCTGCTGCAGGCAATCGCGCACGACCTGCTTGTGGCGCGGTTCGGTGGTGCGGATGAAGTCGTTGTTGGAGAGATTGAGAAGCTTCGCGAGCTGGACGAATTCCGCCGCGGTCTCGTCGACGAACTGCTGCGTCGGCACGCCCTTGGCGCGTGCGCTTTGCTGGATTTTTTGGCCGTGTTCGTCGGTGCCGGTGAGGAAGAAGACGTCCTGACCCTGCATTCGCTTGGTGCGCGCGATGACGTCGGACAGCACCTTTTCGTAGGCGTGGCCGAGATGCGGCGAGCCGTTGACGTAGTCAATGGCGGTGGTCAGGTAGAACGACTTCATGCAAAGAACGGTCAAAGTAGTGGTCGGGACCCGTTTGTCGAAGATTTTGACGGGACTCGCGGACCGGGCTAAGACAGCTTCGCAAACGCCTTCATGAGTCCCCTCGCCCGCGCGCTGCTGCTTTCAATCACCCTCGTCGGAGTGTTCCTCGTCGCGGCGTTTTCGTTGCAGGCGTGGTGGCTGCGAGAAGAAGCTGCTGCGAGAAGTGAGGCAGGTGATCGACTGGGCACCGCATTGATTTCAGTGCTGAGCCTATCGCCACGTCCGCCGGAACAATGGGATGAAGTCTATCGCAAGAATCTCAGCGCACTGGTGCAGGCAGACGTCCAACTGCACCAGCGCCCGATCGGACCGCCCGTCGGGCGTGATGTGCCTTTCTACTCCACGAGCCTCGGTGCCTATCCAGGCTGGCACGTGAGTGCGACTGGCAGTCCGCCGGCATTTGAGAAACTCCGCCGCTTTCACCGTTGGATTCTGGCGACCACGATCCTGCTGGCCTTGCTCCTCGGCTCGATCCCGCTCGCGCTGGCTGTGCTGAACTCGCGACAGTCACCCGAGCGCGACACCCGCGCGCCGTGGCGCCGCGACGCGGCGGGCCTCGAGCAATTCGCCCGTCTCACCGTCGAGCGCGGCACGGCTCTGGAAAAGGAGCACGACGCCCGCCGGCGCGCCGAGGAGGACCTGCAAGTCAGCCGCACGCTGCTCGACCGCTCGCTCGAGGAGCGCATCAAACTCGGCCGCGAACTCCACGACAACATGAGCCAGACGCTCTACGCCGTGAGTCTCGCCCTCGAAAGCGTGCGCAAGAAAATGACCGCGGCCCCCGCCATCGAAGAGCGGCTCGATCAGTGCGTCGTCGAGTTGCGCCGGCTGAATCAGGAAGTCCGCGCCTACATCCGCGAGCTCGAGCCGGACAATCTCCGCCGCGAGTCTTTCCCGATCGCGCTCGCCTCCACGCTCAAAGGCATCGTGCCCGACCATGTCTCGGTCGAGCAGCGCTTTGATCCCGCGGCGCTCGAACTGATCCCCGCCGAGCACGCCTCTGAACTCGTCAACATCGTCCGCGAAGCCGTGAGCAACAGCGTGCGCCACGGCCGCGCTCAGCGCATCACCCTCCGCGCCGCGCACGACGCCGGAGCGCTCGCCCTCGCAATCGCCGATGACGGCGCCGGCTTCGCCGCCAGCCAAACCGGCTCCGGCGGCCACGGCCTCGCCAACATGCGCGCGCGCGCCGCCGCGCTCGGCGGCACGTTGCACGTCGAGTCCGCTCCCGGAAAAGGCACTCGCGTCCTCCTCACGTTGCCCCTCGCCTCCCCTCCCTCCGCATGAACGCCGCCCCTGTCCGCCGCATCCGCGTCCTGCTCGTCGACGACAGCCCGTTGATTCGCCTCGGCCTGCGCGCCGCGCTCGAAGACCGTGCCGACATCGAGATCGTGGGCGAGGAAGGCACGGCCACCGCCGGGGTCGCCGCCGCCGAGCGGCTGAAGCCCGACCTCGTGCTGCTCGACTTGCGCCTGCCCGACAAACCGGGCTTCGCCGCCTGTCGCGAGATTTCCGACCGCCTGCCGACCGTGCGCGTGCTCATCCTTACCTCCGCGACCGATGAGCGAAACGTCCAGCAAGCCATCGCGGCGGGCGCCTACGGTTACCTGCTCAAGGACAACGACAGCGCCACGCTCGCGGCCGCAATTCTCCAAGTCGCCTCCGGTCGCTCCGTCCTCGACCCGACCCTCGCGGGCCAAGTCGTGAGCCTCGTGCGCCGCGGCCCCGAGCTCAGCGCCGCCGACAAGATCAAGTTGCTCTCGTTCCAGGAGCAGCGAGTCGTGGCCCTCCTCACCGAAGGCAAAACCAACAAGGAAATCGGCGACGCCCTCAATCTCACGGAGAAGACCGTGAAGAACTACCTCGCAACGATTTTCGACAAGCTCGGCATCCAGCGCCGCGCGCAAGCCGCCGCGCTTTTTACCGAAGCGCAGCGCGAGCAGCTCTGACCTGTCGCTGCCCACGGCAGCAGGCATTTTACACCCAGAGAGGCGTTAGCCTCTAGCCGGACGGGAGTCTTCTGCCGTGAGCCTAAGGCCATATCGGCTTCATGCCGGTGCAGGCATAATGGCCGCATGCCAACAAAGCCTTTGTCCGTCGCCCGCCACCGCAGCCGCCGCGGCCTGACGCTGGTTGAGACGATGTTCGCCATGACTCTCATGGCCACCACGCTTCTCGGCTTTCTCGGGGCGTTCATCCAATCGCGTCGCGTCACCGAGTCCAGCGTGCTGCACGCCGCCGCGACGAGTTTGGTCTACGGCATCGTCGAACAAATCAAAACCTTCGACTACACGACCCTCGTTCCCAGCACCGCCACTGATGCCGATCAGGCCACCTATGATGCCTTCCCTGGCTCCGGCAAAGCCGCGCCCTACATCCGGGTTCGCCTCAATCAGGACCAAGTCACCTGGCTTCAGTGCAAGACCACCGGCGGTGCACCCACGACTCGGCCGGCGGACACGGCCACGGCGACGAGCCTCGACGTCCCCGACAACATCATCGGCCCGCTCGCACTTTCAAGCGTCAGCGGCACCTCGTCGCAACCGCTCACCCTCCACCTCTGGATGTGGATCGACGAGATCCCCGACGTCACGCGCGACGTCAGCGACGTGAAGAAAATCACCCTCGTCTACTCCTACACCTACGTCGACGGCGCGCGCACGCGCACCGCGATCGACCGCGAAGTGTTCCTCCGCACGCGCTTCGACCAATGAAAACTTCCCCGTCTCCCGTTTCCAGCCGCGCGTCCCGCTCGCCCTCTCGCTCCACACGCGGCTTCACCCTCGTCGAAGCGCTCATCTCGATGACCATCGTCGGCATGGCGATGGGCGGCGCCATGAGCATCTTCGTCATGGGACTGAAAGTCATGTATCGCGACACCGAGCGCCTCGCGACCAATGCTTCGCTCCGCTACTTCATCGCCCAGATGTCGAAGGAGACGCTCGACTCCACCGAGTTCTACGTCTTCCCGAATTACCAGGCGCTCGACGGCAGCGTGAACCTCGCGACGGACGTCTCGACCCTCCAATCCGACGCTTACGGCACACAGCTCGCGTATGGCGATTGCGTCGTCCTCGTGTCGCGCGTCGACACCGACGACAACACCTCAAACGTCCGCCAATTCCGCATCTATTACCGCGTCGCCGCCGACACGAGCGTGCGCGCGCCGATCCGTTATTACGAGAGTCAGGACTACGGCGCCACCGGCACCCCCAGTCCAATCACGACGCTGCTCAACACCGTCAACCTCCGCACCACACCCGCGATCACCCGCTCGCGTCAGATCGTCGGCAGCACGCGCGGTCGCCTCCAAGCCGGCTCCAATCCCGCCTACTACTACCCGATCTTCGCGACCGAGACCGACGCCGACACGCCCACGAACTACAGCGTCTCCGTGAACGTCGAGGTCATCAACGGCACCGCGACCAACAACCTGCTCTCCAGCTCCAGCTTCAACTACACGATCTCCCCGCGGAAATGATCCCCATGCACACGCCCATGCCTTCGCCCTCCGCCGCCGCTCTCCGCGCTCGCCGCGGCTCCGCGCTCATCGTCGTCATTTTCTTCATCTTCATGTTGGCGCTGCTCACCGGCAGCGTCCTGAGATACACCGTCAGCGAACGCCGTTCCAACGAGCGCCAGCGCCTCGTCCTTCGCGCCCGCAACATGGCCGAGAACGTCGCCCTCTACGGCTCGGAACAGATCACCACGAAGCTCTATAAAATCCGCAACCTCAGCACGCGCCGCTTCTCCGATATCTATCTGCCGCCTGATAGCGTGCTCACCACGGACTTCTCCGCACCCGCCGATTCGGAGACCTACGCCGGCCTCACCAGCACCGTCGATCTCCACCCGGTCACCGACACGAGCGATCCGAACTTCGGCCTCCAAGTCGCCAGCGGCAACGTCGACATCATCGCCAAGTCCGCCATGTCGCACACCGCCGTCGGCGGCGTCACTGCCTACGCGCGCCAGCAACTTTCCGTCACCGAGATTCCGCTTTTCCAGTTCGCCATCTTCTACAACAAGGACCTCGAGGTTTCGCCTGGCGCGAACATGACGATCAGCGGCCCCGTCCACTCGAACGGCAATTTCATCTCCCGCAGCCAATCCGGTTTCGCCAACACCATCCGCTTCACCGACCGCGTCACCGCCAAAGGCGGCTTCTTCGCCAACACCGGCTACAAGGGCACGATCTACAACGAAAGTGATACCGCCGACACCGGCCCCGGCGGCTCCGGTGCGCTCTATTTCCAGAACCCCGCCGGCTCCGCGACCAACATCTACAGCGGCAGCATCTGGCGCGATCACTTCTACTCGTCCAACAGCGGCAGCAGCAGCTCCACGCCCACCGCCTCGCAACTCGCCAACTTCAAATCCTTCGCCACCTCGAGCTACGGCGGCAATTTCCGCACCAGCGTCCACGGCGTCACCGAGCTCGTCCTCCCCGGTATCGACAACACCGCCACCGACAACGGCGGCCGCTACATCGTCGAACCCGCCGCGACCTCCGACACCGCCGGCATGGTGCAGAACAAATTTTCCCGCCGCGCCGGCCTCTACATCATCGTCAATCCCGACGACGAAGCCCGCACCGGCACACTCCCGGACGCCACCACCGTCTCCATGCGCGCCCGCTCCTATCGTTGCTGGCTCAACACCGTCAACACCGACGGCTCGCACACCCTCACCGAAGTTGTCCTCCCCGGCCAGCCCTCCTACGGCGCCAACAACGCCACCGTCAACCTTCTCCCCAACGCCTACCGCACCGACACTTCCGTCGGCTCCAACCAAGTTCTCCGCATCCCCAAGGCCCGCCCCGCCACCATCGGTGCTCCGGATCCGAGCAACCCCGTCGACCTCGCCGATACCGGCTACGCCGACAGCTCCGCGCCCACTTACTCCAGCAACACCTACACTTTCCAGGATGCGTTCTTCTACGACCTGCGGCGCGCCACCAACAGCAACGGCCACCCGTTCAGCCGCAGCACGAATCCTTTCGCCCCGCGCCCGATCTCCAAAATCGATTTCGACATGACCCGCTTCAAGATGGCAGTCGATCGCACACTCAACGGCGCGACCACCAGCACCGTCTTCAACCCCGCGCGCCCCAACAGCACCAACTGGAGCACTTCCATCTTCAACAGCGCCGCCAGCAGCGCTGCACTCGGCCTCGGCACCGGCAGCTTGTTCAACAATTTTTCCTCCACCAATTCCGTCGACGTCGTCCAGCGCTCGCAATCCACCGCCTACGCGCCCAGCTCGATCCTCATCGGCAGCACCAAGCAAACCGGCGTCAGCGGCACGCCAGCCGCATATTCCGGTCGCTTCGTCATCGCGACCACGACGAGCACCCCGAGTTCCGCCGGCGGTCTGGAAGGTGCTGCCTGGACCAACGTCGAGTCGTCCAGCACCGACGAATCGGCGCACTCTTTCACGCCCCCCGCCGGCATTACTGGCATCCGCGTCAGCCACTACCTTGCCGGCGGCACCACCGTCCTCCTCGACCAGCAGATCATTCCCGTCACGATCGACCGCGCCGGCGCCGGCGCGAATATCTTCTCGCTCTCCAACGACCGCGTCATCGTCCCCTCCACGAGCAACACCGGCGGCTTCCTCTTCACCAACGCCTACACCGACCTCCACGTCTACGTCGACGGCGTGGAGGACACGCCAAACTGGACCTTCACGTTCACCGTCACCGGCAGCTCCGTCGGCGGATTCGGCAGCACCAGTTCCAGCGTCCTCAGCAAAGGCGTCTACGGCAACGGCGACGGCTTCAATCGTTTCTGGCTCACCGGCATCTCCACCACCGCCGGCACGACCACCGGCACCGTCGTCTTCACCGCCGCCAAAGGCACCACGACGCTCACCCGCACTTTCACCTGGGTAAAGCAAAGCAGCATCGCCGGTCTCTCGCCGAGCAACGACCAGAGCGCCTACTGGCTCTCCGCCAGCGACACCGTCACCGCCGACCCCTTCAAGATTTACTACGCCGACAGCACTCCCACTGCCGTGCCCGGTTCCGCCCTTTTCGTCGCGGGCAGCAACACACCTTGGTTCGACGGCATCACGGTCTACGTCCATTCGGTCGACGCCGAGAGCACCGCCGGCAAAGTCCAAACCGCCGGCGTGCCCTCACGACTCGACTCCGGCGTCCGCCTCATCAACGGCCGCGGCCCCGTCGCCTCCATCACCACCAGCGGCTACACCGGCCTCAGTTTCACCACCAACGACGCTCTCTACATTGTAGGCCACTTCAACGCTGATGGCACCATCAACTCCAACAGCAACTCCAACACCAACCCCGGCGGCTACAGCGGACGCTATCCCGAATCTTCCAGCGAATACCTCACCGCCGTCATGGGCGACGCCATCACGATCCTCTCTCAACCCGAATTTACCCAGAGCGGCAGCGGCAACGCCGCGACGCCCTACGTCTACACGCAGACCTCCGGCTGGTGTGACGCGCTAAGCGGCAACACGCGCTCCGACCAAACCAGCAGCGCGCCCTATTCGACCTCCTGGCAGACTTCCAATCCCAGTTCGAGCAACTCAATGGACGGCACCAATCAAAGCGTCGCGCTCCCGCCCACCCCCTTCCAAGGCACCAGCACCAGCGGCGCCAGCACGACAACCCGCGACTACAAGTTCGAAGCCAGCGAAACCGAAGTCTCTGCCTGCCTCCTCACCGGCATCGTCGAGACCACCACGCACCAGCACAGCGGTGGCGTCCACAACTACCCGCGCTTGCTCGAGCAATGGAGCTCCGGCGGCACGCAAATCGGCCTCTACATCCGCGGCTCGATGGTCGCGATGTTCGCCAGCGAAGTCGCCACCGAGCCGTGGAGTATCCGCATCTACACCGGCGCCGGCCGCTTCTGGGGCCTGCACGAAAGCCTCCGCGACGAGCACCACGACGTCCCCCTCGAGCCCATCCTCCTCAACGCCCAGCGCCTCCACTACACCGAGCTCACGTCCAGCGAATACGAATCCCTGAAAACGACGATCACGGGCCTGCACTGATCCACCGCGAGTGCGACGTCATCGCCGCTCAAAGTAGCGGGAGCATCCTGCTCCCGCCTCCGGCCAAGGGAAGCTGGAAGCGTCCCTACTTCGCCAGCCACTGCGCCAGCTGCGCCCACGCGCGGCCGCGGTGGCTGATCGCGTTCTTCTCGCTCTCGCTCAACTCGGCGTAAGTGCACGCAAATCCCTCCGGCACGAACAGCGGATCGTAGCCGAATCCCTTTCCGCCGCGCGGCTCCCGGCCCAGCACGCCCTCGCAACGTCCCTCGAAAACCTGTTCCACGCCGCCCGGTCCGCGCAACAGCAGCACGCACACGAAGCGCGCCGCGCGCTTCCCCTCCGGCACTGCGCGCATCACCTCTGTCAGCTTCCGCAAATTCGCCGCCGCGTCGCCCTGCGGCCCCGCGTAGTAAGCCGACTCCACGCCCGGCGCGCCGCCGAGCGCATCGACGCACACGCCGCTGTCATCCGCCAGCACCCACGCATCCGCCGCCAGCGTCGCCTGCAACGCCATCGCCTTCTTGCGCGCGTTGCCGATGAAAGTGCCCGTGTCCTCCTCGACTGCCGGCATCTTTTCCGCCGGCACCACGCGCACGCCCAACGCCGCGCTCGCCGGCGTCTCGTCCGCGAGCCGCTGCATTTCCTGCGCCTTGTGCTTATTACCCGATGCGAGATGGATGATCATGGTCGATGAATGGATTCCGTGTGGGAGCGAGCTTGCTCGCGACGACGCTCGAACCATATCGCGAGCAAGCTCGCGTCCACAGTTTGGCTGCGCCGCGACGGCCCCTTCACTCGACGAGACTTCGTTTGCTGAACGTCGCCTCGTCGACGAACATCTTCTCCGGATACTTCACGAACCCGCGGGTCAGCACGTCCTCGCCGAGCGTCTCGTGCCGCACGCGTTCGAGCCGCACCGCGTTCGCCAGATGCTCCGTGCGTAAGCCGCGGAAGATCGTCTTGCCCTTGTCGTCGCCGAACAGCACCGGCGCCTGATAGCTGAACAGATAGTCGAGCTCGCGCGCCTGCAACAGCTCGCTCACGAGCTGCGCGCCGCCCTCGAAGAACACCCCGGTGATGCCCTCCTCCGCGCACTTCTTCCGGAAATCCGCGAATGACACCTTCGGCGACGCATTCGACAGCACCCAGGTGCGCACACCCATCGCGTTCAATTTCCTCATGTAGCCGAGGCCGCCGTGCGAGGTCGTCACCACGATCGTGCGCTCGCGAAACTCGTCCGTGTAGAGGTTCGGCATCGCCTTATCGAGCACGCTGCGCAGCAACCCGTCGAAGACGAAGCGCACCGGACACCACTCGCCGACCGGCAGCCGCGACGTCAGCCGCGGATTGTCCGCGCGCAAGGTCCCCGCGCCCACCGCGATCGCCGGAAAATATCGGCGCCACAAGTGCCCGTTGGCCCGCGCCGACTCGCCCGTGATCCACTTCGACTCGCCGAGGCGCGTCGCGACCTTGCCATCGAGCGTCACGCCGGCCTTGGCCGCAAACAGCGGCTGCTGCGTCGTGATCCAGCGGTTGAAAATCAGATTCAGGTCCTCGCACTCGGCCGCCAGCACGCCGCGAATCACCTCGATGCCCGCCGCGCGCAGGATCTCGAAGCCGTGCCCCGCGTGCGCCGGATTCGGATCGGTGGCGCCGACCACGACCTGCGCGAATTGGTGCTCGATGATCGCGTCTGTGCACGGCGGCGTGCGGCCGTGGGTGCAACACGGCTCGAGTGTCACGTAAAGCGTCGCGCCGGGATGCGGGCGGCGGCCGAGCGCGCGCAGCGCATTGATCTCCGCGTGCGCCTCGCCCGCCTTCGCATGATGTCCCTCGGAGACGATCTCGCCTTTCTCCACGATCAACGCGCCCACGAGCGGATTCGGGTGCGTGTCGCCCCAACCGCGTTTCGCCACCTCGATGGCGCGGCGCATGAACCACTGATGATCGAGCTCCTTCATCGCGTCATACTTTGCCTTGTCATCGCGCGAGCGCCGACACGAACGGGTTGTTCTCCCGCTCCTCGCCCACGGTCGTGCGCGGCCCGTGCCCCGGGAGCACGATTGTCGCCTCCGGCAGCGTATAAATCTGCCCGCGGATCGATTCCGCCAGTTGCTCGAAATTTCCGCCCGGCAAATCCCAGCGGCCCACCCCGCCGTTGAACAACGCGTCGCCGACGAGAGCGACCTTTGCCTCGGCTTGGTAAAACAACACATTCCCCGGACAATGCCCGGGCACGTGCCGCACTTCAAACTCCCGCCCGAGTGCCGCGAGCCGGTCGCCTTGCTTCACGAAGGCGTCGATTTTGACCGCCTCGAGTTCGATGCCGGGCATCAGAAAATCGCGCATCACTTCGGGCGTCTCGATGAGCGTCCGATCTGCCTCGTGCGCGCGCACCACGGCGCCGGTCGCCCGCTTGATCGTCGCGGCATCCTGCGTGTGGTCCCAATGTCCGTGCGTCAGCCACAGCTCGCCGAGCTGGCATCCGTCCCGCGCGAGGATCGGCTGCGCCTTTTCCCACACCTCCGCGGGCGCATCCACCAGCACGGCCGCGCCGGTTTGCGGCTCGGTCAGCAGGTAGCCGATCGTTTGAATCGGGCCGGAAGGTAGCGGATAGATTTTCACGTTCGCCAGAATCCGCGCGGCCCGCGGTTCCGCAAACGTAATTTGGCGCGCCGCGCGTCGCTTCGCGCAGCGGCGCCTGAACGAGCGGAGCGTCTCCTCCGCGCTGTCCGCGCGAACCACGCCGCTTCGCCGACGCGCGCGGCCGCGCATCACGCGCCGACTATTTGTCGGCGCGTCCTATTGCCGCGCCACGCCGCCGGCCAGCAGCGCGGCCCGCACCTCGCGCAGGAGCGTCAGCGCCGTGAATGGCTTCGCCAGCACGCAGTGCACGCCGGCGCGTTCAGCCTCCTCCTTCGTCACGCTTTGGCCGAGACCGCTGCACACGATGACCGGAACGTCTGCCCGGTCGGCACGCAATCCGTAGATCAAATCCCAGCCCTGCGCGCCGGGCATCATCAGGTCCGTGATCACCACGCGCACTCGCTCACGTTGCTGTGGCCAAGCCGCCAACGCCTCGGCCACGCCCGGAAAGTTCACGACTTCGTAGCCGACGCTCTCCAGCACCTCGCGCATCGCGATGCGAATCGCCTCCTCGTCGTCGACCACCAGCACGCGCTCGCCGTTGCCGCGCGGCAACTCTTCCTCCCCGCCCACCGGCACCGCGGAGCTCTCGCAGTCGAGCGCCGGCAGGAAGACCTCGAAACGCGTGCCGCGCCCGGCCGCGGAATCCACCTCGATGAAGCCGCCATGGCCGCGCACGATGCCCACCGCGGTCGACAGGCCGAGCCCAGTGCCCTTGCCCACTTCCTTGGTGGTGAAGAACGGATCGAAAATCCGCCGCAGCAACTCGGGCGTCATGCCGTGGCCGGTGTCCTGCACCGAGAGCACGACGAATTGCCCGGCGCGCACTCGATCGTGGGCCGCCGCCACAGCGGCGTCCACCGCGCGCTCCGCCACAGCGAGCGTGAGGCGACCGCCCTGCGGCATCGCGTCGCGGGCGTTGATGCAGAGATTCATCAGCACCTGGTGCACCTGCGTGGGATTCGCGAGCACCGACGGCAATCTGTGCGCCGACTCGCGCACGACCTCGATGTTGCGCGGGAGCGTCTCGTTCAGCAGCCGCGCGATTTCCACCACGAGATGTTCGACCTGCAACGGAACGCGTTCGCCGCCGATGCCGCGACTGAACGTCAGCAATTGCGCCACGATGCCGGCGCCGCGCTGCGCCGATCCCTCCATCAACTCGAGGTAGCGGCGCGTCTCGCCGTCGATCTGCCGGTCGCGGAGCAGTCCTGCCACCATGAGGATCGGCGCGAGGATGTTGTTCAGATCGTGTGCCACGCCGCTCGCGAGCGTGCCCACGGCCTCCATGCGTTGCGCGCGCAGGAAACGCTCCTCGAGACTCTTCTGCTCCGTCACGTCGCGCGCGACACCGACGATGCGAATCACTTTCCCATTTGGATCCGTGATCGGGTAGGCCCGATCGAGAATCCAGCGCTCGCTCCCATCGGGTCGCACGATGCGGAATTCCTCGCGATAACCGCCGCTCGCCTGGCGAGCCACGGCAGTCGTGACGCGCTCCGCATCCTCCGGCACGATGGCTTCCAACCACTCGCGGGGATTGGCGTAAAGCGCCTCGCGCGTGCGTCCCCAAACGATTTCGTAGCCGGGGCTGACGTAGATGAGCTCGTTGTTTGCCGCCGAGGCCATCCAAAACACCGCATCGATATTCTCCGCCATTTGCCGGAAGAGCTCCTCGCTCTGTTTCAGCCGCTCGTGCAGCTGCAGTCTATCGAGCGTCGTCGCGACTTGATCGGCGACCGCCTTCATCAAGCGCACATCTTCCTCCGCAAACCGCCCGCGCGTCCGGCTGCCGAACGTGATCGTGCCGATCAAGCGGTCGCCGACCAGGAGCGGCTGCCCGCAATAGGCGCGCAGCCCGACCTCGATCAATGCCTGCGCCTGCGGCAAGGTCACCGCGGGCAGGTCGGCGAGCACCAACGGCTGCTTGCGCTGCGCCACCAATCCGGCGAGCGACTCGCCGATGTCGAGCACCGCAAGTTTGCCGCACAGCTCTTCCGTCATCCCGCCGTAGTTCTCCAGCAGCAGGGTATTGCCGCTCGCGGAAGCCATGTGATTTGCGAACATGTCGCATTCCAACTCGCGAGCGATGTCCGCCAAAATGCCGCGCACCAACGAGCGCGGGTCGTCTCCCACCACCAGCCGACGCGAAATGTCCGCCAGCAGCGTGACCCGCCGCTGTTGCCGTCGGCGCGCCGTTACGTCGACCAGAGTGGACAGGATCGTCGCCTCGCCCTCCGAGGTCAGCAGACGCGTGGAGAGCTCCGCGGTGAACAGTTCTCCGTTTTTCTTGCGGAACGTCTCCTCCCACCCGCGCACCACGCCGTGCTCGCGCAGCATCGCCACGAACTTCGTTGCCGACGCCGGGTCGGCCCAGATGTGGCGGGCCGTGCGACCGAGCGCCTCCTCGCGCGAATAGCCCGTGAGCGCCACCCAGGTGTCGTTCACTTCCAGCACGAGGCCGTCCTCGAGCCGCGTCAGCGCGATGGCCGCCGGGTTGTTTGAAAACGCCTGGAGAAACTTCGCCCGAGACAGGCGCAAATCCGTCTCAGCCTGCTTCCGCTCGGTGATATCCGTCGCGACGCCGTCCCACACCACGCCGAGTGTTTCCGTGTGGTGCGGCCGCGACTTCAACGACAGCCAGCGCCAGACACCGTCCGCCCGTTGGAATCGCAGCTCGACGTCAAAATCCCGCATCGTGCGGAAACTCTGTTCGCCCAGCGCGAAGATCCGGGCGTCGTCTTCCGCACTGATCTGGCCAAAAAGTTCGTTCGCATCCGCGAGCAGCGCTTCCACCGTGATCCCGTGCACGCGCTCCACCCCCGCGCTGGCGTAGAGAAAACGCGGTCCCTTCTCCGTGCGCACCAGCCGATACACATAGCTGCCCGGCAGGTTGTCGCCCAGTGCGCGCAGCTGCTCCTCGCGTTGGCGGGCCAGCCGCTCCGCCGCGCCGCGCGCCGCGATGTGCTCCGCCAGTTCGCCAAAACTTTGTCGGAGCCAAAAGAACAGCAGCGTCGAGGTCACGACGACGAAAAACCACCCCTTGATCATCGCGAGATCGGCAAACAAATCCCGGTCCGGCACCATCGCCGCCAGCACGTGATCCGACAGACCGATCCACAGCGCCGAGAAGCCCGCGTAGGCCAAAACGATTTTGGCCGCCCGCGACCGATACGACTTCGGCGGGGGCGCAAGCGGTGCAGGTGAGACTTCGGGAGCCATGGGGTAGACGTCCACTCGCACTCCGCAAATGCGAGCGGCCGGGAAAGTAGGGAGAATATCGCGAAACTCGATCCCTGACTCCGCATTTTGCGATAAACTTTCGTTCGCCTATTGCCGGGACGGATGCCCCTATCGGCAGGGGATTCCATCCCGCTTCGCGTCAAATTTGCTCTCGCCGCCTCGCACACCGTCCTCTGTTCTCCGTCCTCTGTCTCCCGCCATGACTTCCGCCGAAATCCGCCAGTCGTTCCTCGATTTCTTCGCCTCCCACGGCCACACGATCGTCCCGTCGTCGCCGCTGCTGCCGGACTCGCCCGGACTCCTCTTCACGAACGCCGGCATGAACCAGTTCGTGCCCATCTTCCTCGGCGACCGCGCCGCCGACGTCTCCAAGTGGGCCGGCGCCCGCCCGGCGAAAGACACCCGCGCCGCCGACACCCAGAAGTGCATCCGCGCCGGCGGCAAACACAACGACCTCGAGGACGTCGGCTACGATACCTACCACCACACGATGTTCGAGATGCTGGGCAACTGGTCCTTCGGCGACTACTTCAAGAAGGAGTCGCTCACCTGGGGCTGGGAACTCATCACCAAGGTCTGGGGCATCCCGCCGAAGCGCCTCTTCGCGACGATCTATAATCCCGATAAATCCAAGGGCGATCCCGCCGACCGCGACGAGGAAGCCTACGCCATCTGGGCCGAGCTCTTCAAAAAGGAAGGCCTCGATCCCGCCGTCCACATCGTCAACGGCAACAAGAAGGACAATTTCTGGATGATGGGCGACACCGGCCCCTGCGGTCCGTGCTCGGAAATCCATTTCAATCTTCTCCCCTCCGACGACGAGCAAGCCGGCCGCGCGCTCGTGAACTCGAGCTCGCCGCGCTGCATCGAGATCTGGAACCACGTCTTCATCCAGTTCAACGCCAACGCCGACGGCACCTTCGCCCCGCTCGCCGCCAAGCACGTCGACACCGGCATGGGCTTCGAGCGTGTCGCCGGCATCTACGCCACGACGAAAGGCTTCAAGGACTTCTCCGCCGAGCCCTCGAACTACAACTCCGACGTCTTCGCCCCGCTCTTCACCAAAGTCGCCGCGCTCTCCGGCAAAACCTATCGCGGCACCGTCCCGACCAAGCGCGAAGGCCTCACCGAGCAGGAGAACATCGACATCGCCTTCCGCGTCCTCGCCGACCACGCGCGCTGCGTGAGCTGCGCGATCGCCGACGGCATCATGCCGGGCAACGACGGTCGCAACTACGTCATCCGCCGCATCCTCCGCCGCGGCATTCTCTACGGAAAGAAACTCGGCTTCAAAGTCGGCGACTTCTCCCAACTCGTCGCCCCCGTCGTCGAGTCCCTCGGCCACGTTTTTCCCGAGCTGAAACAGCAGCAGGAAGTGATCCGCCGCGTGATCCACAGCGAGGAAGAGAGCTTCGGGCGAACGCTGGATCGCGGTCTACAGATTTTCGACAAAGCGGTCGCCGACTCAATCGAGGTTCTCGCACTTCAATCGGGCGCAATCCAGCACTACAAGATTTGGGTCACTAACCCGACGCGCCCTGGTTCGAAGACTTCGACCGGATCGGCAACGCCTGGTCTTCCAGAGGTCACGTTTGACCCGACCCGTCCTGACATTGCTCTCGCCATTCGTATCTTTGGGGAAGCCCCAGAAATCTCAGGCGAAAGCGCCTTCGAACTCTACGATACCTACGGATTCCCTCTCGACATGACCCAGTTGCTTGCGACTGAGCGCGGAATAACCGTCGATGCTACGGGCTTCGAAATCGAAATGGAGCAACAGCGCAACCGCGCCCGCGCCGCGCAGAAGAAGGAAGTCATCGTCGCCGCCACAGAGGGCGACACCGTCGCCGACCTCAAGCCGACGACCTTCCTCGGCTACACGATGACGAAGACGATGACCGCCGGCCCGGCGAAGCTCCTCGAAGTCGTCCACTCCGACAAAGACACCTTCCTCGTCTTCGACCAGACGCCCTTCTACGCCGAAATGGGCGGCCAGGCCGGCGACACCGGCCACGCGCTGATCAACCACCAGAAATTCGACATCGTCGACACGGTGAAGGACAAGGCCGGCCGTCACCTGCACAAGCTCTCGCCCGCCTCCGCGGCCCTCTGTGGGAGCGAGCTTGCTCGCGACTCCGCCGCCGAACTCGCGGTCGACGCGCAACGTCGCCGCGCCATCTCCCGCCATCACAGCGCCGCGCACTTGATCCACTGGGCGCTGCGCAAAGTCCTCGGCACGCACGTCCGCCAGGCCGGCACCTCAAAGACGCCGGACCGCATGCGCTTCGACTTCTCGCACTTCGAGGCGATGACCGCCGCGCAGATCAAGGAGGTCGAGCAACTCGTGAACGAAAAGGTGCTCGATAACGCCGTCATCGAGACCTACGAGACCGAGTTCGACAAAAAGCCCGAAGGCACCCTCGCCTTCTTCGGCGACAAATACGGCAAGATCGTCCGCGTCGTCGACATCGGCGGCTACAGCCGCGAACTCTGCGGCGGCACGCACACATCCACCACCGGCGAGATCGGCCTGATCAAAGTCGTTGCCGAGATGGCCGTCGCCGCCGGCACGCGCCGCATCGAAGCCGTCGCCGGCCAGCCAGCCTACGAGTTCGTCCTCGCCGAGGAAACCGCGCTCAAAGCCGTCAACGCCCGCCTCAACGCCGGCGTGCAGGACGTCGCGCAGAAACTCGAAGCCGTCTTCGCGCGCCAGAAGGAACTCGAGCAAAAGTTGAAGGCCTTCGAAGCCAAAGCCTCCGCCGGTCTCGCCGAGGAACTCGTTGCGAAAGCTACGACCAAAGACGGGCTGAAGTTCGTCACCGCGATCGTTTCGGCTGAAAATCCCGACGCGCTCCGCTCGCTCGCGAGCCAAGTGTTGAACAAGGTCGGCGAAGGCGTCGTCACGCTCGGCGCCGCGTTCCCGGACAAGGCCAGCGTCGTCGCGTTCTGCTCGCCTGCCGCGATCAAGGCCGGGCATCAGGCCGGCAAGATCATCAGCGAACTCTCCGCCAAGCTCGGCGGCAAAGGCGGCGGCAAACCCGACTTCGCCATGGGCGGCGGCAAAGACCCGGCCAAACTCGCCGAAGTTCTCAAGTGAGGTAGCCCGCGACCTCCGGGCGCGGGTCGATTTCCGTCATCAGGCCGGTCTCACGACCGGCCTTTTTGTTTGCGCCACCCAGGTGGCGCCGGCGTGGCGCTCCGCCCATTCATCCCTGATCGTTCATGCCTCGCCATTTGGCATAAAGCTTTACGCCATTTGGCAGATACCCCTTGCCTTAGCTGCGAAAATGCCGATACTCGGAACATGAAAGCCCGCAAGACGAAGGCCGCGATCGCCGACTACCTCCACGATAACCACGCGCTGAAAGACCGCGTGGAGGAAGGGTTGCCGGTCGTCGAGATCGTGCAGTTCGGCAAGCAGGCGGGCTTCACCAACGACGAACTCGCGCGCCTCATCCAAATCCCGCCGCGCACCTACGCCCGCCGTGTCGCCGAGAAGGCACGTCTCAAGGTCCACGAAGGCGAGCGCGCGGCGCGGCTGATGCGCCTCTTCGATCGCGCCCGGGAGATTTTCGGCACCGACGAGAACACCCGCAGCTGGTTCAACGCCAAGCTGCTCGCGCTCGGCGGCAAGACGCCGCTCGACTACGCGCAGACCGAACCCGGCGCGCGCGAGGTGGAAAATGTCCTCGGGCGCATCGAGCACGGCGTGTTCTCGTGAGTTCGCTCGTCGTCTGGCGCCTCTGCGCCGCGAAATACGCCGCCACCGCCTTCTCCGGCGAAGGCGCGGAACTCTACGGCGGCCGCTGGTCGCCGCCCGGCTTGCGCGTGGCTTACTGCGCGGAATCCCGCGCGCTCGCGATCGTCGAAGTGCTCGCCAATGCCGACGAGCCCGACCGACTGCTCCACCTCAAATGGAGCTTCGTCTCGGCCACGCTGCCCGAAAGCACCGTCGAGAAGCCGGCGCGCTTTCCGACGAATTGGCGGCAGTTCCCCCACCCGCCCGAAACGCAGGAAGTCGGCGCGGCCTGGCTGAAGTCCGGCACACACCTCGCGTTGCGCGTGCCGAGTGCGGTCGTGCCGGGCGAGTTCAACTACCTGGTCAATCCCGCACACCCGGCATTCGCGAAGCTCGTGTTCACGAAGCCGGAGCCGTTCGCCTTCGACCCGCGCTTGCTCTGAGTTTGCCGCAGTTGTAGGACGGAGTCTCCCGACCCCGCCGCAAGGCCTAACGCGCGCCGCCAGTTCGGCGGGGCCAGAAAGACCCCGCCCCGCTACGTCGGCATCACGCCGCCTCACTCGTCACGCAGCGCCACGAGCGGATCGATCTTCGCCGCGCGTCGAGCCGGCAGATAGCTGGCGAGCAGCGCCACTACAATCAGCACGAGCGACACGACGGCATACACGATCGGCTCCGTCGGTTTCACGCCGAACAGCAGGCTGGTCATGTAATGGCTGAGCAAAGCGGCGCCGGCCAAGCCGAGCACGATGCCGAGGCCGGTTTTCCACAGACCCTGCTTCAGGATGAGACCGATGATCTCGCCGTGCGAAGCGCCGATCGCGCCACGCACGCCGATCTCGCGCGTGCGCTGCGAGACGTCGTAGGCGAGCACGCCATAGATGCCGAGCGCGGAGAGGAACAGCGCCAAGCCCGCGAACGCCGCGAGCAAGAGCATGACGGCGCGGCGATTGTCGTAGGACGAGTCGACGACCTGCGCCATCGCTCCCGTGTCAAAGAGGGCGATCGCGGGATCGATCTCCTTCATCTTCGCCCGCAGCGACGCGACGACATCCGCCGCCGGCCGCTCGGTGCGCAGGAACAGCGTCAGCCCGCCCGGCCGGCCGCCCTGCATGACCTGGTAGATGAAAGGATTCCCGCTCTTTTCCTCCACGCCGTTGTGCGGCAGGTCCTTCACCACGCCGACGATCGACGGCCAGTCCGCGTCCTTTTCCGGACGGGCCCCGAAGGTGAAGCGCCCGCCGAGCGCTGAGCGTCCCGGGAAGAATCTTTTCGCGAAACTCTCGTCCACGACGTAAACGCGCCGGTTTGGCGCGAGATCCGCCTCCTCGAAAAAGCGCCCCTCGACGAGTTTGAGCCCTAGCGTTTCCAGATAGCCCGGCGTCACGACCACGCGAAACGCGCCGGGCTGCGGCGCGCCGGGCGGCAGCGTGTCGTTCTCGAGCGTGAAGGCGTTGATCGGCAACCCGCCTTGGAACGGCGTCGCGAAACCGAGCGCGACGGAACTCACTCCCGGGATCTCCCGCAACGACGCCAGCAGCCGCTCGCGAATCTTGTTCGCCGCCTCGTCGCTCGCCCGGTGCGCCTGCGGCAGCGCGATGCGCCCCGTGACGACGTGCGAAGGATCGAAGCCCGGACTCACATCGAGCGCCTTGGCAAAGCTGCGAATGAGCAGACCCGCGCCCGTCAGCAGCATCAACGCCACCGCGATCTGCGCGACCACCAACGTGCCGCTCAACGCGCGCACGCCGCGCCCTGAAGAGGCGCCGCGCGTGCCGCGCTGGATCACCTCGGCGAGGTTGGTCCGCAATACATGGAAAACCGGAATCAGTCCGATCAGCACGCCGACCACGAGTGCCAGCGCGACAGCGAAGCCGAGCACGCGCAGGTCGATCGTCGCGGCGAGCGCCTGCGGGAGCATTTTGGCCAGGTAGAAATTCGTCGCCTTGAGCGCGCCCCACGCCAGCAACACGCCCAGCACGGCGCCGAGGCCGGTGAGCAGCAGGCTCTCGAGCAGCAATTGGCGTGCGATGATGCGCCGGCTCGCGCCGAGCGCAGAGCGAATCGCGAGCTCCGACTGGCGCGCGTTCGAGCGCGCGAGGAGGAGGTTGGCGACGTTCACGCAACCGATCAGCAGCACGAACGCCACGCCGCCCTGCAGCAGCAGCAACGTGGGCCGCACCGGTTGCACGCGCTGATCCTGCACGCCGCCGACGTTCATCGTCATGCCGGAGCGCTCGGCGAAGGCCTTCAGCGCCGGCGGGCCCGCATCGACGTAGATTTTCTCAAGTGTCTTCGCCTCGGCGTCCGCCGCGCCGGCGGTCGCGCCGGGTTTCAGCCGGCCGTAGAGGTTGATACCAACGCCGTAACGGCCTTGCGGACTCTCGGCAGCCGCGGGCCAGCTCAGCGGCAGGATGAATTTCACCCGCGCGTCGAAGGCCTCGAATGTCCGCGGCGCCACGCCGATGATCTTGTAGGCGTCGCCGTCGATGCGGATTTCGCGCCCGATGACCTCGGGGCTCTCGTTGAATTGCGCGCGCCAATACGACTGCGTCAGCACGGCGACGCGATCCGCGCCCGGCTTGTTCTGTTCCTGGGTGAAAAAGCTGCCGAGGATCGGTTGCACGCGGAGGATGGGAAAAATCTCCGCCGTCGCCTTGGCCAACGGCGTGCGCACCACCGCGCCCTCCTCGCCCACCATGTTGTAGGAAAACGACCACAGGCCGAGCGTCTCGTAGGACGTGGCATTCTTCGAATAGTCGAGGTAGAACGGCACATTGGCCGGCATGTGCATGAGGCCGGCCTTCGCCGCGGAGGTGTAAAGTTCGACAATGCGGTCCGGCTCGTCGAACGGCAGCGGCTTGAGCATCAGTGAATACACGGTCGAGAAGATCGCAGTCGTCGCGCCGATGCACAGCGCGAGCGTGAGCAGGGTCGTGGCGGCGAACCCGCGGCTTTTCCAAAGCAACCGGAACGCATGGCGAAGGTCGCCCGGGACGCCAGCGAGCAAACCGCTGGAGCCCGGCGCGGAAGCGTGGGGGGAAGGCATGGTCGGGATAACCCAGCAAATCGGAGCGAAGTTACAACGTTTCCCCGCGCGTCCGGCCACCGAGCCCACCGTCGGGTATTTCGCCCAGGTCGCCGCAAACAAAATTTTCGCTCCCCAACACGCGACTTTGCTTCGGCGCGGAAGCGGTTATTTTCCCCGCATGGATCCGAAGACCATCGCCAACGAAATCTGCGATCAGGCCGATGACTTCCTCGCCGGGGTGCGCAAACGGGACGAAGCCAAAGCCGGCATCGCGGAATACCTCACCCTGCACCACCGCTCGCTCGCTCCCGCCGACAAGAAGGCCGTCATCGACCAGACGATGCGCATCCTCGACAACGAAGGCTTCTTCGAAGCCGAAGCCGGGGGCGAGGACGCCGGCGACTTCTCCGAAGCCGAGGAAAGCTGAGCCGCCCGCTCAGTTGCGCGGTCGCGAGAATTTTTCCACCGCGCTCGCGAGGTCGTGCTTGCGCACCGGCTTGGATAGGAATCCCGCCATGCCGAGCGATTCGCAACGTGTCCGGTCCTCGACGCTGCTGTTGGCCGTCAGCGCCACGATCGGAGGAGTCCGCGACCCGTCCCGCCGCCGAATCGCCGCGGTCGCCTCGTAGCCATCCCGCACCGGCATGCGACAATCCATGAAGATGAGATCGTAGCGCCGCTCGGCGGAGCGCGCGATCGCCTCGTCGCCGTTGACCGCCACGTCGACCACGCAACCGAGCGCCTCGAGCATGGATTTCGCGATGTAACGGTTCACCTCGTCGTCTTCGACCAGCAGGATGGTGCGCGGCGCGAGCTTCGCCGGCATCGCATCCCCTGGCGCGGATGGCTGCGGTGCCGGGCGGCGCAGCCGGTTGAGTTCCTCGACCAAATATTCGGGGTGCAACATCGGTTTGCGCACCAGCCCGGCAGGCGCGAGCTCCGCGGCGTCCTCGAGCTCGTAGCCCCACGGCGCAGCGAGGATCACGGGGACATTGGCTGCGAGCGTCTGGCGCAGCTCCCGCAGCGCGGAGCGCTCGAGCACCGCGACCGAGATGTCGACCAACAAGGCCGTGAACGCGCCGCTCCGCAGGCGCTCGCGCGCTTCGGCCACGCTGCCCGCCGCCACGACCTCCACCCCTGTCCGCGCGCCGAGCGCCACGCTTGCCTCGGCGGCAGCCGGCAGATCATCGATCGCGAGCACGCGCCATCCACGCGGCGGCATCACCACCGCGGGTAGTTCCACCGGCATCTCGATCGCAAAGGCGAACGTCGACCCGCGGCCCTGCTCGCTGACGACCTCGATCACCCCGTCCATGAGCCCGACGAGGTGCTTGCAGATGGCGAGTCCGAGCCCCGTGCCCCCGTAACGACGCGTCGACGAGGTATCCTGTTGGGTAAATTTGTCGAACAACCGCTCCCGCGCTTCCGGCGCGATGCCGATGCCCGTGTCCGTGACGGAAAACCGGATTCGCTCCGCGCCGGCTGCCGCACCGGGCTCGCGGGTCACTCGCACCGCGATGTGCCCGCGCTCGCTGAACTTGATCGCATTGGAAACGAGATTGAGCAGCACCTGCCGCAAACGCCCCGCGTCGCCCACGACCATCGCCGGCAGGTCCGGCGCCAGCACCAAGGTCAATTCGAGCTCCTTTTCGAGCGCTTTGGCGTGCAACGTTTCGACGGCATCGATCACCGGCTGGCGCGGCTCGAACGACTCCCGCGCGAGCGTCACGTGCCCCGCCTCGATCTTGGAGAAATCCAGCACGTCGTTCAGCAGCGTCAGCAAGCCGCCCGCGCTCACCCGCAACGCGTCGAGGAATTCCCGCTGCGTGGCGTCGAGCGCGGTGTCGGCGAGCAAATCGGCCGAGCCGACGATGCCGTTCAGCGGCGTGCGGATCTCGTGGCTGACGGTGGCAAGAAAATCGCTCTTCGCCTTGCTGGCGGCGGCGGCGGCCTCCTTCTCCCGCCGTTCGTGCTCGGCGCGCGCCTGCGCCTCGGCGACGAGGCGCTCGTGCTCCAGTCGCTCGCGCTGGCGACGCAGCCGCAAACTCTGCGCGGTCCACGCTCCGGCGCCCACCAGCGTCGCGAGCAGAATAACGCCCCCGTAGCGGAACCAGAGCGTCTCCCAAAAATGCGGTGCCAGCTCCAGCACCGGGATCTCTGCAGCGGGACCGCGCCGCCCATCTCGACCGACCGCGCGCACGGCGAAACGGTAGCTCCCCGGCGCGAGTTCGAAGAGATCCACGCGACGATTCGGCCCGGCGTCGCGCCACTCCTTGCGTCCGCCATCGAGCGAATACTCGAAGCGCAGCGTTTCCGCATCAGTGAGATTGACGGCGGAGAAGCTCACCGACACCCGGCGCGTGCCAGCCGGCAGTTCCACCCGCTCCATCGGCCCCGCCGGCCGCGGGACGCCATCGATTTCCAAGCCCGTGAGCAAAGTCGGCGCCACGGGCACCACCTCGAAGCGTTGCCGTGGGTCGAGGAACGTCACGCCGCGCATCGTCGCGATGACGAAACGTCCATCGCTCACTCGCCGCCAGAGCGGCGAAACGCCGTCGCGCAGAGCGAAAGGCAATCCGTCAGTCTGATCGATGAGGACGAAGTCCAACGCGGGCGGCCCGCCGGCGAGCCAGCGCTCCACCGACTGGTGCGTGATCCGCAGCAATCCGCGCTCGGTGCCGGCCCAGATGTTGCCGTCGTCGTCGTGGAAAATCAGCTGCGCGATCCCCGGCGGCAGGCCCGATGCCGCGGTGAGCCGCCGCCAGACGCCGCTCACGCGCACGGCCAGCCCGCCGTCTTCCCACGCCACCCACAAGCGTCCGGCGGCGTCGCAATGCACCGCCTCGACACCCGTGGCGCGATCCGCGACGGCCTCGTGGCGCACTTGATCCGCCTTGAACGCAAACAAGCCCGCCGAGCGACTCGCCGCCCAGATCGTCCCATCCAAATCCTCCGCCAGCGCGTGGAACCGCGTGGCCGGGACGCCGTCCGCCGCCGTGTAGACGCGAAACCGGCCGGCGCGCTCGCTCGCGACACCGGTATTCGTCGCGAGCCAGAGCGTGCCGTCGCGCGCCGCGTGCAGACCATAGACCACTTCGTCGCCCGTCCCCGAACGTGGATGAAGTCGTGCACCGGTGTCGCTGACCTCCAGCGCGCCCTCGCCAAACGTGCCCGCCCAAATATGTCCCTGCGCATCGCGCTCGAGCGTCATCGGCCACGAACCGGTCGGCTTGAATCGCTCGCCGAGCAGTCCGGGGGCCGGCTGAAAAACCCCGTCGCGCAGCAACACCACGCCGCCGCCGTGCGTCGCCACCAGGAACTCGTTGGGGCCGGTTTCGAGCACGCTGTTGACGACCGGCTGCTTCAGGCCCGCCTGCCGCCCGAGCGTCAGCACGCGATTCGGCCGCAAGCGGGCGAGTCCGCCGCCGTTCGTGCCGAGCCAGATGTTGCGCGCGTTGTCCTCGAACACCGCCTGCACGGCGTCGTTTTCCAGCCCTTCCTCCATCGTGGTGCGGAGCCACTGGCCGGCCGCCAGACGCGCGTAGGCTCCGCGCGTGGAGCTGGCGATCCAGAGCCGGCCACGCGAATCCTCCAACAACCGGATGTAGTCGGGCGGCAGAAATTCGGGCCGCGGCAAATCCTCCACCACGCCGCCGTCCTGCCAGCGCACAATCCGGCCGCGGATCGCGATCCAGACGCCGCCCCGCGCGGAACGCGCGATGCCACCCAGCTGCTCCCGCGGATCGGTGGACTGGAACACTTCCTCCCAACGGCCGTCCCGCCACCGGCAGATGCGTTGCGGCTGCGTGAGCCAGAGATTGCCTTCGCCATCGGTCTCCAGCGCGGAGCCCTGAATCGTCCGCGGCCCGATGTCCGGCAGCGGCATATTGCGGAAGTGCTCGCCGTCCGCGCAAGCGAACGCCTTGCCGCCGAAGGTGACGAGGATCTGGCCCTTCCACTCGACCAACGAGTGCGACGGCTCCATGGGCAACCCCTGCTCCGCGCCGAACCAGCGCCACTTCCCATCCCGCAGGCAGCCCACGCCGCGATTGCCCGAGAGCCACAGGGCACCGTCGTGCGCGACCAGCAACTGCAACACCATGCCGTCGTGCAATGCCGGCACATCGGGCGGCGCGATCACCTCGAAACGCATGCCGTCGAACCGCGTCAGGTTCGAATACGAACCGATCCACAAATACCCGTCCGGCGTCTGCGCGATGCAGGTCGGCGCCACATGCGGGTATCCCGCCTCGACCGTCCACACGCGCACTTGATACTCGGCCGTCGCCGCCGTGAAAATCTCCCGCTGAGCCAGCACAGTGCTCGTCACAAGGAAGCAGGCGGCAAGGAATGACTTGCGGGCGTGTGCGAGAGTTCGTCCTGTGAGTGTCACGTGATTCGTAGGGCCCCTTGGCCCTACTGTTTCGCGGCGCTTTCCAGTCGTCCAGCTTCGTTTCGATTTTATGAACTACTCGACACCTGACCTGAGCCAGCATCCGCCGCGCAGTCCCCGCGCCCGCCTCGGCGGCTACGCTCACCTGCCCCGCCTCCTCGACAAGGCCCGCGCCCAACTCGCCGGAAAAATGGGCGAATACAACTGGAACTGCCCGCTCGACCAGCGCTTCTTCGCTTTCGCCGGCGTGACGGCCGACGCGTTGCTCGCCGCCGTCAAGGAAGGCAAGGGCGACGCGGAAATGCTCGAATGGCTCGCATCCAGCCAGCAGCCCAAACGCGCCGCATGGGAAATCCTCGCTTGGTCGCAATGGCTCGAGAATCTCGCGCCCGGCGACGTCACGCGTCACGAGACCTTCGCCGAGCACATCCGGAAAATGGCGCCGAAACGCGACGACATCCGCACGATGTTCGACCGGCTGGAGCTCGACGACTACTTCAGCTTCGGCGGCAAAGCCTGAAGCCGGCCTCGCGTCCGCGTCGGCGTTGCCTCACGGCATCAGCCGCTCGACGGTCCACTTTCCCTCGGCCTGCCGGCGATACATGAACCGGTCGTGCAGCCGGTTGGGCCGGCCCTGCCAGAACTCGAAGCTTCCCGGCGTCACGCGATAGCCGCCCCAATTGGTCGGCAGCGGAATCTCGCCCTGCGCGAACTTCGCCTTCATCTCCGCGAACTTCTGCTCGAGCAACGCGCGCGTGGTGATAACCGAGCTCTGCCGCGATGCCCATGCACCGATCTGGCTGTCGCGCGGCCGCGACAGAAAATACTTCAGCGACTCCGCCGCACCGATCTTCTCCGCCGTGCCGGTGACGACGACCTGCCGCTCGAGCGGCAGCCAGGGAAACATCAACGCCACGCGCGGATTCGCTGCGAGGTCGCGGGCCTTGGAGCTCTCGTAATTGGTGTAGAAAACGAAGCCGCGCTCGTCGAAGCCCTTCAGCAGCACGGTGCGCAGATTCGGACGCCCAGATGCATCGGCCGTGGCCAGCGACATGGCGTTCGGCTCCAGCACCTGCGTCTCGATCGCCTCCCGCATCCAGAGATCGAACTGCGCGAACGGACTGGCATTCAGGTCGGGCAGATCGAGCGAGCGCGACGCGTAGTTGCGGCGGAGTTCCTGCAAATTCATGCCGTGCAGCCTCGCGGTTTCGCGGGTCCGACGCAAGCAGCCGGCGCGGGCGGCCAGCACAGTGCGCGGTCGCGACACGTGCGACAGGAAGTTTGACGCTCCTCGCGGTTGTGCTTCCGTCGGAGCTGTGTCCGTCGCCACCGCCCGCCTCCCGCTCCTCCTCGCGTTCAACCCGAGCAACCAACTCGCGGTCGCCGTGGACAGCGCGCGCGTGAAGTTGCCCTTCGCCGGCGAACATGCCGGCGCAGACCTGAACCGCGCCTTCCCGACCAGCACGGCGCCGGCGGAGTATTTTTCCTTCACGCACGCAGGCACGGAGTGGGCCGTCTCCTTCGTGCAGGTCTCCACCCAGGCGGCGGGGGACCTTGCGTTTCGCTCGATCGAACAGCTCGAGCGCCAGGGCGACCGTCTCGACCCGCTGCTCGCCGCCGTGTTGCCGCGCCTCGAGCCCCATCTGATCGAGATTCCCTACCTGCATCTCGGCGAAAACGACTACATCTATCGCTTCCGCGTCGAGAAAGACCGCAACCGCTCCATCTACCAGCAGGACGACGACGCCCGCGGCCTCTACCAGAGCAAGCTGTGCGAAGCCATCAAGGCCCTCGCGCGCACCAACGAGCGCTCGGCTTCCGCACCCGCCGTGCTCGATTTCGGCGCTGTGCGCTACGTCATCCCCAGCCACTTCGGCTTCTGTCTCGGTGTGAAGAACGCCATCGAGCGCGCCTACGAGTCCCTCGCGGAGAATCCCGGCCGCCGCGTCTTCATGCTCAGCGAACTGATCCACAATCCGTTCGTGAACGAAGACCTCCTCCGCCGCGGCCTGCGCTACCTGCAGACGGACAAAGGCGTGCCCTTCACCGTCAGCGGCCGGCCTGCGAGCGCCGACCAGCCGGAGCCGTGGTTGTGGGATTCCCTCACCAGCGAGGACGTGGTGATCATCCCGGCCTTCGGCGCGACCGACGAGGACAAGAAACGCCTCATCCGCAAAGGCATTCGCGTCGCCCAATACGACGCCACCTGCATGCTCGTGGAAAAAGTCTGGAAAGCGGCCCGCGCCTTCGGCCGCGAAGGCTTCACCGTCGTCATCCACGGCAAAAGCGAGCACGAGGAGACGAAAGCCACCTTTTCCAACACCCGCCGCTACGCGCCGGCGATCATCATTCGCTCGCTCGACGAGGCTCGGCTGCTCGGTGACTACATCGCCCAGCCCACACCGGCCGGACGCGCCGCGATCCTGAAAAAATTCGAGGGCAAGACCACGCCCGGCTTCGATCCCACGCTGCACCTGGATCGCGTTGCCGTCGTCAACCAGACCACGCTCCTGATGAACGAGACGGCGAGCATCATCGACTACTTCAAGACCGTCTTCACCGCGAAATACGGCGCGGAGAGCGGACTCGAACATGTCGGCGGCGCGGGCAAGAAGGACACGCTTTGCTACGCGACGCAGGTCAACCAGGACGCCCTCGCCCGCGCACTGGGCGAGCCGCTCGATGCAGCCTTCGTCGTGGGCGGCAAAAACTCCTCGAATACCTACCAGCTCTACCGCGTGTGCGAGCACAAGCTCGGCAGCCGCGCGTTTTTCATCCAATCCGAGTCCAGCATCCGCTCTCGTTGCCAGATCGAGCACTACGTTTTCCCCGCGAGCGGACACGGCAAAGGCGGGCACACCGAAGTCCACCCGCTGTGGAAGGATTGCGATATGGCGCCCAAGCGCGTGCTCATCACCGGCGGCGCCTCGTGCCCCGACGGCCTCGTCCAGCAGGTGATCACGCGCATCAACTCCTTTTTCCCCGCCGCGGAGCTGCGCTCGATCGACGCGGTCCTCGCCGATCTGGAGCAATAAAAAGCCGGGCGATAGGGCCCGGCTCAGGAGTGGTGCGATGGCGCGGCGGGGTCAGAACTTGAAGTTCATGCCGCCGCGGATGCCGACCGCGTTGCCGAAATCGATCTTCGCGGTGCGCCCGCCGACTTCCATGTCGTAGGAGCCGAACTTCTGCATGTTCACGCCGGCATAGAAACCGGTGCGCTCGGTGGCCGCCCAATCGAGGTTCACGTCGGCATAGATGCCGCCGAGGAACGCGCTCTTCGAATCGTCGGCCTCTTCGGTGATCGGCGTGGGCAGGTCGGAAACCGTGAGACTTTCGACGACCGAGTAACGCGTGCCGCTGAACGCGCCGGCCATGCCGAGGCTCGCGCTCACGCCGAGCCGTTCGGTCAACTGGGCCCGGATTTGGGGGCCGACGCGCATGAGGAAATACGCGCCCTTGATCTTCCAGTTTCCGTCGATCGTGGCGCCACCGACCGTGGTGACGGTCTTGCCCGTGCCGGCGACGGTGGTATCGGGCGCCGCGCCGACCGGCACCGTCGTTTCAAGCGACTGGTCGTCGCCGTCGACGGTCGTGTCGAAATCCGTGAAAGTCGGGCCGCTCTTCACGCCATCCGGCAAGGTGCCGCCGATGCGGAAATAGTCGCTGTAGACCGAGAGTGTCGCGCGCACGGCGCCGCCCGTCTTCGCGTTGATCGGGTTCAGCGCGATGCCTCCGGCGATGCCCCATTCGAGGCGCTTGCCGAGCTTGCCGAACACGCGCGACATCGAGAGTTCGATGCCACTGTTCGCGCCTTCCTCTTTCTCCGCGAACGCGCCTTCGGAAGTGGCGCTGTAGTTGCTCATGCGGAGCAGAGAACCGTCAATCAAACTGGTGGAGGAAGCCGACCACTCGCGGCTGAAGGCGGCATCGTAACTGAGCCCCTCGCCGACCACCTTGTCGGTCAATGGACCACCTTCCTCGGCGCGCGTGACTTGGTGCGCGCGATAGCGGCCATTGCCGATCGGCTCGCCGTAGAAGGTCGGAGTGCCCACCTTTGTGTCCGGATCCGGCGCGGTCTTGGTCTCGAACGGATCGCGCAGCGCGTCCTTCTTCACATAGCCGGTGTCGTAGACGTAGTTGCCCGAAGCGTCCGGACCCGTCGTGCGCACATTGGAGATGCTGCCGAGATTGCCGAACCGCACCGCCGCGCCCTTGTTCAAGATGCGAATGCCGAAGTTGAGGTTGTTCTTGGGCACATACCACTCGTCGGTGGGGAGCGTGAGGGCGAGATTGGCCTCTTCGTCGGTGGACGATGCAGATTGCGCAAAAGCCGGGGCAACGAGCGCGGCCAACAGGGCCACCGTGGAAACGGGACGAAGGTTCATTCAGGAAAGGGAGAAAGCAGAGTAAGTTGGCTTGGAAAAGCCAATTCAAACCTTGTTCCCTACGCTTTTTCCCTGATTTCGGGCGGTTCGTCCCCTCCCAAGCCGAGTTGCCGGGCCTTCCGCTTCAAATCGTCGGCGAGCTGCTCCAGCTCGGTCTCCTTCTCCTGCTGCTCCTGCATCTTCGAGAAGAGCCTGGCTTCGCTCTGCTCCAGAAACTCCTCCCGTTCCCGCAGGGCCTCGCGCTGTTCTTTCACCGCCGCTTCCTGCCGGTCGAGTTCCTCCTTCAGCTTCCTCATCGCCTCGACCTGCTCGCCGGAAACCGCCGGACCGGCCGTGGTCGTCTGTTTGCGGGCCGCCTCCACGACGCGTTCGCGGGCCGCCAGCAAGGCCTCGGCCTCGGCCAGCTCCCGCTCGCGCTCCGCCAGCTTGGCCTGCGCCTCGTTGACCGCCAAATCCCGCTCGGCGAGCTTCGCCTCCAGCGCCCGGATCGCCTTCTGCAACTCGTCCACCTGGGTGCCGCTGAGCTGCGGCGTTTCCCCGCCCCACGGCGTCCGCGACTGGGCGAGGATCGCGTCGATCGACTTGCGGGCCTCCACCGTCGCCGCACTCGTGGCTGCGGCCGCTTCCTGTGCGCGCAGCAGCGGGCTGGCACGCCGCGGCAGCACGAGCGGCTTGGCCCCGCCACTGGCAGGCTTGGGCGTGATGACGCCCGGGGGCGGCGCGAAACTCGGGGGCTTCGGGAACGGCGGCGGAAGGCCGGTGGGAGCGGGCGGGTTATTCTCCACGCCCACGAATTAACGCCCAAACAGGCGCGAAAACAAGCCGCCCTTCTTCGGTGCGGCGGGCATCGTGGCAGCTGCGGAATTCAGCTTGGCGGCCAAGGTCGTGCGGACGAAGCGCGCCGCCACCGCCTCGCGCACCGGATCGCCGAGCACCACGAGTTCACGTTCCAGGGAGCCACCGGCGTTCAGCTTCGCCACCAACGCGGACGTAGCGTCTTTGAACCAGTCGAACGTCGCGTTCATCGCCAGCTGCACACGCTGCTCCGCCTGCGCCTGCGCTTCGGCCGACAACACTGTCGCTCCCGCCTCCGTGCCGGTCAGGGTGGCGCCGTAGGCTTTCGCCAACGCCGCCTGCTCGGACCGGCCGACCGCCGCCGCCGCGAGGCCGAGCGCTTCCGGCAAGTGCAGACCGCTCGCGCCCTTCCGGAACGGCAGGAACTGCCCGATGCCCTCCTCGTCGCCGTGCGAAAGCGCATTCAGCAATCCGCGGAAATCGCCGCCGATCACGACGCGCGTGGACATCTGCTGCGCGAGGTTCGCGAACTCGCCGATCGTCTTCACACCTTCGGACGCGCACACCGCCCGCGTGCCCTCGCTCACATTGACCAAGGCGAGCGGATAAGCCTCCGGGATGCCCAGGCGGCCGAGCGTCTTCAGCACGGCGTTTTCCTTCGACGAGCTTTCCTCGACCTGCGCGACCATGTCGCCGAACGGATCGTCGAACGCCAGCGTCTCCTTGAGGATGCCGACGAGATGATCGACTCGCTTCTCGCTGCCGGCGATCTCCGGCAGCATGAGGAGCTCCTCATAGTTGAAATCGATGTATTTCGACGGCCTCTCCTCGTCGCCCTTCACCGGCCAGTCGGCGATGTCGAGGTTTTGCGCGAGGCTGCTCAGCGAGGTGTCCGCCATGATGGAGCTGTGGAAACGCTTGCGGACGTCTTCCCAATCTTTCGCGGTGTATTTGGCCATGGTGTCCTCCGTCAGGTGGCGGGCGCGTGCTCGACGATCTCGGCGGCGAGCTGGCGGTAGTCGTTGGTAACGCTGTCGGTCTCGGTGCCCTCGGAGCCGACGAGCGCGACGGGCAAGCCGAGCGTCACGGCGCGGCGCACGACGATCGCGTCGCGGATCTGCGTGGAGAAAATCTTCGCGCTCGGCGCGCAGCCGCGCTTCTGCGCCTTGAATTGATTCAGGCGGAGCTGCATCCGCATCTTCGGCACCTCGATGTCGACGTTCGTCTTGATCGCGTTGAACACGATGCCGTAGACCTGCGCCGCCGGCCCCATCGCCGCGGTGCGGAAGCTCGCCGAGCTCTGCTGGAAGCGCATCAGCTTTTCCACGAGCAGCGTGAAACCGATCAGCGACAGCGCATCGGGATTCGACGGCACGTAGATCTCGTTCGCGCAGAAAATGCCGTTTTGCGACGCGCGCAGGATATTGGGCGGGCAGTCGAAGAGGACCACGTCGTAATCCTTTTCCACCTCCGCCAGCTGCTCTTGGAAGATCGCGTAGCTCGGCCGCTTCGGATCGGGCTTATATTCGCCCTCGAGATCGACCAGGTTGAAGGTCGTCGGGATCAGGTCGAGTCCCGGCAGAAGCTTCTCGCCCTCCTTGCCCTCGACGACGCTTTTGATGATCAAGTCGCGCACGCGCGCGGTGCCGGGATCGAAGATCGAGTAGACCGCGCCGACGCCGCTGGCGTTGATCTTGTTCCAGCGGTCGAGCTTGAGGAGCCAGATGCTCGCGTTGGATTGCGTGTCGAAATCGACCAGCAGGACGCGCAGGCCCCGCTGCGCGAGCGCCGCCGCGATGTTGACGATGAGCGAGGTCTTGCCGACGCCGCCCTTGTAATTGATGAATGCGATTTTGCGGGCCATCAGGGATATCGCGACGGCGCGAGGATGGCCGCAACCCGCCGGCACGAGCGAGTTAAAAAACCTTTGAATCCCCGCCGCGCGTGGCGCGACTTTCGGTTTTTCTTTTGCCGAATCTTCCGCCCTGCTTCGCGCCATGTCCGAACTTTCGCTTCAGGAACGTTTTTCCCCGCAAAGCATCTGTTTCGGCTGCGGCCCCGCCAACCCCAAGGGCCTGCACATCCGCAGCCACGCGCGCGGCGACGAGGTCGTAGCGACCTGGACGCCCGAGAAACACCACGAAGCCTTCCCCGGCGTGCTGAACGGCGGCATCATCGGCTCGCTCCTCGATTGCCACTGCAACTGGACCGCCGCGTGGCACCTCATGCAACAGGGCCAACTCGAAAAACCGCCCTGCTGCGTCACCGCCGACTACGCGATCAGGATGATGCGCCCCACCCCGACTGACGGCCCCGTCGAACTCACCGCGCGCGTCGTCGAGTCCTCCGCCGACCGCGCCGTCGTCGAAGGCGTCCTCACCGCCGCCGGCAAGCCGCGCGCCACCTGCCGCGGCACCTTCGTCGCCGTGCAGCCGGGCCATCCCGCGTATCACCGTTGGTGATCGGCATCAGCCGCGCCGACCGGAGCGTAACGCGAGATTTCACCTCGTCGTAACGCGGTTGTCGCACGGGTGCCACACGACGACGCCATGCTCCGGCGATGCCCGCCGCCCACATCCTCGCCGTCGACGACGAACCGGAAATCCTCGAGCTGATCGCCTATCAACTCCGCAAGGCCGGCCATTCGGTGGCGACCGCCGGCAACGGCTGGGAGGCGCTCGCCGAAGTGCGGCGCCAGCGCCCCGACCTGATTCTCCTCGATCTGATGCTGCCGGATCTCGACGGCTTCGGCGTCTGCGAAATCCTCCGCCGCGATCCGGCGACGGCGACGATCCCCATCGTGATCATTTCCGCGTGGGCCTCGGCCGACTCGCGACACCTCGGCCTCGAACTCGGCGCGCTCGACTACCTGACGAAGCCGTTCAGCCCGCACGAACTGGTGCAGCGCGTGAATCGCCTCACCGAGGTCCGTGCGGACCGAGCGGCAAACTGAGCGTCAGTCGCGATCGTTCATCGTAAACCCGATCGGCACGACCATCCGGAACGGCACGGGCTTGCCTTGGCGTTTCCCGGACTCGAAGCGCCACTTCAGCACCGCGCGCACCGCCGGCTCCTCGAACTCGCGCGCGGAGCTCTTCAACGCCCGCGCCGAAGTCACCCGGCCGCTGGCATCGACGTCGAACTCCACCGTCACGTTGCCTTCGACACCGGCGCTGCGCATCGCGAACGGATATTCCGGCGGGATCTGCGCCTTGGCGCGCGGGTGCGCGTCGAGCTGATCCATGCTGAAGATGCCTGGCCCGCGCGGGTCGCCCACGACAGGCGCTCCCGTCGTGCCATCGCCCCATTCTTTGGGAATCTGATCGGTCTTCACGTCGACCTTCGCCGCTGGCGGCGTGAACGGATCGACGACGACATCGGGTCGCACGTCGACCGAGCGATCTTCCGTGACCGGCTTGACGGGGCCGGGCTTGCTCAGCGGCTTCACGGCCTCGACCGGCGGATCGGGATCGACCTTGGGCGTGATGAGTTCAACCGGCATCGGCGGGAGCTTGATCGGTGGATCGAGTTTGAATCCGTCGATTATGGCTGGGACGTCAGGACGAATCCCAAACAGCAACACGACGTGGAACGTCGCTGCGACTAACGCGGGAACGCCGAAGCGTTGAGTCATGGTGGCGGTGTGCATGATAGTCTCCAACCGCACGACGCGCCGCCGCGCGGTTTCTTAGGTGAAACATGCGAGTTTCCCCTCCAACCGCGCCGGTCATCGGTCCCGCCAGTCGTGGCATCATTACGTAATACGTAATAATGTTCGCCCGGCAGCGCGGCGCGCGGAGGATTCGTCATCGCCGCGCTCCGCGACCGCGCCGCCGCGCAAACTTCGTTGCCAAACCGCGCCGCGCGCGCGTCACATCACGGCGTGAAACCCACCGACCTCGCGTTCAGCCAAGCGCTCGGCCTCGTCGCCGCGCCCGCCGGCGCGGAGCATTTGCTCGAACTGCCGTTCGGCGCGTTCGTGCAGAATCACGTCGGCACGACGCACGCCGCCGCACAGTTCGCCCTCGCCGAGGCCGCCAGCGCCGCCTGTCTCCAACGCGACTTCCCCGCGCTCGATGGGAAGGTCTTCGCCGTCGTGCGCGGCGTGCAGCTCAAATACCGCAAGGCCGGCACCGGCGACCTGCTCGCCTTCGCCCGGCCCGACGACCTCACCCGCGCCAATCTCGTCCGCGATCTCGAGACCAAGACGCGCACCGCCGCGACCGTGCTCGTCGAACTGAAGGACCGCGCCGGCAACGTGACCTTCTCCGGCAGTTTCGATTGGTTCATCGCCCGCGGCGAGACCGCTCCGTGATTCCCATGCGCCTGCGCCTCGCCCTTTCCTTCTGCCTGCTCGCTGTCGCCGCCACCGCGGCCGAGTTGCCGTCCTATTTCGCCGCTGCCCTCGCGCGCTTCACGTCCGACGCCCCGCGCGGCTGGGCCTACACGTTGACCACCACGCGCGAAGGCGACACCTCCGTCGAGCGCTACGATCCGTCGCGTCCCAAGGGCGGCGAATGGACCTTGCTCGAACGCAACGGCCGCGCGGCCACCGCTGACGAGATCGAACGCTACCTCCGCTACAAGGCCAGCAGCACGCCGCCCACCGCGCGCGCCACTTTCGAGAAAGGCGACCTCGACCGCTCGACGTTCGAACTCGTGAGCGAGACCGCGACGAGCGCCGTCTTCCGCGGACGGTTTCGCGAGGACCTGAAGGAGCCGCTGCTCGCGCATCTCCTGCTCGAACTGCAAATCGCCAAGGCCGATCCCGCCGTGCAGTCGTTCACGATGCGCCTGACCGCACCGTTCACGCCCGCGCTCGGCGTGAAAATGCACGAGCTCGAGGTCGCGATGGAATTTTCCCCGCCGAGCGACGACCGGCCGTCCCTCCCCCGCGCCTCGCGCTCCCGCTTCCGCGGCCGGCTTTTCTTCTTCAAGTTGATCGAGGAAGATCTGCGCATCGCCTACTCGGATTTCACGCGCGTCGTGCCGCGTCGGTGACGCAGCGCGCTGGCTGGAGGGCGCGGCTACCGCCGCGCCGCGAACCTCCGCCGCCGCCCGTCTGCCCTGCGGCTCGGCGGTAGCCGAGCCCTCCGAAATCAGCCGCGCCCGCCACAATGACGGGAGCCAGCGATCAGGATGCCGTCCACTTGTAGACCAGCGTGCTCAGCCCCGGCAGCGTGAGCGTCAGCGATTGCGCCTGGCCGTCGCGCGGCTCCGGCGCAGCGAGCCGGCTGCCGAAATTGCCCACGCCGTTGCCGCCGTAGATTTCTGCGTTCGTGTTGAACACTTCGGTCCATTGGCCGGGTTGCGGCACGCCCACGCGATAGTTCGCCCGCTCCACCGGCGTGAAATTGCCGATCACGAGGTAGAACGTCTTCTCGTCGGGCGCGACACGCAGGAAGCTGAGGACGGAATTCTCGCCGTCGTTGGCGTTGACCCAGCGGAAGGAGGACGGGTTGAAGTCGTTCGCCGAGAAGACCGGATCCCCCGCGTAAAGACGGTTCAGATCCCGCACGACCGACTGGATACCGGCATGCAGCGGCGTATCGAGCAGGTGCCAGTCGAGCGAGCCGTCGTGATTCCACTCGTGCCACTGACCGAACTCCGCGCCCATGAAGAGCAGTTTCTTGCCCGGATACGTCCACACGAAGCCGTAGAGTGCGCGCAAGTTCGCGGCCTTGTCCCGGTCGGAGCCGGCGCCCATTTTGCCGAGCATCGACGCCTTCAAGTGCACGACCTCGTCGTGCGAGTAGACCGTGATGAAGTTCTCCGAGTATTGGTAGACCATGCCGAACGTGAGCTTGTTGTGCGCCCACTTCCGGTAGACCGGGTCTTTCTGAAAATAGGCCAGCGTGTCGTGCATCAGGCCCATGTTCCACTTGTAGTCGAAGCCGAGGCCGCCGTCCTTCGTCGGCCGGCTCACCATCGGGAACGCCGTCGATTCCTCCGCGATCGTGACCGCGCCCGGATAATACTGGTGCACGAGATCGTTCACCTGACGGAGGAACGCGATCGCCTCGAGGTTCTCGCGACCACCGTATTTGTTCGGAATCCATTCGCCGGCCTTGCGCGAGTAATCGAGGTAGAGCATCGACGCCACCGCGTCGACGCGCAGGCCGTCGATGTGATAGCGATCGAGCCACGACAGCGCGCTGGCGATGAGAAAGCACCGCACCTCGTGGCGCCCGTAGTTGAAGATCAGCGTGCCCCAATCCATGTGCGCGCCGAGCCGCGGGTCCTCGTGTTCGTAGAGGTGCGAACCGTCGAATTGCGCGAGCGCGAAGCTGTCGCGCGGGAAATGCGCCGGCACCCAATCGACGATCACGCCGATGCCGCGCTGGTGCAGGTGATCGACGAAGAATTGAAAATCCTCCGGCGTGCCGAAGCGGTGCGTCGGCGCAAAATAGCCCGACACCTGGTAGCCCCACGATCCCGTGTAAGGATGCTCCGCGACCGGCATGACCTCGACGTGCGTGAAACCCAGCTTCACGACGTAGTCCGCCAGCAGCGGCGCGATCTCGCGATAGTTCAGCGGCCGCCCGCCATCCTCCGTCACGCGGCGCCACGAGCCGAGGTGCACCTCGTAGACCGACATCGGTTGGTCGACCTTGCCGGCCTGCTCGGCCCGCTTGGCCATCCAAGCATCGTCGCCCCAGGTGTGGTGCTGCACGTTGCGCACGATTGCGGCGTTGTTCGGCGGCGACTCGAAATACGTGCCGTAGGGATCGGTCTTGAGCCGCTGGTGCCCGTGCCGGTCCCACACGGCGAACTTGTAGAGCTCACCCTCGTTCAAGCCCGGCACGAACAGTTCCCACACGCCCGACGCACCGAGCGGCCGCATCGGATGATAGCGCGCATCCCAGCCATTGAAGTTGCCCACGACCGACACACGCGACGCGCTCGGCGCCCACACCGCGAACGCCACGCCGGGCACGTCGCCGAGTTTGCGCAGGTGCGCCCCGAGCTTCTCGTAGATGCGGTGCTCGTTGCCCTCGTTGAAAAGATACAGGTCCTGCTCGCTCAGCGTCGGGAGAAACGAGTAGGCGTTGTAGACTTGGTGGATGTCGCCCCACGAAGTCTGGTAGCGCAGCTGATGGCGGAAGACTGCTTTGCGCTTCGGGATGAACAGCTCGAAAAAACCCTCCGGCGCGAGCAACTCCATCGCCAGCGGCGGCGCGCCCGCGGCATCGAGATCCACGACCTCGCACTTCACCGCGCCGCGCACGAATGCGCGCGCCACCACGCCTTTGCGCCGCCCCACCGTCACCGGGTGCATGCCCAGCCAACCATGCGGGTTCGACTGGCGGTTCTGGAGGAAAGCGTCGAGTTCCGACTGAGGGATAATCACGGTGCCGCCACTCTGTCCGCACGGCCCGATGGGTCTAGCGCAAATCGCCCGGCACAATCTCCGGCAATCCCAGTCGAATTCTCGTTGCGCCACCCCAACCGCCAAGACAGTTGAAACGGATGCTTCGCCGCCTGGCCCTCTGCTTCGTCTTTGCCGCTCTCGCGGGCACCGCCGCGCGCGCCCAGACTGCGGGCGACATGCCAAACGTCACGGGCAAGGAAACCGTCTACGACGACCGCACCAAGGAGCTCGTCGTGCACGGCGCCGCCCGCCTCGTGTGGGGCGAAGTCGTGCTCACCGCCGACGAGCTGCGCTACCGCCGTGAGAGCAACACCGTCAGCGCCTCCGGCCATTTCATCCTCACCCGCGGCGCGCGCCGCCTCGTCGCCGACGAAGGCACCTACGACCTCGCCTCCGGCACGCTGCATGTCCGCAACCTCCGCGTCGGCGAGTTCCCGGTCTACGTCACCGGCGAGTCCGTCGACGGCACCTTCGACCAACTCGTCTTCACCAACGCCACGATCTTCTTCCGCGAGAACGCCGCCTACGCGCCGTCGATCCGCGCTCGCAAAGTCGTCTACGAAAAAGGCCAGATCGTCTCCGGCGAGGGACTCCAACTCGGCCTGCTCGGCGGCCATTTCCTTTCGCTGCCCACCTTTCAGCACAAGCTCGGCACGGAGCTCTTTTCCTACTTCGTCGGCAAGGTCGGCTATCGCGCGAGCCTTGGGCCGTTCGTCGAAGCCGACGGCCGCGTCCCGATCGCCCCTGGCGTGAAAGCCGGCGCCGACATCGGCCTCTACGGCTCGCGCGGCGTGATGGTCGGTCCAGCCGCCACCTACCACACGGGCGACGACAACAACTTCGTCACCGGCGGACTCTCCAGCGGCTACATCAACGACCACGGCGACCGCAAAACCGACATCCTCGGTCGCGCCGTGCCGGAAAACCGCAAGTTCGTCGAATGGTGGCACCGCCAGCGCATCGGCGAACACTTCACGCTCGACGGCCAGTTCAACTACTGGAGCGACTCCGAAGTCCTCCGCGACTTCCGCCCCAAGCGCTTCTTCCCCGTCCAGCAACCCGACTCCTACCTCGAGGGCACCTACACCGGCGACAACTTCGTGCTCAGCGCCTTCTCGCGCGTCCACCCGAATCGCTTCCACCAAGTGCAGGAGCGGTTGCCCGAAATCCGCTTCGACCTGCTCCCCTCCGAAGCGCCCGCCGGATTCTACGAACGCGCCAACGCCTCCCTCGCCGTCCTCGAGGAGGACGCCTATCTCAACCTCCCGAAGCAGCGCTCCACCCGCTACGACGCCTACTACGGCATCGAGCGCCCCATCGCCCTCGCACCGTGGATGACCTTCACGCCCGTCGCCGGCGGACGCCTCACGCATTACGCGAACGCCATCGGCGGCAAAGACACCTACACGCGCGCCATCGGCGAAATCGGCTTCGATGCCCGCCTGCGCGCCGCCGGCGTGTTCGACTACAAGAACCCGCTCTGGGACATCGACGGCCTCCGCCACCTCATCGAGCCGCGCCTCTCCTACCGCTACGCGCCTGAAGCGGACCGCGGCGCGCGCTACATCCCCGCGATCGACCGTCGCGTCTTCTCGACCTACCTGCAACCGCTCTCCATCGGCGACCAGCGCAACATCGACGACCTCGATGCGATGAACACCGTGCGCCTCTCGCTCAACAACACCCTCCAGACGCGCAGCTCCACCGGCTCGCGCGATCTCGCCGCGCTCAACTTCGCCGCCGACTACCGCTTCGACCGCAAACCCGGCCAGCGCCCGCTCACCAACCTCCACTCCGAGCTCGCCCTCACGCCCGCCGACTGGATCACGTTCTCCGTCTACGAACGCTTCACGCCGCAGACGTCCGCGCAGCAGGAGCTGAACTACGCGCTCGAAATCACCGATCAGGAATGGTGGGCCGCCAAACTCAGCTCGCATTTCCTCCGCGACGACTACGAAGAATACGCCCTCGATTACCGTCAGCGCGTGAACGAGGTCTTCGACGTCGTCGGCCGCTGGCGCTACGACGTCCGCCACAGCCGCTTCAACGAGCAGACCTACGGCATCTCGCAGCGCCTCGGCCAGACCTGGGCGATCAAATACGAAGTCTCCTTCTCCGAAGGCCCGCGCCGCGAAAGCAATTTCGGCTTCAACCTCGAAGTCGAACTCCTGAAATTCTGAGCCGCGCCCGCGCGCCTGACATGAACCCGCGCATCGCCGCGAACCAGCAGCGCACCTTCCTCGCGCAACTCGCCGTCGTGCTCCCGCACGTCCGCACCGACAGCGCGCTCCCGCGCCGCATCAAGGAACTCCTCGGCCGCAACCGCGCGCTCGGCTCCCGCGACCGCCGTCTCTACCGCGAGCTGATCTATACCGTCATCCGTCACCTGCCGTGGTTCGAGCCGCTCCTCGCGCGCGACGAAAACGCCGCCGCACAACTCGCCGCCTGGCTCGCGCCCGAGATGAAGGACACCGGCGCCTATCGCGCCGCGCTCCTCGAAGGCTGGCCGCCCGCACCCGCAACCCTCGCGGAGAAATCGTCCGTTCTCTGCACCCGGTTTTCCCACGACGCCTTCGATCCGGCCGCGCTCCTCCCCGCGTGGTTCCGCGACCACTGCCCCGACGCGTTCGCGCCGGCGCAGCTCGACGCCCTCCTCGCCCGCGCCCCGATCTGGATTCGCCTCCAAGCCAACGACCGCGAGATGGTCCTCGACGAGTTCCGCCGCCAGAGCTGGGAGCCGCGCCCGACTCCCGTCTCGCCCGACGCTTTCGCCCTGCCGCCCAACGCCGAAGTGGCCAACACCGACGCCTACCGCCGCGGCTTCGTCGAAATCCAGGACCTAGGCTCCCAACTCGTCCTCGCCCACGCACCAGTCGCGATCGGCGAGCGTTGGCTCGACGCGTGTGCCGGCGCCGGCGGAAAAACCCTGCAACTCGCCCATGCCGTCGGCCCGACCGGCAGCGTCGACGCCGCCGACATCCGCCCCGCCATGCTCGAGGAGCTCCGCGAACGCGCCGCCCGCGCCCGCCTGAGCAATGTCCGCCTCGTCCGCGCGGCCGACGGTCAATACGACGGCGTGCTCGTCGACGCGCCGTGCAGCGGCTCCGGCACCTGGCGCCGTCTGCCGCACATGAAGTGGCACACGCAGCCGGCGACGATTCCTGAGTTCGCCACGCAGCAGCTCTCGATCCTCTCCGCCAACTCCGCGCACGTGCGCCCCGGCGGCTTGCTCGTCTACGCGACCTGCTCGCTGAGTCACGTGGAGAACCACGACGTCGTCGCCGCGTTCCTCGCCGCCCATGCGGGATATTCCGCCGAGAAACCCGCGCGCGACCTCGGCGGCCGTTTCGACGGTGCCGGCACGACACTGCTCCCCGCCACGCACGACAGCGACGGATTCTACGTCGCGATCCTGCGCCGACGCGCGTCGTAGCGTCGGCTTCCGGCCAGCATTGAAAGTCGGCGTTTATCGCACCGCACGCGCGACGCGATTTCCCCCTTGCGCGCCCTCCACGCCGTCCCTCGACTCGACCCGTGGTCGCCGAAGCCGATTATCGCATCAAACTCCCCGTTTTCGAGGGTCCGCTCGATCTCCTGCTCTTCCTTATCCGCAAGAACGAGCTGGATATCTACGACATCCCGATCGAATCGGTGACCAAGCAATACCTCGAAGTCCTCTACGCCATGAAGGACTTGGAGCTCGAGGTCGCTGGCGAGTTTTTCGTGATGGCCGCCACGCTGATGGAGATCAAGAGCCGCATGCTCCTCCCGAAGCATCAGCAGGCGATCGACCCGAACGCCGACGACGAGGAACTCGATCCGCGCTGGGAGCTCGTCCACCAGCTCCTCCAATACAAGAAATTCAAGGAAGCCTCCGGCAAACTCGGCGAGATGGCCCGCTACACGCAGGACATGCTCCCGCGCCCCGCCAGCGCATTCGCCCCGCTCGCAGAGCGCCCGCTGAAGAGCGTCGACCGCATCGAACTCTGGAACAGCTTCAACGTCGTCCTTCGCCGCCTCGCCGAGAAACTCGTCGTCGGCGAAATTCACGCCGAGCAGGTCACCGTCGCCGACCAGATGGAATACATCCTCGAGCGCGTGAAGACGCAGAAGGAGTTCACGTTCTCGAGCCTGTTCACGACCAAGATCCCATTGCGCACGCTCGTCGCGACTTTCCTCGCGATGCTGGAACTCACCCGCCTCAGCAAACTCCGGCTGCGTCAGGACGAGGCGTTCGCAGACATTGTTTGCACGGTAGTCGAGAACGCACCTGCTGATGCCCCGTCCGTCGCCGACGCGACGACTGAGACCGCTCAAGCCGACGCAACAGCCGAGACAGTTGCCGCCGACACTCAACCCGCGACCGCTGCCGCCGAAGTCGTGCCAACGACGACTGAGCCCGCCGCCGAAGCCGCGCCGACGCCAGAATCGCCTGCTCCGGCTCCCACGCCTGTCATGGAGCAAAACGCACTTGAAACGCCCGACTCGGCGAACACCGTCACGCCCCAAGATGAAAAAAGCGCCCCGCCGCCGTCCGTCTAAGTCGGCGAAGAAACCCAAGGCGAACGCGCACCTGCTCGGCCTCGGACTCGACAACGACGACGGTCACAAACGCATCACGCAGGGCGAAAAATTCTCCCTGTTTGGCGGTTCCGAGGAGACGCACGGCCGTATGGCCGAGACCATGATCAAGACCTTCGAGGAGCTGAAACACCGCGGCAAACACCTCGAATCCGTCGAGCCCAAGGAGCTCGCCGAGATCATCCATAAATCCACGCCACGCTGAGACGCGCTGTTGTCTTTTTTCCGAACCGCACTTCACTTCCCTCCCAACATGGCCGCGAATATCCTCAATCTCGATACTAACTCGTTCAAACCCGCCGTCTCCGGCGCCACGCCCGTCCTCGTCGACTTTTGGGCTCCCTGGTGCGGCCCCTGCAAGGCCATCGCGCCGATCCTCGAAGACCTCTCGACCGAGCTGGCCGGCAAACTCCAGATCGCGAAGGTCAACGTCGACGATAATGGCGACCTCGCCGCGCAATACGGCGTCCGTGCCATCCCCACGCTGCTCCTCTTCAAGAACGGCGCCGTCGCCGAGCAGTTCGTCGGCATGATGGACAAAGGCACCCTCAAGGCGAAACTCGCCGGCAAGATCTGAGCATAGCCGCTCGTTCCCTTTCTCGAGCCGGAGCATTTGCTCCGGCTTTTTTGCGCCCCGCTCCGGCGACCGCGTCAGAATCGTTTCAGCTCGAACACCAACGCGTCCGACGGTGGCGTCCCCTCAGCGAGGACGTCCACGTGCACCTTCGTCCCCTTGGGCAAGCCCGCTGAAAACCGATCGTCGAGCGCGGCATTGAACATCCGCATCGCGGCCGCCGGCGTCTGCGCGACACGCGCGTCGAACCGCGCCTCGGGAATGCCGTTGCTGATCACGTCGCCCGGCGGCAGACGCAGCTGAACCTTCACGTCGCCCGCGATCTTCGTGCGCAGCACCGCGCCATTCAGCGAATCCCACTCCTGAGCCAGCGGCGTGACGAGCAGGGAGGACACCTGCGCGCCGGCCGACAACACTCCGACAGCGACCAAGCCGCCCAACGCCGCGAAGTGCCACACCGGCTTCTTGCCCGTTTGCTCGCCGCTGCCGCGCACCGCGGCCACCAAACCCACCACGACGATGCCACCGAGCGGCCACAGCGAGCGATACCCGCCGTGCCAGTTCGGCGAAAACACCGCGACCGCGCTGAACAGCACCATCGCCATGCCCAACGCCAGCAACCAACCGAGTCGCGCGCGCGGCTCGGTCCGGCTTTCGCGCCGCGCGAGAGCGATCAAGCCCACGATGACGATCGCGCCGATCGCGGCCGCCAACACGCGCGCCGAGCCGTGTTCGCCGACGAGGAAAACGCCCCAACCCGCCGGCAGGGCGAAAGTGAGCAACGACTCCAGCCGACCGACGATCTCCGTGCGATCGACGATGCCGGCTCCGTCCATCAGCCACCGTTCCAGCAGGCCGGATGCAATCAGGCCCGCCGCCATGATGGCCGAATGGGTCGCGAACCAGCCCTTCAATTCGCCCGCCAGACGCAGCGGCCGCGCCAGCGTGAGCGCAGCGAGCGGCACCAGCCCCATGGTCGCATTCGGGAAGTAGCACATCGCCGCGCCGAAATAGAGCAGCGCACCGCCCAGCAGGCCAACGAACCGCCGTTGCCCGCCCACTTCCAATTCGCTCTCCGTCGCCGCAAACGCCGCCAACGACAGCAGCGCCGACAATGCGGCAGGCCACGCCGCCGCCCAGGTGACGTAGAGCTGAGCCGCGGGCAGCAGCATCACGCTCGCCGCCAACGCGGTCGCGTCGATCTCCGACCAGCCACCGCGTTCGCAAACCTGCCAGATCGCGACGCCGCACAGCAACACGAGCAGGAACGAAAGTCCGCGCAGCGCCGCCAGCAGCGGCACCGAGTCGATCGAGTGAAACGCGAGGTCTTGAAGCGCGCCATGCAGGATGCCCTTCTGCGCGCCGTCGGCCGCGAGCACTTCGGGCGCGCTCAGGCGAAGAAAATCCTCGGGCGATCCGAACTCATGCGTGAACACCGGCCAATACGCGAGGAGAGGCAGGACGAGCAACGCGAGATAGCACAGGCGGGTGCGCATGGATTACAGCAGGAATTCCTGCTGGTCGACTTTGGGTCGGAGACCCACGAAGCGTCCATAGCGTTCCGCCCAATCGTCGATTTTTTCCAAGTAATAGACAGGATCGTAGGGTGCCGCCTGTGCGTCGTAGAGGGCAACCGGCCGCGCCCGCTGCCAGTCCGCGGTCTGCCCTTTTTGCTTCGCGCCGATGTAGTAGGTCACACGCTCGCCCATGCGCGGCCGCGGCGTCATCTGCAACGCCGCCTCCGCCGCCGCGCGTCGCGGTTTGCCGCCGCCCGCGACCCATTGCTGATACGCGTCGGGATTTTGGCTCAGCGACTCGGATTTCGCCAGTTCGGCCACCGGCAACTCGCGCGCCGCGATCTTCGCGCGATAGTCCTCGAGCGTCTTCGCCGGCGACTGGTCGGTGACGCCGAGCACGAAGGCGATGAACTCGTCGCTCAGCCGCTTCAGGTAAGGCTCGATCCCGCGCGAACGCAGTGCGGAGCCGCGCAAGGTCACTTCGCCGTCAGCCGCGAGCGCGTAGTTCTTGGCCTTGTAGCAGAACATCGCGTCGTAACGGCCGTCGAATTCCAGTTCGATGCCGGGCGGCAACACGCCGGCGACCGCGGCCAGCAGGGTTTCGGGCTCCGCGAAGTATTGCTCCGACGAGAGGTAAATGCCGTCCGTATCGGCTTCGAGGATCGTGCAGCCGTGCTGCTGGAATTCTTCGATCAGTTTCTGGAGCAACTCGCGTCCGCGTCGCGTGACTTCGGCGGCTAGGTCGCCGTCGCCGAACCGCGCGCCGGAGAAGCCAAGGTAGCCGTAGAACGAGTTGATGAGGATCTTGAAGTTCGCCTGGCGCGCCTGCGCCTCGTCGCGCTCGGCGGCCGTCGGTGCGGACTTGGCGAGCTGCTTGTATTTCAGACGGTATTCGCGCAGCTGCCTGAGCAGCGGGATAAATACGCCGAGCGAGTCGTTCTTCGGATTGCGCCCGATGTGCAGCAGCAAACTCGGGTAAAGCGACGCCACGTCGAAGTGCAGCACGTGCTTGAACACGCCTTCCTGAAAACTGCGCGTGAAACCGCCCTCGAACGACGCCCAATCCTGCGGCGCCGGACACGACGCGCGGGCGTGGTAGTATTCCTCGAGGAAGAGCAGATCGACCTTGCCCGCGGTGCCGCGCAGCGCCGCATCCTGGAGCAGCAACGGGAATGTCCGCGTTTGCTCGAAATACGTCGGCAGCAACACGTCGGCCACGCCCCGCGTCTCGCGCAGGTCGTCGGCGAGATACGCAAGAAACCTCGCGCGGTCGCGGCGGAATTCGTCCTGGATGCCGGAGCCGTCGATGTAGGTGCGGCCCGCGCCCGACTCGGGTGTCACGCCGAAGTAGACCGCCGCCTCCTTGAGACCGTAGGAGGTCATCTCCCGCGTTGTGATGTCGTAGAGCTGCACGAGCAGATAGGTGTCGATCACCGCGCGACCCGGGATGTCGCAGCGCGGGAAATCTACCCAGCGCTCGGCGACCTTCAGGCGGCTGTTGCGGAATTCGGCGTTCAGTCCGAAGCGGCCCCACGCACACGGAATCTTGTAGCGACGGCAACGCTGACGCAGATAATCGAGGTCGAACTTGAACAGGTTGTGCCCCTCGATGACATCCGGGTCCATCTCGCGCAACGCGTCGTTGAAGCGGATGAGCAGGCGCTTTTCGCCGTCCGGCGTCTCGTCTTCCAACTGCAACAACTCGCGCCGCTCCCCGCATTGCAGGCCGATCGCGAGGATGCGGTCGCCGGCGCGCCGCGCATCGGAAAAACCGCCCGGCTCCTCGGACGCCGTCTCGATGTCGAGCTGGCAACGGCGCAGCTCCGAGAAGTGCATCTCGGCGTAGAGCCGCGCGCGCTGCTGGAGCAGCCACTGGCTCTCGTAGGGCTTGAGCACGTCGATCGGCGCGCCTTCGCGCGTGGCCCGGAAGAAATCGTCGAAGCGCGCGAGTTCGTCCGCGTGCGCGAGCCAAGTGAACGCCCCTTCGCCGCGCAGGCGCTCGAAAGAGATATCGGGAATCGTCGCGCTCTCCGCGACCCACGCGAACGGCCGAAACGCCGCCACACGCTCTGTGCGGCCGCCATCGGGCGTGGAGACCGACACGTGGGCCTTACCCGCGTCGTCGATCCACAGGCCGCACAGCGTTTCGGGCATCAGTGCCTCCGGCTTAGAACGGCCGGAAATACACCATCACGAACGCCGTCGCCACGAGCACGAGTGCGATCGTGCTCAGCACGCTGCGCAAGTGTGGACGGCGATAGGCGATGCCGGAAAGGGCCGCCAAGCCGAGCCAGCAGACGAGCTTCACCCAGACCCATCCGGTGCTCATGAGCGGAATCTTGTTCAGCGACAGCATCGCAAAGCCGCTGACGAGCATCAGCAGCGCGGCGATGCCCGTGATCATCATGGTGCGCTTGCGGTTTTCCGGCGCCGGATTGGCAAACGCCATGAACGTGTGCGCGCTGAGCACCGCCAGCGAGAGCAGGTGCAGGACTTGGTAATAAGGCAGTCTTTCCATGTGTGCGTGGGAGAAAATGAAATGACACTCCGCCTGTGCCGTATGCCTACTGTGGCTCCAAAACCTTCTAGGTTAAGGTGGGCGCCACCTGGCACGTTTCTGCCTTCCGGTTTACGGCCTGGCATCGGCGTGCCGCTTGGCGGCTCCCAAATGGTATCAAAGGCAAAGAGCGAATTCGAGGCACCTCGAACACTGCAGAGTGTCGCCCCGGACCGTAGACCGCCAGGCTGCCCCGTCAAACGCGAAGGTGGCGGAATTTCCCTCGGGAATTCCATGCCGTCATCTGCTGCGTTGCGGTGGGCACCGACATCCCACTGGCGCCAGATCGCAGATGGCTGGGCGACGCCGGCGTCACCCTCCCTTACTCCATGACCGTCGGGTCGAGGTGCTGCACGATCACCTCCTGCAGCGTCGCGAGAAAAACATAGGCCGCGAACGCCCGGCGCAGCGGCTCGGCGAAGTCTTCGATGTCGAGCTCGCCCGCCTCCAAGTGCACCTCCTCGATGTCCTTGAAGTAATTGGCGCGCAGCTTCAGCCGGATCGCGGCGCACGCGCGCAGGATCGGCTCGCTGTTCGTCGGATCGAGGGCGATCACGCCGGTGGCGAAAAAGTCCGAGTCGAACAGTCCCAGCAACACCGCGAGATCGCTCGACTGGCCGGCGAGCAGTTCGCTGCTCCACGTGTCCGCGAACTCCGGATCCGGCACCTGCGGGTCGATCGCGAGCGTCGGCTCGAGTTGGTCGGCCGTCATCTTCATGACGTCGAGCAACGGCGCGACGGCGTCGAGGTTCAGTTTGACCTCAACCCGCTTCATTGGCTTCGAGCACCGCGGACAGGTGCCACTGTTGCAGCGTGAAAACGTAGGCCTCCGCCGCCTCGCGATTGCCCGTCCAGAGAATCGAACGCCCTTGCTCGTGCACCTCGAGCATGTGCTTGCGCGCCTTCACCTCGTCGTAGCCGAACACCCGTTTGAACACCATGACGACATACGACATGAGGTTCACGGGGTCGTTCAGCACGACGACGCGCCACGCATCCTGCAGACGCGTCTCGGCGTCCGTCGCTAGCGCAGGTGTCGTGTGAGTTTTGGTGGCCACGGGAACAGAAAAATCAGAAGCGGTTAGAATGCCAGCGCCGTAAAAGGCCCGACGCGGACTCCGTTCCGCGCCGGCACGAACTCGCGGAGGCAAGTCGCGAACGCAAAGTGACTCGCCGTCCGGCCCGCACGGTCACGCCTTCGCGGCAACCGCGCGGACGGCAGCGGCGATGACCGCCTCGGCCTCGGCGAGCGGGACTTTCTTCACTTCCTTCTCGGCGCGCCACTTCATCTCGATGACGCCCTCCTTGAGGCCCTTGCCACCGACCGTGAGGCGCAACGGGAAACCGAGCAAATCGGCGTCCTTGAACTTCACGCCGGGACGTTCCGCGCGGTCGTCGATCAACACGTCCGCGCCTGCGGCCTCGGCGGCGGCGGCGAGCTTCTCGGCGACGCTGCTCGCAGTCGCATCCTGCGGGTCAAGGTTGGTCACCACGACCTGCCACGGCGCGACGGCCCAAGGCCAGATGATGCCGTCGGCGTCGTTCGACTGCTCGATGATCGCCTGCAGCGTGCGGCTCACGCCGATGCCGTAGCAGCCCATCACCATCAGGTGCGACTGCTTCTTGTCGTCGGTGTAGACCGCGTTGAACTTCTCGGAGTATTTCGTGCCAAGCTTGAAGATGTGGCCGACCTCGATGCCGCGGCGGACCTTGAGCGGCTTGCCGGACTTCACATCGGGCTCGCCAACGCGCACGCGACGGAAATCGCCGAACTTCGTGATCGCGAGATCGCGCGCGACGTTGACGTTGCGCAGGTGGAAACCGTCCTTGTTCGCGCCGGTCGTGCCGTTGCCGATGAGACGGATGGCGTGATCGGCGAACACGCCCGCGAGCGCGGACGGATTCTTGATCGTGCCCTTCACCGCACCGAGCGAGCCGGGTTTCGCGCCCAGCACCGGCTCGATTTCCTCGGGCGTGGCCGGACGCCAGAGCTGGAAGCCGAGCGAGCCGAGCTTCGCCTCCTCGACATCGTCGCAGCCGCGCACGATCACGACGAACGGCTTGCCGTCGCCGACGAAGACGAGCGTCTTGCATTGTTTATCGGCGGGCACCGAGTAAGGCGCGGCCTCGAGCGCCGCGATCGTCACGACGCCGGGCGTGGCGAATTCCTCGATCGCGCCGACCGGTGCCGCGTCGGCCAAATCCGCCGGCACGAGCGCGCTCGTGGCTTTTTCGCGGTTCGCCGCGTAGCCGCTCTCCTCGTTGTAGATCACGTCGTCGTCGCCGATCTCGGCGGGGACCATGAACTCGTGCGAGAAGCTGCCGCCCATGACGCCGGTGTCGGCCTCGACCGCGATCGCGACGATGCCGAGGCGCTTGAAGAACGCTTCGTAGGACGCCTTCATCGCGAGGTAGCTTTTGATCGCGCCGTCGTCGGTCGCGTCGAACGAATACGCGTCCATCATCACGAACTCGCGCGCGCGCATCAGGCCGTAGCGCGGCCGGATCTCGTTCCGGAACTTCGTGGAGATTTGGTAGAAATTCTTCGGGAGATCGCGGTAGCTCGTGATCTCGGTCTTCACGAGCGGCGTGACGACCTCCTCGTGTGTCGGGCCGAGGACGAACTCCGGCTCCTTGCTGCGGCCCTTGCCGGCGCCGGCGTGGTCGACGCGGAACATGATTTCGCGCGCCGCATTCCAGCGCGGACCTTCTTCCCACAGCTCGGCCGGATGCACGTGCGGCATCCAGACCTCGATCGCACCCGCGCGCTCGTTTTCAGGCCGCGCCCGCTCCATCTCCTCGCGGCAAATCTGCGAAATCTTCTGCATCACGCGCAGGCCGGCCGGCATGAAGGTGTAGAGACCGCCGCCGAGCTTGCGCACGAGGCCGGCGCGCACGAGCAGCTTGTGCGAGGCGATCTCGGCGTCCGCCGGGCTCTCTTTGAGCGTGGGAATGAAAGTCTGCGACCACTTCTTCATGGGAAACCCGCAACGAAACAACTCCCCCGCCCCCGCGCAATGGAATTTCCCAACCGCACACCGGCGGAGTGCGTTCTACCTCGGTCACCCTATCGAAGATGCGCGCCGTCATCGCTGCCGGCGCCAAGCGGCCTCGCACGCCCTGCGCCCTTCCGCCAGTCGCCGCCGTGGACGTCGGCGACCACCGCGCGCCGCACGACCACGGGCGCGCCTCGCGCAATCCCCGCTTGTCCCCGCAGCGCACCGTGCTTTGCTCGCGCGCTGATGAGCGCCCGCCGCAACCGCCCCGACCCGAAGCCCTGGTCCATGAAATGGATCGTGCTCGCCATCGTGATCTTCGTGGTCGGCTACACGCTCGTGAACATCTACTACCGGAAGCCCGGCCCGGCCTTCCGCCCCTACGAGGACATGAACAAGCGCGCCACCACCGCGCGCCTCCTCAACGCCGGCTGGCAAAAACTTCCTGTCGAGCTCACACGCCCGGCGAACAAACCCGGTTTCAGCATCGCCGCCTCCGTCGCGCGCGCCGGCGCCGGCCTCGGCACCGAGCTCGAAGCGTCGTTCGCCGAAAAACCACGCCTCCTCGCCACCATCGACAAGGTCACCGCGCCGACCGAGGTCGCGCGCGGCTCGGCTTACTCCGTGTTCTTCACGGCGAGTTTGTCCGACCAAAGCTACCAGGTCGGCCACCTCGAAGCGCTGCTGCGCGGCAACGAGATCGTGCTCATCCCCACGCTCGAGCGCCTGCCGAGCAAATTGCTCAGCCGCTGGGAGGACGCCGACTATTGCGCGAGCGTGCCGACCGACCGCTTGTCACCGGGTCGTTACACGATCCGACTCGCGGCACACGGACCGGCAGCGCAGTGGACCTTCAACGTCCGCTGACGCGCGGAAGCGCGACGCGCTATTGACGCGCCGGGCGCGATGCCCGAAGAAATGCGCCAAGAAAAAATGTCCACCGGCGCCGACATCAAGCCCACCGACCTCCGCGGCATCCTGAAATACGTTCCGCGTTACCAGGATCAGATCTTCGTCATCGCCATCGACGGCGCGATCGTCTCCGACGAGAACTTCGGCAACATCCTCCTCGACGTCGCAGTGCTCCGCTCGCTCGGCATCAAGGTCGTCATCGTCCACGGCATCGGCCGCCAGATCGAAGAGCTCTCCGCCCTGCGCAAAGTCACGATCACCGACTCCATCGGCACCGGCGTCACCGACGCGCCGACGCTCGACCTCGCCATCCGCGCCGCGGGCCGCGTCACGCACCTCGTGCTCGAGGAGCTTTCGCAGAACAACCTGAAGGCCGCGCTCACCAACGCCGTCCGCTCGGTGCCGCTCGGCATCCTGCGCGGCGTCGACCATCAGCTCACCGGCCGCGTCGACCGCATCGACAAGGAGTTCCTCCTCCAGCTCATCGGCTCCGGCGTCGTCCCTGTGGTCAACCCCATCGCCTTCGATCGCGACGGCCGCCCGCTGCGCGTGAACTCCGATCTCCTCGCCGCCGAGATCGCCGAGGTGCTCCAGGCCACGAAGATCATCTTCTTCTCGCCCTGCCGCGGCCTCGAGATCAACGGCACCTTCAAACAGCAGATCAACGTCGACCTCCTCCGCGATCTCGTCGCCAAAGATCCGGAAGCGATCAACGAGCCCATGCGCTCCAAAGCCGCGCACGCCGTGAAAGCCATCGAGACCGGCACGCCGCGCGTTCACCTGCTCGACGGCCGCATGATGGACGGCCTGCTGACCGAAATTTTCTCCAACGAAGGCGTCGGCACGCTCATCCACGGCAACGAATACCAGCAGATCCGCCTCGCCCGCAAAGGCGACGTGCGCGCCATCTACAACCTCACCCGCTCGGCCGTGAAGCGCGAGGAACTCGTCTTCCGCACCCAGCAGGCGATCGAGAAGAACATCGAGAACTTCTACGTCTACGAGATCGACGAGAACATCATCGCCTGCACCTCCGTCGCGCTCTACCCGGACAAGTCCGACACCGCCGAGATCGGCTCGGTCTACGTCATGCCTTTCTACCACCACCGCGGCATCGGTCGGAAGATGATCGAGTTCGGCCTCAAGCTCGCCAAGGAGCGCGGCGCCGAGAAGGTCGTCGCGATGTCGACGCAGGCCTTCACGTTTTTCACCTCGGTCTGCGGCTTCGTCGAAGCCGACAAGGACGCCCTGCCTGATTCGCGTCTAAAGACTTACGAGGAAAGCGGCCGCAATTCGAAGATTCTGGTCAAGGATCTCGTCTGAATCTCCCGGCGTCGCGTTTCAGCGCAGCGCCGAGAATCGCCCGCCTGCCGCGTCCACTTCGTCGCGGGAGGTGACACGCACGCTCAGCGAAGCCACAGCCGACTCGGGGAATCCCGCGGCGAGCATCCGTTTTTTCAGGGCGGACACGAACCGCGCCTGCTCGGTATCCCAAAATGCGCGCCGCTCCGCTTTGCTGCGGCAGACGAGCCACACGAAGAAATCGTCCGCCTCGCCGCCGCGCGGCGCGACGACCTCATGGTCGATCACTGGACACGCCGAGCCGATCTGCTCGCGCGCCAACGCGTCGAGGCACTCGCCCATTCGCCGCGTCCACTGACCGGATTCACCCGCCATCGCCCGCGCCGCGTCAGTTGACGCCGAGCAATTCGATTTCGAAAATCAGCGCGGAATTCGGCGGAATCTTGCCGCCTGAGCGCATTCCATAGCCCAGTGCCGGCGGCAAGTAGACCTTGAACTTGTCGCCGACGGACATGAGCTGCAGCGCCTCGACCCAACCCGGCACGAACTGCGTGAGCGGCATCTCGATCGGCTGGCCGCGCTGCACGGACGAATCGAAGACCGTTCCATCGATCAACGTGCCGTGATAGTGCACGCGCACCTTGTCCGTCGCCTTCGGCTTCGCGCCGCCGAAACCTTTCTTCAGCACCTCGTATTGGAGACCGGAAGCGGTCGTCTTCACGCCGGCGCGCGTCTTGTTCTTGGCCAGAAAATCGTTCGCCGCCTGGAGATTCACCTTCCCTTGCGCCTCCATCTCGGCGGCGAGCTTGCGCTGGTGTTCCTCGAACGCGGCCTGGATGAGCTTTTCGTCGAGGCGCGTCTTCTGACCGCCGACCGCGTCCTGCACGCCGGCCGCAAACGCCGCTTGGTCGAACTTTAGCGCCGGTTGCCGCGCGATGTTCGAGCCGATCTGGTAACCCATGCCGTAGCTCACGCGCTGATCGGCCGTTTCCAAACCTTTGGCGGAAGCCTTGGCATCGGCTTTCTTCTCGCCGCAACCGGCGAGCGCGAATGTCAGTGCGAGGAGCGAGACGGGAGCGAGCAGCGAGGTCGTCTTCATGGGAAAACGCGAGCGAACCAACCGCCCGCGGAAAGACAAGCCGCCGTTCAACGCGCCTCGGGTGGCAACATCTCGAAGGTGGCCACTTCCTTCACCGTCAGCGGTCGCTCGAGAAACCCGAGTTCGCCGAGCAACTTCAGCTGCGTCTCGAGTCGCGCCGCCGTGAGCTGGCCCATTTTTTCGCCGCGCGCCGGGTCGCCGAGCACGAGTTGGTAATCCTTCATCGCCTTGATGCTGTAGGCGAAGAAGTCGTCCGTCAGGTCCGGGCGCGCGGCCTTGATCAGGTTGTTTCCCGGCGTCGGATCGCCGGTCAGGTAATCGGTCCAACCGCGGAGGCTGGCGCGCACGAAGCGGCGGACGATGTCGGGATTCTCGATCAGGAATGCATCGCTCGTGAAGATCGCGCGATACGGTTCGTATTCGCCGGGCCGCGCGATCAGCAGCGCTCCGGCATCGGCGCCCCGTTGCCGCACGAAGAACGGCTCGTTCGTGACGAAGCACTGCTGGATGAACTTCTTGTCGCTCATAAAACGAGCGAGGTCGCCCACGAGCGGCTGGATGTTGAAATGGATGCCGAGCTTCTTTTGCGCGAGCTGCAGCCAGATCGAACCGGCGCCCGCCATGATCGTCTTGCCGTCGAGATCGCGCAGCGAGCGGATCGGATTCTCGGCGTGAAAAAGGATGCCCTGCGCGTCGCGTTGCATCTCCGCCGCCACCATCTTGATCGGCACGCCGCGTCCGACCGCGACGATCACGTCGTCGCCGTTCGTCATGCCGAGCTGCGCGCGACCGGTGGCGACGGCGGCCATGACCTGCGCGTTCGGGCCGCCTTTCACGATTTCGACGTCGAGTCCCTCCGCCGCGTAGTAACCCTTCGCGACCGCCTGGTAATAGCCGCCGTGCTCGGGCTGCGGAAACCAGTCGGTCTGGAAGCGAATCTTGATGCGGCCGTTGGCGTCGGCCGTGGCGGTTTTCTTGCCGCAGCCCGTGACGAGCACGAGCGAAAGGAGCGCGAGGAGGAGCGTGGAGAGGCGCATGTCAGTGATCGTTGCGTTCGAAGGAATCGTGCCAGTGGTGCAGCAATGCCCAATTCAGGAACGACACCGCCGCGACGAACACGAAGCCGAGCAGGCAGCTCGTCAGCGCCGTCGCGAACAGGGCGGGGATCTTGATCTGGGTGTTGTAGCTGTAGACGAGAAAACCGAGCCCGCCCGACCCACCCGAGGCGTTGCCGACCATGTATTCGCCGAAGATCGCGCCGATCGGCGCCAGCGTCGCCGCGATGCGCAGCCCCGCCAGATAATACGGCAGCGCCGACGGCATCCGGAGCAGCAGCAGCTCCTGCACGCGACTGGCGTTGCACATGCGGAAGAGCGCCACGTGGTTCATGTCGGTCGAAAGCAGCCCCTGCGTCGTGTTCGCCACGATGGGGAAAAACGAGATGAGCCACGTGATCGTGATGATGCCCGGCATGCCCGGCCCGGCCCACAGCACGATGATCGGCGTCAGCACGATCACCGGAGTCATCTGCAGCACCAGCAGCCACGGATAGAGCGAGAGGCGCAGCGAGTTCGACACGCCAAGCACCAGCGCCATCGCGAGACCGAGCACCGCCGCGAGCAAAAAACCCGCCGCCGCGCCGAGCGCCGTGGCGCCCACCGCGGAGATCAACCGCGCTTTCTCGCGCCACGCCGCCTCCAAAATCTCCACTGGCGTCGGCAAAATCCAGCTCTGCAAGCCCGTCGCCGCGCGCACGGCATACCAGATGGCGAAGAACACCGCGCCAGTCACGACCGGCAGCAGCCACTGCTTAAACAGCGACTCGCGTCTCATGCCCGCGCCTCCGTTTCGACTTCGTGCAGCACGCGCGTCACCTCGTTCACCTTCGCGGCGAACTCCGCCGTCTCGCGCAGCGCCGCGCGCCGCGGATAACCGAACTCCACGCGCACTTCGCGATGGATGCGACCGGGATGCGCCGACATCACGACGATCCGATTCGAGAGAAACACCGCCTCCGCCACGGAGTGCGTCACGAACACCGCCGAAAACGGCGACTGCTCGCGCAACGTCAGCAACTCCTCGTTCAACCGGTGCCGCGTCATCTCGTCGAGCGCACCGAACGGCTCGTCGAGCAGCAGCAATTCCGGCGCGAGCGTGAGCGCCCGCGCGATCGACACGCGCATCTTCATGCCGCCCGACAGCTGACGCGGGTAATAATCCCGCACCTTCGCCAACCCGACGAGCTCCAGGAATTTTTCCGCCTGTGCCGCGCGTTCCGCCTCCGACGCCCGACGCAAGCGCAGCGGTATTTCCACGTTCTGTCGCGCCGTGAGCCACGGCAGCAGCGTCGCATCCTGGAAAATGAACACCTGGCGGTCGCGCGCCTGCCGCGGTGCCTTGCCGAGCACGCGCACGTCGCCTTCCGTCGTCGGACTCAGTCCCGAGATCAGCTTCAACACCGTCGACTTTCCGCAACCGCTCGGCCCGATCAGACTCACGAAATCGTCGCGGGCGATGTCGAGGTCGATCCCATCGAGCACGAGCGGCCCGTCGCCGTAGCGCTTCCGGACCGAGGCGAGTTTGACGATGGGCGCGGGGCCGTCCATGAAACGGCCAGTGGATACAACCGGAAGCAAAACGCCAGTTCCTTTGCCCTTCGCCGGCTGGCAAGCCATGGCGCCCGACCTCGCCACGCAGGAAGTCGCCCGCCGTATCGCCGCGCTCCCCTCCCCGCTCCGCTCCGCCGCGCTGGCTTGGCAGGCCGATGAAGCGCAACTCTCCGCCGCGCTCGCGCGCGACACCGGACCGTTGCGCGGCCTTCCCTACCTTGCCAAGGACCTGTTCGACGTCGCGGGCGTGCCCACGCGCGCCGGCTCCGCGTTCTTGGCGGATGTGCGTGCGACGCCCGGCGACAGCGCGCTCGTGCGTCGTCTGCGCGAACAAGGTGCAGTGCTCGCGGGGAAAACCCACATGGTCGAATTCGCCGCCGGCCTCACCGGCGAAAACCGCACCTACGGCGACTGCCCGCATCCGCGCTTGGCCGATCGGCTCGCCGGCGGCTCCAGCAGCGGTTCCGCGGCGCTCGTGGCCGCGGGCGTGGCGCCCTTTGCGCTCGGCTCCGACACCGGCGGCTCGGTGCGCGTGCCGGCGGCGTTCTGCGGGTTGTATGGATTTCGTCTCACGCCGGGCGATGCATTCGTGCGCGACGCTTTTCCACTCTCGCCGACGTGCGACACCGCCGGCTGGTTCACCGCGTTTCCGCAGGATCTGGCGACCCTGAACCGTGCGTTGCTCGGAGTCGGCGCAGGCGCGGATCGCGCGCCGCGCGGCGGTTTCCTTCGCGCCGGGAAGATTCTTCCGGGCGTCGATTCCGTGCTCGACGACGCGTGCGCCCGCGCCGCCGCCCAACTGGCCACGCCGCTGGCCGCCGAATGCGAACAGGCTCTGCTCGCAACCTGGACGAACGCCGTGGACGCCTACACCACGCTCGTCACGCATGAGGCCTTCACGATTCACGAGCCGTGGCTCGGTCGATTTCGCGACCGCTACGATCCCGGCATCTGGCAGCGGTTCGTCAAGGCCGGCCAGACCACGCCAGAGCAGCTCGCGGCGGCGCGCGCGATCTTTGCCGTCGTGCGCGAGTCGTTCAGCGCGTTGTTCCGCGAGATCGATTTTCTCGCTTTGCCTTGCGCGCCGGTGCCCGCGCCGACGAAAGCGCAATGCACGCCCGAGACACGGCGCGCGATCCTGACGTTCACGGCGCCAGCTTCGCTGGCCGGATTGCCGGTGATGACGGTTCCGGTCGAGCTGCCGAACGGCCTGAGTGCCGGTCTGCAAATCGTTGCACCGCGCGTCAGCAGCCCGGTCTTCGAATGGATCCTAGCGCGCTGCGCCGAACAATGACGTCGCGTTGCCGCCCATGACGGCGGCCCACGCCTCGCGCGAAAGATTCGCCCGCGCTTCGCCCGCAAAACGCGCCAGGCCGCTCCCCGCATCATCGCGCGGAAACAGGCGCAACGGATAGTCCGAACCGAAGAGCAATCGCTCCGCGCCCACCGCCGTGACCGCGCGCTGCCACGCCGTCGCATCGTAGAGCAACGGCGAGGCGGCGGTGTCGAACCACACGTTCGCCAGCGCGCGACTGGCCGGATCGAACGCCATGCCCCCGCCCCAATGTGCGAGCACGAAACGCGTTTCCGGCAGCTCCCGCGCCCAGCGCGCGAAGTCATCCAACGGCGTCGCGACCCAGCCGTCGTAGCGGCGGCTCGCGGGATCGGTGACGTGCAGGTTCACCGGCAACTTCAGTTCGCCCGCGCACTGTAGCAATTCGGTCACCCGCGGATCGTCACTCGCGAGGCCCTGCGAATGCGGCGAGAGTTCACCGACGCCGCAGAAACCCGCGTCGCGCGCGCGGCGCAATTCCGCGAGGTCGTCCGGATGCACCGCGGCGCAGGCCGCGAGGCGGTCCGGGTGTGCGCGGACACAGCGCTCGTAGAAGCGATTCTGCGCGGCGCACGTCGCCGGTTTTTCCCAATACCAACCGAGCAACACCGAGCGGTCGATCCGCGCCGCATCCATGTCGCGCAACAACTCATCCACGCTCGGGAACAACTGCACCGGCGCCCCGTTCTGGCGGCGGCGCGTGCAAAGGCGCGCCCAATGCGTCTCGCCGCGAGCCGCCGCCCACGCCTCAGGGTCGGCCGCGACTTCCGGCGGATAGAGGTGCACGTGCGCGTCGACGTTCGGCATAAAAACCGGCTGGTTCTCTAGCCGCCGACCTGCACTCTCGGAAAGCTCAATCTGCCCATGCTCGCTCGCTTGTTTCAGTTCGAACGCCACCGCACCACCGCGGCCCGCGAAATCCAGGCCGGCATCACGACGTTTGCCGCGATGGCCTACATCCTCGCGGTGAACCCCGCGATCCTCGCCGCCGCCGGCATCCCGCGCGGTGGACTCGTGACCGTCACCGCGCTCGCCGCGGCGGCGAGCACGTTGATCATGGGGCTCGTGACGAACTTCCCGCTGGCGCTCGCGCCGGGTATGGGAATCAACGCCTACTTCGCGTTCACCGTGTGCCTCGGACTCGGCGTGCCGTGGCAATCGGCGCTCGGCCTCGTGTTCGTGAACGGTCTCGCGTTCCTCGCGCTCTCCGTTTCCGGCATCCGCGAGAAGATCATCAACATCATCCCGTTTCAGCTGAAGATGGCGATCACGTGCGGCGTGGGCCTCTTCATCGCTTTCATCGGATTGAAGAACGGCGGACTCGTCGTCGCGGACGCAAACACGCTCGTGACGCACGGCAACCTCGGGGCACCGTCCGTGCTGCTGTTTTTCGCCGGCCTGCTGCTGACGATCATCCTCGTCACGCGCAACGTCCCAGGCGCGATCATCCTCTCGATCCTCGGCATCACGCTCGCGGGCCTCGTCATTCCTGACGGCAAGGGCGGACATCTCACCAACTGGCCCGAACACGTCGTGTCGCTGCCGGCGTCGATGGGCGACACGTTCCTCAAGCTCAACTTCGACTACTTCACGCAGGACCCGGTCAAGGCGACGACGGTCGTCCTCACGCTGCTGCTCATCGCGCTGTTCGACAACATCGGCACGCTCGTCGGCGTGGCGCAGCGCGCGGGTTTGCTCGATGCGGAGGGCAAATTGCCCGGCGCGGGCAAGGCGCTGATCTCGGACTCGATCGGCGTGATCCTCTCGTCTCTCTTCGGCACGTCGAACGTCGTCAGCTACGTCGAGTCCGCTTCGGGTGTCGCCGCGGGAGGCCGCACCGGACTCGTGAGCGTGACCGTCGCGATGTTGTTTCTCGGCGCGCTGTTCTTCACGCCGTTGATCCTCGCCGTGCCGGCGGTCGCGACCGCGCCAGCGCTCGTGGTGGTCGGTATCTTCATGTTCCAATCCGTGGCGGATCTGAACTTGAAGGATTTCCACGAAGCTGCGCCGGCGTTCCTGATCATCCTGGGCACGCCACTCACGTTCAGCATCGCCGAAGGCATCGGGCTCGGCCTGCTGGCGTTCGCTCTGGTTTATCTTTTCACCGGCCGCGCTCGCCAGGTTTCGTGGTTGATCTACGTGCTCGCCGCGATCTTCGGCGCGCATCTGTTCCGCGATCTCTTCGCGCGCTTCTTCTAAGGTTTCATCACCGCGCGGACGACGAGCAACGGCGTGCTCGTCGCGTGGCGCACCGCGTCGATCGTGCTGCCGTGGATGAGGTCACCGAGCAGCCGGTGGCCGTGCGAAGCGAGGGCGATAAGGTCGCAGTGTTCGGCTGCGGCCGCGCGAACGATCTCGGCCGGCGGATTGCCCAGCGCAAGCTGCGTCGTGACCACTAGCCCGGCGCTCTGCAGTTCGCCCGCGCAGCGGGCAAGGTAGTCTCGGTCCGCGCGCATCTCATCGGATTCGCTGAGCTTGAGCTGCTCGAAGTTGCGCGCGGCCCAGCCATCGGCGACGTGCAGGAGCAGGAGCTCCGACCCGAGCTTGCCCGCGAGTTCGGCGATGTGCGGGAGCAGGGTCGCGTCGGCGCGGCCGTTTTCGAGGGCGACGAGGATCTTGCGATACATGGTCAGGACGCGACGAAGTCGTAGAGGAGTTTGGCGTTCAGCGCCACGATGATCGCGGAGACCGCCCACGCCGCGTATTTGACCCAGGCCGGATTCACGAACTCGCCCATCTTGACGCGATCGCTCGTGAACTGGACGAGCGGAATCACGGCGAAGGGCAACTGCAAGCTCAGCACCACCTGCGAGAACACCAGCAGCTTCGCTGTGCCGCTCTCGCCATAAAGTCCGGCGACGATCGCCGCGGGGATGATCGCGAGCGCCCGCGTGATCAGGCGGCGCAGCCAGGGGCGAAGGCGCAGATTGAGAAACCCCTCCATCACGATCTGGCCGGCCAGTGTGCCGGTAAGCGTGGAATTCTGCCCCGAAGCGAGCAGCGCCACGGCGAAGATCGTGCTCGCCGCGCCGACGCCGAGCATAGGGGTGAGCAATTTGTAGGCGTCCTGGATCTCCGCGACCTCGTGGTTGCCCGCCTTGTGAAACACCGCGGCGGAGACGATCAGGATCGAGGCGTTGATGAACAGCGCGAACATCAGCGCGAGCGTCGAGTCGATGGTGGCGAACTTGATCGCCTCGCGTTTGCCCGCAGGCGTCGGCTCGTATTTGCGCGTCTGGACGATCGACGAATGCAGGTAGAGATTGTGCGGCATCACGGTCGCGCCGAGGATGCCTATCGCGATGTAGAGCATCTCCGGATTCGTGAGGATTTGCGTCGTCGGCAGAAAGCCGCCGAGCACCTCGCGCACATCGGGCCGCGAGAAAAGTATTTCCAAGCCGAAACACAGACCGATCAACGTCACAAGCGATACCACGACCGCCTCGAGATAGCGAAAGCCGCGATGTGCGAGGAAAAGCACCAGCATGACGTCGAGCGCCGTAAGGATCACGCCCCACAGCAACGGAATGTGGAACAGCAGATTCAGCGCGATCGCCGTCCCGATGACTTCGGCGAGATCGCAGGCGCAGATCGCGATTTCGCAGAGGAACCACAGTGCATTCGAAATCGGCCGCGGGTAGTGGTCGCAACACGCCTGCGCGAGGTCGCGGCCGGTGGCGATGCCGAGCTTCGCGCACAGCGACTGCAGCAGGATCGCCATCAGGTTCGAGAGCAGGATGACGCTCAGCAGGGTATAGCCGAACTGCGATCCGCCCGCGAGATCGGTGGCCCAGTTGCCCGGGTCCATATATCCCACCGCCACCAAGTAGCCCGGCCCAGAGAACGCGAGAAGCTTGCGCCAGAAACTCGCACCCGCCGGCACGGACACGGTGCCGTGCGCCTCGGGCAGGCTGCGCGCGGCGCGAGAGTGCCGCCAGCCGGCCTCGGATTGAGATGATGCGGTTTCGGTGTCCATCGGCGGAACGGCAGCGAAACGGCAAAACGCAGGAGCGCAAGACAGATTTAGTCTTTCCTAATTTTCACTGCCTGCGCGAATACCGCCCTGCCATTCAGCTGCCAGCTCCCCAGTTTCCCCGCGTGATCAAAACGCCCAGACGAACCGCAAAGCGGGATACCAGTCGGGTGCCGCGCGATTGACGCCTGCGTAAAGCGCCGCGTCCCACGAGAACTTCTCAGTCATTTGCCAGACGATCCCCAGTCCCGATTGCGTCGCCCATCGCCCGCGACCGCCGGCGGCGCTCGCAGTCGTTTCCCAATACCAGCTCCAGCGCTTGTTCAGCGTGCGCGCGAAGACCGCGTAGCCGGCCCACCAGTCCTCCCGCGCGCCCGCGCCATTGTCGAGCCAATCGACCTCGGCCTGCGCGGAGAACGACCAGGCTTCGTCCAGCGGACGATAGAACGGCACGATCACACCGAACTGCGAAACGGTCGGCCGCAAGCGGGACGACACGGTGTCGCGAAACTGATAGTAAGGCAGCAACGCCAGCGCGGTTCCGTCGGCCGCCTCCCAGAATTTCCACTTCGCGCGCACATAGACGCCGCCGGTGCCGCGCACGCACTCGTCCACACCCGCGCCGGAGGAATCCTCGTCGCGCCAGCTCTCGATCCCGATCTGCACATCGACGTTTTCCATCACTCCGGTGGTGAGCTGCGCCACCGCCAGCGAAACGCTGCGCGTGCGCACGCCATCCCGGGCCGGCGTATAGCGATCGTAGGCGCCGGTCGCGAGGTCGGTCTCCACCAGCCACTCGCCGCGCGCGACGGTTTGCGGCGCATCGGTGAACTGCGCCGCCAGTCGCGTGGACGAGAATCCGGTCGCAACAAGCAGGAAAAAGAGACGAGCAGCAGGGCGCATATTTCCCATATCGGCACGGCCGATGGCAGGCTGGAGGCACATGATAAGTGCCGTTCCTGAATGCAACCTGAACTTCGTCGTCCTCCCGCGACGGCATGCTTTTCGCCCTTGCCGCGCGTTCGCACCTCGGGCGACATGCCTGACATGTCCCAGAGCTTCGCGCGCTTCGTCTTCCTCGGCACGCTGCTCTTCTTCGCCGCCTTCTTTCTCTGGCCGATCGCCCAGATCCTTCGCGGCGGTTTCGTCGACGCCGACGGACATCTCACACTCGCCTACATCGCCGCCCTGCTCCGCGATCCCATCTATGTCGGAGCGCTCGCCAATTCGTTTCTCCTCGCGCTGACCACCACTGCGCTGGCTCTCGGGATCGCGCTGCCGCTCGCGGTGGTCACCGATCGCTACGCCTTTCCTTTCAAAAACCTGCTCGGTGCCCTTGTGCTTGTGCCGATGATTCTGCCGCCCTTCGTGGGGGCCATCGGCATCAAGCAAATCCTCGGTCAATCCGGTGCGCTCAACAGCCTGATCATCGCGCTGGGCCTGCGTCCGTCGGGCTGGGCCTTCGACTGGCTCGGCGCCAACCAGTTTCTCGGCATCGCACTCGTCAACGCTTTGGCGCTCTACCCGATCATCTACCTCAACGCCGTCGCCGCACTCGCCAACATCGATCCCGCCCTCGAGGAAGCCGCGACCAACCTCGGTTGCACGGGCCTGCGCCGCTTCCGCAAGATCACGCTGCCGCTCATCACGCCGGGGCTCTTCGCCGGAGGAACGATCGTCTTCATCTGGTCCTTCACCGACCTCGGCGTGCCGCTCATCTTCGACTACGCGCGGGTCACGCCGGTCCAGATTTTTCACGGGCTGAAGGACATTGGCGGCAACCCGTTCCCCTTCGCGCTCGTGGCGATCACGCTCGCCGCCTCCGTCGCCATCTACGCGCTCGGGAAAGGCCTCTTCGGCCGCCAGAGCCACGCCATGATGGCCAAGGCCACGCACGCCGGCGGACCGCGCGCGCTCCACGGCTTCGCCGCCTGGGCGGCGACGACGCTGTTCGCGGGCGTGACGCTCGTCGCCGTGCTGCCGCATCTCGGCGTGATCGCCGTGGCCTTCTCGCGCGAGTGGTATGGCACCGTGCTCCCGCAGCACCTCACGACGGAGAATTTCCAACTCGCGCTCGGCCACGACCTCACCGTTCCCGCCATCGCCAACAGCCTCAAATACGCGAGTGCCGCCACGATCATCGACCTCCTCCTCGGCACCGCCCTCGCCTACGTCATCGTGCGCTCCCGCATCGCCGGCCGCGCGGTGCTCGATTTTCTCGCCATGCTGCCGCTCGCCGTGCCCGGCCTCGTGCTGGCCTTCGGCTACCTCGCCATGAGTCAGGAAGGAAAGTTCTTTTCCTTCCTCAACCCCATCGCAAATCCGACGCTCCTCTTGATCATCGCCTACTCCGTCCGCCGCCTGCCCTATGTGGTGCGCTCGGCCGCCGCCGGATTCCAACAAACCAGCGAGACGCTCGAAGAAGCCGCGCAAAACCTCGGCTGCCCGCCGCTCAAGGCGACAGTCAAGATCACGCTCCCGCTCATCCTCGCCAACCTCATCGCCGGCGGACTGCTCGCGTTCTCCTTTGCGATGCTCGAGGTGTCCGACTCGCTCATCCTCGCGCAGAAGCAGGCCTTTTATCCGATCACCAAGGCCATCTACGAGCTCTTCCAACTGCTCGGCGACGGCAAGTTCCTCGCCTCCGCACTCGGCGCGTGGGCCATGGCCTTCCTCGGCATCACCATCGCCGGGCTCGGCATCCTGCTCGGCCGCAAGCTCGGTGCCATCTTCCGCGTCTAGTCCGCGCGGTCCTTCGCTCCCGCCGCCTGCGGCAGCACGAAACCCAACGCCGCCACCGCCAACCCGAGCGCCGCGGTGAACAGGAAATAGCGCCCGCCTTCGTGCAGGCCCAGCGCCGCGATCAGCACCGGCGCGAAGCCCGCAAGAATCCGCCCGAGATTATACGCCGCGCCGGACAGCGTCGTGCGATACCGCGCAAACACTTCGTTGAAATACGCGCCCATCAATCCGAACGGCACGCCGTTCAACAACGGCAGGCTGAGTGCGAAAAACAAACTGCGCCCCGTCCACGTCCACTGCCAGCACGCCAGCGACAGCGCCGTCAAACCCGCCGCGTAGAGCCACAGCGCGCGCGTCACGCCCACCCGACCGACCAGCCACGCACCGAACGCCATGCCCGGCGCGACGTTCAACCAAAACAGCGCCGTGAACCAAGGCGACTGCGGCAGCTCACGCGCATAGAAGACGTTCATCGTGCCGCTCGCGATCGTCAGGCTGGCCATCGCGAAGCAGACGACGAACGCGCCGCCCTGCGACCGCCATACCGCGCGCGCCGCGTCGGGCGATTTCTTCTCCTCCACCACCGGCTCCGCCAGCGCCCGCCACCGCCACAGCGCCAAACCCGCCACGGGCACAAGCGACGCCGCGAACAGCGCGCGCCACCCGACGATCGGCAATGCGAAACGCGCCGCCATCGCCGCGAGCAGCCCGCCGAGGATCGAAAACTGAAGCCAGGCCGAGAACCGATACCGCGTTGCGCCCGCCACCCGCTCGGCGAGATACGTGTGACTGATTCCCCACTCCGCCCCGAGCGCGAGCGACGCGAGCAACCGGAACGCCAGCAGGCTCCCCGCACTCCAAGCGAGACTGATGCCCGTGATGCCAGCGCCATAAAGCGCGAACGTCGCCAGCATCGCACGACCACGTCCCACGCGATCGGCCAGAAACCCGAAGATCAGCGAACCGACACCGACGCCCGCGAGTCCCGCAAACTGCAGCCAACTGCTCTGCGTCGGCGTCAGCGCAAACTCGTCCGCCAGCGCGCGCTCGAGATAGACGAACAGGTAAAGGTCGTAGTAATCGAAGAACAGTCCGACGAACGCCGTCCAGTAGATCGTCGCTGGCGACGGAGCGGCGCGCGCGGTCACGACTTCACCTTTGCCCGGAAATCGCCGCCCTCTTCCCATCGGCCCGCCTTCATCGTCTGCGCGACCGACGCGTCCTTGAGCAGCGCCTGCGCCGGACCGTTGATCGACTCGCGCGCCAACACCGCCTCGGCGCAACGCACCGCCGCCTCCGCGCGCCCTGCGCCGAGGTGCGCGTGCCCGAGCGCCACCAGCGTTTCCAGCTCGTCCGGCTCCAGTTCTCGCAACGCCTCGAACGCAAACACCGCCGTCTCGTGCCAGCCGAGTGCGCTTGCCGCGTTGCCGAGCAATCGCAACCCCGGCGCACTCGCCGGATCGGCATCCAGCATCTTCTGCGCGCTCGCCAGCGCCTTCGCCGGATCCTTGGCCAGCGCGGAATTCCCGCTGAGCAGAAACGGCGCCGTGGAAACGCTGCCGAACGCCTTCGCGAAAAAACCGCCCTTGCCCGCGCCGCCTTTTTTGAGCTGCGCCGCGCGCTGGAGTTTCCGCACCGGCAGGCAACCGGGCGCGACCGCCAGCACGTCGCGCGCGAGTTCGATCGTGTAATCGAAATTGCCGCGCTCGAAAGCCGTCCGCGCACTCTCCACGAGTTTCTGCAACCGGGGCTCGAGCGACGCGACGGATTGTTCAGCCATGGCAGCGGGATGCCAGCGCGGCGCGCCGCACGCAAGCGCAGCTTACAGCACCTCGAGATCGCTGCGCGTCGCCTGCTCGAGCCGCGCCAGCGCCGCGCCGACGATTTCGTCGGTCGGCCCTTCGACCAGCAGGCGCAGCTTCGGCTCGGTGCCCGAGTAGCGCACGAGCACGCGGCCGCTGCTGCCCAGCTCACGCTCCAGCGCGGCGATCGTGGCGGGCAATGTCGGCAGGCGATCCAACGGTTTCTTTTCGCGCACCTTGAGCGCGGCGGTGACTTGGGGAAATTTCCGCAGCTGACGCCGCAGCTGGGAAAGCGGCTGGCCGGTCGCGAGCATGACTTCGAGAACCTTGAGCGCGGCGACGAGGCCATCGCCGGTCGGCGACACATCCGCGCAAATCACATGGCCCGACGATTCGCCACCGAGCGTGGCGTGGTCCGCGAGCATGCGCTCGATCACGTAACGGTCGCCCACGGGCGTCCGCGCGACCTTGCCGCCCGCAGCCGCCAACGCCGCGTCGACGCCAAGATTGCTTTGCACCGTGATCACGAGCTGCCCGTGCGCGAGCCGGCCACACTTCAACGCATGCAAGGCGAGCACCGTAAGAATCTCGTCGCCGTCGAGGACGTCGCCGTTTTCGTCGCACAGGATGCAGCGATCCGCGTCGCCGTCGTGCGCGATGCCGAGGCGCGCACAGTGCGCCTGGACCGCCGCGGCCATTTGCTCCGGGTGCTGACTGCCGACCGCGGCGTTGATGTTGTTGCCGTCGGGTGAGCAACCGATCGTCACGACGTCCGCGCCGAGTTGCGTGAGCACCGCGTGGCTGGTGTGACACCCGGCGCCGTTCGCCGCGTCGAGCACAACTTTCCAACCGCGCAACGCGCCGACCGGCAGCAGCCGCACGGCGGTCGCGATGTAGAGCGAACGCGCGTCAAAATTCTCCAGCGCACCGTGCGCCAGCGCCGACGCGTCCGGCAGCAACGCTTCGATGCGCGACTCCTCGTCGTCGGTGAGCTTGATGCCGGTCGGACCGAAAAACTTGATGCCATTGTCCGCGGCGGGATTGTGCGAGGCGGTGATCACTACGCCGAACGCCGCCGGCGCGGACCGCAGCGCGAGGCTCACGGCCGGCGTCGGCACGATGCCAAGGCTCACCGGTTTGAACCCTTCCGCCGCCAGCCCGCCGGCGAGGGCGGCCTCGAGGCTCGCGCCGGACGCACGCGTGTCGCGCCCGATGTAGACGACCGACGACGCAGCTCCGTTCTCCCGCGCAAACCGCGCCGCGGCCGCGCCGAGCCGCCAGGCGAATGCCTCGTTCATCGTCGCGCTGCCGTAGGCACCGCGCACGCCGTCCGTGCCGAAATACTTCCGCGAACCCATCCCCTACGAACGATAGAATTCGCGAGTGTCGGCAATCTTTTTGGCGACCGCTCCGCCGAACAGCAGTTCGCGCGCGACCGGCACGCCGCTGCGCAGGTCCGGCTGACGCCCGGCGATCCACAAGCCCATCGCGGCCACCGCCACGATCGTGTCCATGAGCCCGCGCGGTGCCTTTCCGGCAAGAATCGCTTCGGTGAGCGCGCGGTTGGTCGCGACGTCGCCGCCGATCAAGTCGGCAAACGGCGCGCGTTCCAAGCCGAAGTCCGCTGGCGTCCAGTTGGCGGTGGCATTTTTCAGGCGGCCGACGCCGGCCACGAGATTGTCGGTCGCGGTCGTCCATTCGTCGATGCCGCGCCCCGGCTCGATGACGCCGTGCGCCACGATGCCAGCGGGGCAATCGAGGGCGGCGAGAGTCGTCGCGAATTTCTCCACCAACGCCGGCGCGTAGACGCCGAGCATCACGTGCGCAGGCCGGCCGGGGTTGATGAGCGGACCGAGGATGTTGAAGATCGTGCGCTGGCCGCGCGCAGCGAGCGCCTTGCGGGCGGGAGCGATGTGCTTGAACGTCGGGTGATACGCGGGCGCGAAGAAGAAACAGAAGCCCAGCTCGCGCAGCGCGGCGCGCGTCTTTTCCGGCGAGGCCTGGAGATCGAGGCCGAACGACGCCATGAGGTCGGCGCTACCGCATTTCGAAGTGATGCCGGCATTGCCGTGCTTCATCACCGGCACGCCCGCAGCGGCGAGCGTGAGCGTGACGAGCGTCGAGACGTTGAAACCGCCCGCGTGGTCGCCGCCGGTGCCGACGATGTCGAGCGCGCGCGGCGCCCACTCCTGCACGCCGGGATCGCGCGCGACTTCGCGATAGGTGCGGGCGAAGGCGGCGATTTCCTCGGCGGTTTCGCCCTTGGCGGCGAGCGCGGCGAGAAAATCGATCTTCACGACCTCGGCGATGTCGGGACTGGCCAGCGCGAGTGCGGCGGAGCGCGCGTCGACGGGGGTGAGGTCGCGACGCGCGTGGAGTTCGGGTGTCAGTTGCTCGAGCAACATCGGCGCGCATCAAAGGCGGAGCGCCCGCGGGACGGCAAAGCATAATTCTCGACACGCCCCGACGGTTGGCGAACGCTCGCTCTGTGTTTCGTCGAATTCCGGGTCGCCTCCTGTCTGTCATAGCCGCCTGCGTCGCGTTGAGCGTCGCGCACGCCGCCGAGCCGGCGTCGAAAAAAAGAGCGCCGCGCGAGCCGGCGCCCAAACCGGTCGCCGAGCTGAGTGCGACCGACGCGATCGTGCTCGGCGTCGTGGAAGGCGTGACGGAGTTCCTGCCGATCTCTTCGACCGGACACCTGATCATCGCGAGCCAGATGCTCGGCCTGGAATCGGACAAGCCGTTGACGAATGCCGCGGGCGAACCGCTCTGGCATAAGAAGCCGTCCGAGAAACACCCGGAGGGCGAGCCGCTCACGCTGAAGCTCGCAGCGGACACTTACACGGTCGTCATCCAAGTCGGCGCGATCCTCGCCGTGGTTTTCATGTATTGGTCGCAGCTTGTGAACATGCTGCTCGGCCTGTTCGGGCGGAGCAGTTCGGGTTTCCGCCTGCTGCGGAATGTGCTGCTGGCCTTCGTGCCAGTCGCGGTGATCGGTCTGCTGCTGCACGATCTGATCGACAAATACCTGTTTTCGATCGGAGCCGTGGTGGCGGCCCAGATCGGCGGTGCGCTGCTCATGCTTTGGGCCGAGCGCTGGCGGAAAAAGAACTCCGGCATCGGTTTCTCGAAATCCGATCCGGCCGACATGAGCCAGGGGAAGGCAGTCGGCATCGGTTTCGCGCAGTGCCTGGCGCTGTGGCCGGGCACGAGTCGCTCGATGGTGACGATCGTCGGCGGCTATTTGGCGGGACTGACGCCGGTGAAGGCGGCGGAGTTCAGCTTTTTGGTCGGCTTGCCCACGCTCGCCGGCGCGGCGGTCTACAAGTCCTACAAGTCCGGCGCGGCGATGATCGAGGTTTTCGGTTGGTCCAGCGTGCTGCTGGGCTGCGTCGTGGCCGCGGTTTCGGCCGCGCTAGCCGTGAAATTCTTCGTGCGCTTCCTGTCCCGCAACGGCCTCGCGCTGTTCGCGTTTTACCGCATCGCGGTGGCGGTGGTGTTGGCCGCTTTCTACCTGTTCTAAGGCTGCGTCAGCCCGGGCAGTTAAACGTCTTGACGGGGTCGCAGGCCGAACCTTACCTCCTCGACCTTCCAACCAAAACTAGCGGCCAGTCCACGCGTCGGGCCGCACTACTCAATCACTTACCATGGCCAATCCGAAACGTAAGCAATCCAAGCGCCGCAGCGCCAACCGCCGCGCGGCCAACGCCTTCAAAGCCCCGCAGGTCGCCAAAGACAGCGACGGCGGTGCCTTCCGCCCGCACCGCGTGAACCCGAAGACGGGTATGTATCGCGGCCGTCAGGTGCTCGACGTCACCGTCTGATTTCAGTCGGCAGCTTCCTGCTATCCAACCCGAAGCCGCCAGTTCCACGCCGTTGCCGCCCCGCATCGCCGTCGATGCCATGGGTGGCGACTTGGGCCCTGCGGAAGTAGTCGCGGCGGTCAAACTCGCCCTTGCCGAGGATCAGGATCTCGCTCCCATCGTCCTGGTGGGCCAGCAGGAGGTTTTGACCCCGCTCGTCGCCGAAGCCGGCCTCGCCGGCAGCCCGCGTGTGTCGATCGTGCACGCCTCCGAGGTGATCACGATGGACGACAAACCGCTCAAGGCGCTCAAGACCAAGAAGGACGCCTCGATGGTGCGCGCCATCGAGCTCGTGAAGTCGGGCGAGGCCAAGGTCGCCGTCAGCTCCGGCAACACCGGCGCGTTGATGGCCGGCGGCACGCTCCGCCTGCGCATGATGAACGGCGTTGACCGCCCTGCGCTCGCCGCGGTCATTCCGCGCGAAGGCGGGCACTTCGTGCTCATCGACGCCGGCGCCAATCCTGAGGCGAAGCCCGAGCACCTGATGCACAACGCCATCCTCGGCGCCGACTACGCCCGCGTCATCCTCGGCCTCGAAAACCCGCGCGTGGGCCTCCTCACCATCGGCACCGAAGAAGGCAAAGGCAACGCGCTCATCACCGAGACGAACGAGCTGCTGAAGAAGATCAACGGCGTCGTGAACTACGTCGGCCCCATCGAGGGCTTCCAGGTTTTCCGCAACCACGTCGACGTGGTCGTGTGCGATGGTTTCGTCGGCAACACGCTCCTCAAGACGTGGGAGTCGCTCGCGAAATTCATCACCGGCATGCTCAAGGACGAGCTGAAGCAGAGCCCCGTCCGCATGGCCGGAGCCGTCCTCGCCAAGGGGGCCTTCAGCGCCTTGAAGGACCGCATGAACCCCGACCGCTACGGCGGCGCGCCGCTCCTCGGCGTGCGCGGCAACATTCTCAAGGCCCACGGTTCCTCCAACCGCCACGCCTGGGCCAGCGCCATCCGCGCCGCGGGCAAAATCATCCGCCAGGACCTTTACCACCGCATCGAAGACGACGTCGCCAAGGCCAACGAGCTTATCCAAGTCGCGCCCGGCATCTCGCCGACGAATAACTAACCCCTTTTACCTATGGCCTCCGTGATCATCGCCGGAGTCGGCGCCTATGCGCCCGAACGCATCCTCACCAACGAGGATCTCACCAAAATGGTCGATACGTCCGACGAGTGGATCCGCACTCGTTCCGGCATCCGCGAGCGACACATCGCCGCGCCGGATCAGGCGTGCTCCGACCTCGCTCTCATCGCCGCCCAGCGTGCCCTCGCCGACGCGAAGGTCAGCGCCTCGGAGGTCGACCTCCTCATCATCGCGACGGCCACTCCGGACTACCCGCTCCCGTCCACGGCCTGCGTCGTCCAGCACAAGCTCGGCGTCCCGCCGCACGCGACCGCCTTCGACATCGCGGCGGCCTGCTCGGGCTTCGTCTACGCCCTCGAGATCGCCTACGGCCAGCTGCTCACCGGCCGCTACAAGTGCGCGCTGATCATCGGATCGGAGAAACTCTCCTCCATCACCGACTGGTCCGACCGCACCACCTGCGTGCTCTTCGGCGACGGCGCCGGCGCCGCCGTGTTGAAGAAGAGCGATCAGGACGGCGTGGGCATCATCGGCTCCGACCTCGGCGCCGACGGCGAACTCGCCGAATACCTCTACACGCCCGCCGGTGGTTCGCGTTGCCCCGCCTCGCCCAAGACCGTCGCGGAGAAAGGCCACTTCCTGCGCATGAAGGGCAAGGAGATCTTCAAGAACGCCGTCCGCGTCATGGAGACCGTCGCGCGCGAAATGGTGGAACAACACGGCCTCACGTTTGACCAAATCAACCTCGTGATCCCCCACCAGGCGAATGTGCGAATCGTCGAAGCGCTCGCGGGCAACCTCGGTGTGCCCTTGGATCGCTTCTACGTGAACATCGATCGCTACGGCAACACGTCCTCCGCCTCCATTCCCCTCGCCCTCGACGAAGCCCGCAAGGCCGGCAAGATCAAGCCTGGCGACTACACGCTCCTTGTTGCTTTCGGCGCCGGCTTCACCTACGGCTCTACCCTCATTCGCTGGTAATCCTCATGTCCCGTCGCACCCTCTCCGCCTTTGTTGCCGTCGTCATCGCGCTGTTCGGCGCCGCCCGCCTCAGCGCCGACCTCGTCTGGACGCCCGGCCAGGGCTGGCGCATCGAGGGCGGCGCCCTCGCCGGCCTCTCCGGCGAGGAAGGTCACAACGCGCTGGAGATGATGAACACCGCGCGCAACGCCGAGGAAAAAGGCTCCACGCGCTCCGCCATCAAGACCTACGAGAAGGTCGCCAAGAAATACCCGAACTCCCTCTACGCCGGCGAAGCGCTCTACCGCATCGGCCTGCTCTACGAGAAGCGGAAGCAATACTTCAAATCCTTTGAGTCCTTCCAGGAAATGGTGATGAAGTATCCGAGCAGCCAGAAGTTCTCGCAGGTCATCGCCGAGCAATACCGCATCGCCCAGCTCCTCCTCGACGGCGCCCGCTCCTACATGTGGGGCGTCATTCCCGGCTTCAAGAACCGCGAGAAGTCCGTCGAGTATTTCGAACAGATCGTCCACAACGCGCCCTACTCCGACTACGCGCCGCTCTCCCTGATGAACATCGCGCGCGCCCATCAGAAAATGGGTAACACCGAGGAAGCCATCGACGCCCTCGACCGGATGATCAACAACTACCCGAAGAACGTCCTCACGCCCGACGCTTACCTGAAGCTCGCCCAGACCCACTCCTCCCTCGTCGATGGCGCTTACTACGACCAAGCCTCCACCAAGGAAGCCATCACCTACTACGAGGATTACCTCATTCAATTCCCCGGCGATTCCGGCGCCGGCACCGCGGAAAAAGGCCTCGGCGACATGAAGTCCATGCTCGCCCAGAGCAAAATGATCCTCGCCGACTACTACTTCAAATACCGCAAGAACTACACCGCCGCGAAAGTCTTCTACAACGAGGCGATCACCACCTATCCCGATTCGCCCGTCGCCGCCCGCGCCCGCAAGATGCTCGTCGAAGTCGATTCCCGCCTCGCCGGCAACAAGCCGCAGGACGTGAAGGACGACCAGCCCGCCGCCCCGAAGAAGAAAAAGCGCTTCTGGCTCTTCTGAGCGCGCGCCTCGCCCATGCGCCTCGCGCTGTTCGCCTCGCTCGCTGTCCTCACTCTCGGCCTCGCCTCCTGCGCGAACTACCGCCTCGGCACCGGCAGCGAGACCCGCTACGCTACTTTGCACGTCGCCGTCGTGAAGAGCGACACGCTGCTTCCTCAGGCGGTCGCTACCGTCACCGCCCAAGTGCGTGAAGCCTTCATCAAGGACGGACGTGTGCGCCTCGTCGACACCGCTGCCGAAGCCGACGCCGTGCTCACGCTCACGCTCGAGGATTACCACCGCGAAGCGACGGTCGCGCGCGCGGACGACACCGGCCTCGCCCGCCGTTTCGATGTCGTCCTGCAAGCCCGCGCAGCCCTCGTGGACCAACGCGCCAAGCAAACCGTCTTCGCCAATCGCCCCCTGAAAGTCACCCGCGGCGCCTTCACCGACAGCGGCCAGCTGCAATCCGAATACCAATTGCTCCCGCTGCTCGCCGAGCAACTCGCCGAGCGCGCGCTGCACGCCGTGCTCGACACCTGGTAAGGAGGCATGCATGCCCCGCGCCGCCCGGCCCCGCCTGAATCGCGAGTGGCATCTGGCGCACCGCATGCCACCGCGCGCCACCCTCGAGCAACGTCTCGCCTGGCACCTCGAGCACCGCACGCATTGCGCCTGCCGGCCCACGCCGGGAAAACTGCTTGGCCTGCTGCGCGAGCGCGGCTTGCTTTGATCCGATGCCGCTTTCGCCCGTCCTCGCCCCTTCGCTCCTCGCCGGCAATCACGCCGCCCTCGGCGCCAGCGCCCAGCTCGCCGCCGATTCCGGCGCACCCTGGCTGCACCTCGATTTGATGGACGGCCACTTCGTGCCGAACCTCACCTTCGGCCCCGAGGTGCTCGCCGCGCTCCGTCGCGCCGGCGTGATGACTTTCTTCGACACGCACCTGATGCTCTCCGAGCCGCACCGCTACGTCGAAGCCTTCGCGAAAGCCGGCTCCAATCTCATCAGCATCCATATCGAGCCCGCCTACGACCACGCAGCGACCTTGCGCCGCATCCGCGAGCTCGGCTGCCAGTGCGGCATCGTGCTGAATCCCGGCACACCGGCCGAGTCCATCCGCGCGTTGCTGCCCCACGTCGACCTCGTGCTCGTGATGACGGTGCAACCCGGCTTCGGCGGCCAACCCTTCCGCCGCGACATGCTCCCGAAACTCCAGCAAATCGACGCCTGGAGGCGCGAGGCCGGCCTGAGCTTTCGTCTCGAAGTCGACGGCGGCATCGACCTCGTCACGGGCAAGGAATGCCGCGCCGCCGGCGCCGACACCTTCGTGGCCGGCACGTCCTTCTTCAAGGCGAGCGACCGCGCCGCGTTCGCCGCGACGTTCGCGTCACTCTGAGGCCGGGCTGAAAACTACTTTGCCGCACGCGATATCCGCTGCGTGCGCGTAGCGCGCGCGGAACTTCGCCGCCAACTCGCTCGCCAGCCGCACCTCGTCGACCTTGTTCTTCGAGGTCAGCGCGCGATGAATCTCATTCAGCGCTCGTTCGTAACTCACGTCGCTCAAGTCCTGCAGCACCGCCAATGCGGCGCCTCTTCGAGCCGCATCGACGTCCGGCGCATTGATCGCCCGCCACGCGGCACGGAGTTGCTCGTGCGTATCCTGGCACATCACGCGAACGATGAAGGCCATTTCGCGAAACACCGCCGCGGTCCGCTCCGGCCGGTAGATCAACGGATCCTCGGTCGCGAACGGATTCGCGTCGGGATCGCTGCGCAGGGCGAGCCACTCGCGCTGCGCGTAGTAATCCCGCCGCACCGGCAGCCGCCGCAGTGCGTAGCGTTGCGGGCCGGTGGCCGTGCCCGGCTTCTCGTTCCACAGCCGCTGCGCCTCCATTGAAAGCACGAACTCGACGAACGCCTCGGCCAGGGTGCGATGCGGCGCACCACGCAGAATGCCGATCGGATCGACGGAGCTGACCGAGCCGCCCGGCGGCGAAACGTAGCCGAGCCGGGCCGTGCCACCGCGCGTGCTCGCAGCCTCGGCCTGGGCGCGTCCGTAGAAGTCGATGCACATGCCCGCCGCGCAATTGCCATCCGCCACGTCGATTGGCGGCTTCTGCGACGTGTCGGTGAAATACCGCGCATTGGCACCCACGAGTTGGATCAGCTGCAAGCCATCCTCCCAGCCCGCGCGAACCGCACGCGCTTCGCGCGCGGCCGGATCGGACTCGCCCGCCGCGCGCGCCCTCCGCTGCATCCGCTGCTGAAGGATGTTTTCAAATGCCTTGGCGATGGAACCGCTCTTCGTCGGATCGCACAGCGCCACCTCGCCGAAGAAGCGAAAGTCCGCGAGATCGTCCCACTGCTGCGGCTCGCGCACGCCCAGACGCGCAAGCGAATCGCGATTGAACAAAATGCCGTAGGAACTGAGCACGCACCCGATCCAGAGGTGCTCCCGATCCCAGAACTCCTCCCCGCCGTAGACGCGCGGTATCACCGCATCGGTGAACCAATCCGGATGCGTCTCGAACACCCGCGACGCGACCAATCGGCCCGCGACCGCCTGCCGCTCGAAATCGTAAGTGCCACCGCCGAAGAAAACGTCGATGCCGCATCCAACCTCCGACGCGAGGAACGCCGCGCGCGCTTCTCGCGCGCTCGCGGGCGCGTCGGCCGGCAGCCGACCGTTCTGCGAACCTGCCTGCACGTCGCGACTCCACGCCTTGCCCAGTTCGTTCACCCAATGATTACGAAAGGCCGTGATGTATTCGCTCTCGAGGAAGCGCGCGATCTCGCTCGTGCCGCCGAGCACCCGCCAGTCGATCTCGACGCTCCGACCGGTCCGCGCGCGATACCACCCCTGAAACGCGCGCCCGAATTCGTAGCGGGTCGCCTCGTTGTTCGGCGTCACGATCACCACGCGGTCATCGGCATCGCGCACCGTCGCGACCCGACGCGTCCGCAGCGCAAACGGCAGTGCGAGCACCGCGAGCAACGCCACGACGATCACAGCCCGTTTCATCGGCGCCTCACGCGGTCAACACCACCACGTCCTCGGGCTGCACGGCGGCGAACAGCTCGCCGCGCTGCGCGCCGTCCACGAAACGCGGGTTGCGCTCGAAGATTTTCAAGCGCGCGCCTTCCCCCGATGTCACGAACTCGTATTGCGCCACCTCGCCGAGATAGACCGATTCGCCAATACGGCCACGCACGCAGTTCCGCGACTGCGCCTCGCGATGCAGCTCCCAGCACTCGGGCCGGATCGACACCGTGACGGTCGCCCCGACCGCGGGCAAGATGGCCGGATCGCCGGGGATGCCGTCAAAATTTCCCGCGGCCGTTTCAACGGTCACGGTGCCGTCACCACAGCGCAGCACCTTTCCCGGCAGGAAATCCGTTTCGCCGATGAAATTCGCGACCACCTTCGTCGTTGGTCGCTTGTAGACCTCGCGCGGCGTGCCGACTTGGAGGATGCGCCCTTGGTCGAGGATCGCCATCCGATCGGCGATCGACAGCGCCTCCTTCTGGTCGTGCGTGACGTAAACCGTGGTCAGCTTGAACTCCTTGCACACGCGGCGGATTTCCGCGCGCATCTCGAGGCGGAGCTTGGCATCGAGGTTCGAGAGCGGCTCGTCGAGCAGGAGGCAACGCGGCCGGATCACGAGCGCGCGCGCAAGCGCCACGCGCTGCTGCTGACCGCCGGAGAGCAGGTTGGGCTTGCGGTCGGCATAGCTCTCCATCCGCACCGAGGCGAGCGCCTCGCGGACGCGTTCCTTGAGTTCCGCAGCAGGCACTTTCCGTTCATGCAGGCCGAAGGCGACGTTCTCCGCCACCGTCAGATGCGGCCAGAGTGCGTAGCTCTGAAACATCATTCCGGTGTTCCGTTTGTGCGGTTCGAGGCGAGTGACGTCCTCCGCGCCGAAGGCGATTTTTCCCGCCTCCGGGAGGTAGAATCCGGCCAGACAACGCAGCAACGTGGTCTTGCCGCAACCACTCGGGCCGAGCAGGAAGAACAGCTCGCCGGGCGCGATCGTGAGATCCAGCCCATGGAGCGCCACGACGTCGCCAAAGCGCTTTGTCAGTTGCTGGACCTGGATCGAGATCATCGGAGGGCGACCGCGAGAGGCAACCGGCCGAAATCTGCGGAGTCAAAGGGATTGGCGCCCGCGCCGGTCCGCTAACGAGTTGCCATCGGCGGGCGAATCGACCTTAAAGCGCCATGGCCCGCACCAAGCCCTCGATTCCCGAGCTCAAGCACCTCGATCACGTGCTCGTGAGCGAACCCGCCATCCGTCGCCGCGTCGGCGCGCTCGCCGAGCAGATCAACAAGGCCTACCGCGGCAAGGACCTGACCGTCATCGCCGTCGTGAACGGCGCCCTTATTTTCACCGCCGACCTGTTGCGCCACATGCGTTCGCCGCTGCGCCTGGATTGCATCCGCGCCTCGAGCTACCACGCCGGCACCTCCGCGACGGGGAAGCCGGTCATCATCGACAATCTGAAATTGGACATCGCCGGTCAGCACGTGCTGCTCGTCGACGACATCCTCGATACCGGCAACACGCTCTCCGCCGTCCACGAATTGCTCCTCGCGAAAAAAGCCGCGTCGGTCCGCACCTGCGTGCTGCTCGACAAGAAGGCGCGCCGCGTCGTGCCCTTCGAGGCGGAATACGTCGGCTTCGAAATCCCCAACGAGTTCGTCGTCGGCTACGGCCTCGATTTCAACGAGCGCTACCGCAACCTGCCCTGCATCGGCGTGCTGAAGCCGAAGTTCTATTCGGGAAAAATCTGAGGCTGGTTCTCGGCCGTGCGCTTTCGGCAAGTCGCCCGACGCTGGAGCTGGGTGCCGCTCAATCTGCTCGGGATAATTATCTACCTGAGACTTGCCTCGGAATTGTGGCCTTCCACTTCCGAGCTGGGTTCGCCCGGCGGCACTGGAGATGCGTTCTGGTGGGCCTTTTGCCTCCTGCCGTTTCTCGCCTTCTTCGTTGTCGCCAACGTCATCGCGCTCGCGCTGCTGGTTTGGAAACTGCGCAGCAGGGAACGCGTCGTCGCCATCGGTGTTTGGGCATTGATTGCGACCCTCTGGGTGCTTGCCAACGCCTACGACAATTACCGGGCTACTCGCTACGTGGACGCCAACTTTGTCTCTGCCAGCGATCGCGCCTCTCGCGGAAGGAAAATGCCTTGCGCTCGGCGAAGCCGCGCTCTTTGTTCTGCGCTCCACTCCGACGGAGGGGTGGCCGAGTGGTCTAAGGCAGGTCTTTGCTAAAGACCCAGACCCCAAAAGGGTCTCGGAGGTTCGAATCCTCTCCCCTCCGCCACTTTCCGCTGACGCGCGAAACGATTGCCTCCCGCCCGATCCCCGCTCTATCGTCCGATGCCCGCCGCGCCGCTGCTCTTCGATTTCCGTCAGCTCACCGTTTACCGGGGCGAACGGCGCGCTCTCCACGGCCTCGATCTTCAGCTCCGCGCCGGAGAACACGTAGCCATCCTCGGCCCGAACGGCTGCGGCAAATCGACGCTGATCAAGACGCTCACCCGCGAACTCTACCCGACCACCGACACTCCCGGCTACCGCTTCCAGCTCCTCGGCGAGGAGTTCGCCGACATCACGGATTTCCGCCGCAAGCTCGGCCTCGTTGCGCTCGACCAGATGCTGAAGCTCTCCTACGAGGTGACAGAGCGTCGCGTCACCGGCCTCGAGTTGGTGCTCTCGGGCTTCTTCGACAGCATCGGTCTCTGGCCGCACATGCGGCCCTCGCCCACCCAGCGGCGCCGCGCGCGAGCGGTCATGCGCGAGCTCGGAATCCCTCACCTCGCGACTCGTTCGCTCCAGGAAATGTCCTCCGGCGAGCAACGCCGCTGCTTCATCGGCCGCGCGCTCGTCCACGATCCCGCCGCACTGCTGCTCGACGAACCGACCACCAGCCTCGATCCGGCGGCGGTGATCGAGTTTCGCCGCACGTTGCGCACGCTATGCCGGCGCAACAAAAGCGTCGTGCTCGTCACCCACAACGTCGCCGACCTCGTCCCCGAAATCGACCGCGTGCTCCTGATGCGCGACGGTCGCATCGTCGCCGACGGGCCGCCACCGCGCGTGCTCAGCACGGCTTCTCTATCCGCGCTGTTCAGCGCGCCGCTGCGCCTCGTCCGCACGCGCGGGCACTACGATTTGGTGAGTCGCTGAACGGTCGCAGGCAATGCCGCGAGCGACTCGATACGCGCGGTGGCCGCAGCGGGGTCCTCGCCGGTGCGATCGCGGTCGACCCAAATGCACGTGATGTCCATTTCGCGGGCCGGACCGACATCGTGATAAAAGCTGCAGGCGGCATGCACCCAGTTTTCGCGTTCGACGCCGCTCACGCGCCAGAAATGCCGGAAGTGCGCGAGGGACGGTTTGTAGTCTTTCACTTCCTCCGCCGTCACCACCAAGTCGAACGGCTGACGAAATCCGCGCTGCGTCTGCGCGAAGAGCGCCCGGTCGCAGTTGGTGAGCACGGCCAATTTCCAACCAGTCGCGCGCAGCTCCGCCAGCGCCGGCTCGACGTCCGCGAACACCGGCTGCGTGCCCCAGTGGTCCGGCAACGCGTTCACGTCGTGGTCCGGCACGGCCAGGCCGATCTCGCGCGCCGCGCGCGCCACGCCTTCGCGGAGCACGTCGGCGTAGAGGCGGTGCGGACGTTCGTGCTCGAGCGGCCTTTCGTAGCGATGGTAGGCGGCGATCAGTTCGCCGACACGTTCACCGGCGAGCGGGCGCAGAATGTTCGCAAAGCCCGTGTGCCAGTCGACGAGCGTGCCGAAGCAGTCGAAGGTGATCCAACGGTGGGACGACATGGTGGGAGGCTGGGCGATTCAACGCGCTCTGACGAGCGCGACGACGCGGAGGCTGGTATCCCCGCTCTCCTCCGCGGAAGAATCGCGCGGGTTCGCTCGAAGCCCCGCGCCCGGAGGTCGCGGGCCACCTTTCGTCACGCGTCGCGGTGCACGGTCGCCGGTGAAAACGCGGGCAGGCAGACTGCGATGTATTCGGCGCCATCGGCGTGCGGCGAGGCATAGCGCACCCACTCGCCTTTCGGCGTGAGGACGGCTTGCCCGGCGCGGACGGTGAGTGTGGCGGTTTTTGTTTCGACCTGAAGTTCGCCGCGGAGGACGACGGTGTATTCGTCGAACTCGGGCGTCTGGCCTGGTTCGACCCAGCCGCCGGGGCTGCGCATGCGCGCGATGCTGACGGCGTCGGTTTTCGAGTTCACGCGACCGAAGAATTCCTCGATGAGCTTCGGCTTGTTGCCGGCGGCTTCGATGATGGTGGGGTTGGAAATGAGAGTAGCCATGGCGGATGAGTAGAGTGGGCGAACGGATCGGGCACAAAAAAGCCGCGGATCGCTCCGCGGCTTTGAAAGAAAACACTCAGTAGCGATAGTGCTCGGGCTTGTAGGGGCCTTCGACCGGGACGCCGAGATACTCGGCCTGAGACTTCGAGAGCTTGGTCAGCTTGGCGCCGATCTTCTCGAGGTGGAGGCGGGCGACTTCTTCGTCGAGGTGCTTCGGCAGGCGATAGACGCCGACCTTGTAGACATCCTTGTTCTTCCAGAGATCGAGCTGGGCGAGCGTCTGGTTGGTGAAGGAGTTCGACATGACGAACGACGGATGACCGGTGGCGCAGCCGAGGTTCACGAGGCGGCCTTCGGCGAGCAGGTAGATGCTGTTGCCGTTGGGGAACGTGAACATGTCGTATTGCGGCTTGATCGTCGTGCGCTTCACGCCCTTGGCGGCGTAGAGACGCGAGACCTGGATCTCGTTGTCGAAGTGGCCGATGTTACAGACGATGGCCTGGTCCTTCATCTTCGCCATGTGCTCGAGCGTGATGATGTCCTTGTTGCCAGTCGTGGTGACGTAGATGTCGGCGATGCCGAGCGTGGATTCGACGGTGTTGACCTCGAAGCCTTCCATCGCGGCCTGCAAGGCGTTGATGGGGTCGATCTCGGTGACGATGACGCGCGCGCCAAAGCCCTTGAGCGAAAACGCGGAGCCCTTGCCCACGTCGCCGTAGCCGCACACGCACGCGACTTTGCCGGCGATCATGACGTCGGTGGCGCGCTTGAGGCCGTCGGCGAGGGACTCGCGGCAGCCGTAGAGATTGTCGAACTTCGACTTGGTGACGGAGTCGTTGACGTTGATCGAGGGGACGAGGAGCTTGCCCTGCTCGTGGAGCTGGTAGAGGCGGTGGACGCCGGTGGTGGTTTCCTCGGAGACGCCGCGCCACTCCTTCACCATCGCGGTGAAGACGCCCGGCTGGGCTTTCTTGATCTTCTTGAGAAGGTTCTTGATGACCTGCTCCTCGTGCGAACCGGAAGCGCTGTTCACCCAATCGCTGCCCTGCTCCATTTCGTAGCCCTTGTGGAGGAGGAGCGTGACGTCGCCGCCGTCGTCGACGACGAGCTGCGGGCCCGTGCCGTTCGGGTGGCTGACGGCGCGCCAGGTGAGATCCCAATATTCCTCGAGCGTCTCGCCCTTCCAGGCGAAGACGGGCACGCCGGCGGCCGCGATGGCGGACGCGGCGTGGTCCTGCGTCGAGAAGATGTTGCACGACGCCCAGCGCACGGAGGCGCCGAGTTCGACGAGCGTCTCGATGAGGACGGCCGTCTGAATCGTCATGTGCAGCGAACCGGTGACGCGCACGCCCTTGAGCGGCTTCTTGGGGCCGAACTTGGCGCGGACGGACATCAGGCCGGGCATTTCGTGCTCGGCGATGGAGATTTCTTTGCGACCCCAGTCGGCGAGACCGATGTCCTTGACGTGGTAATCCTGCGTTTTCGCAGCGGAAGATTTCTTGGCTTTGGCCATGGTGGAAGGTGATTAGGCTTTGATCGCGGCGCGGAGCTCGGCGGCTTTCGCGGTGGATTCCCACGGCAGACCCTTCTTGCCGAAGTGGCCGTAATTCGTGGTTTGGCGGTAGATCGGGCGGAGCAAGTCGAGTTGCGCGACGATGTCGGCCGGCTTGAACGAGAACACCTTTTGCACGGCGTCCGTGATCTGCTCATCGGAAATGCCGAGCTTGGCAGTGCCGAAAGTCTCGACGCGAACCGAGACCGGTTTCGGGTGACCGATGGCGTAGGCGAATTGGATTTCGGCGTGCGTGGCGAGGCCGGCGGCGACGATGTTCTTCGCGACCCAGCGGCCCATGTAGGCGGCCGAGCGGTCGACCTTGGACGGATCCTTGCCCGAGAAGGCGCCGCCACCGTGACGGCCCCAGCCGCCGTAGGTGTCCACGATGATCTTGCGGCCGGTGAGGCCGGAATCGCCCTGCGGGCCACCAACGACGAAGCGACCGGTCGGGTTGATGAGATACTCGGTGTTCTTCGTCAGCAGCTTCGGGTCGATGACCTTCTTGATGACGTTTTCGATGAGGAATTTCTCGATCGTGGCGTGCTTCGCATCGGCTGCATGCTGCGTAGAGATGACGACGTTCACGACCTCGACGGGCTTGTCGTTCTGGTAACGGACGGAGACCTGCGTCTTCGCGTCGGGGCGGAGCCAAGAGACGGCGCCGGACTTGCGGATCTTCGTCAACTCGCGGCCGAGACGGTGCGCGAACATGATCGGCGTCGGCATGAGCTCGGGCGTCTCATTGCAGGCGTAGCCGAACATGATGCCTTGGTCGCCGGCACCCTGCTCTGCGGTCTTCTTGCCCTCGGCCTTTTTGGCGTCGACGCCCTGCGCGATGTCGGGCGACTGCGCGGTGAGGTAGTTATTGATGAAAACCTTGTCGGCGTGGAACACGTCGTCGTCGTTCACGTAGCCGATGTCGCGGATCGCATCGCGAATCACTTTGCCGAGGTTGATCGCCTCTTCGATGGGCTTGGTCGTGCCCTTCTTGGCATCCTGCAGCTTCGGAATGGTGATCTCGCCGCCCACGACGACGATGTTGGACTTCACGAACGTCTCGCACGCGACGCGCGAGGTGTGATCGATCTTCAAGCATGCATCGAGCACGCTGTCGGAGATGAGGTCGGCGACTTTGTCGGGGTGACCTTCACCGACCGACTCGGAGGAGAAAACGAAGTGATTGGCCATAGAATGTGAGCGGCGAAGAAAGACAGCGTGTCGAGCGGGAGCAAGTAGATTATCAACGTATCTGGATTCCATGATACGAAGACGCGTTAGCATCCCGGCGGCATCCGGCTTGCGTCGTGCGGCGGCGACGGTTGCATGCGGGGCGTTACCCCCATGTCCGAGCCCATTCTGAGACCCGAGGCCATCGAAGCGCTCCGCGCGGTTTCACCGGACGACGAAGGCGCGTTTTTCCGGGAGCTGATCGATATCTTTCTGGCTGACACCCCGATCCGCATTGCGGAACTGCGAAACGCCGTCGACGCGGCCAACGCTGGCGCCGCCGTCCGTGCCGCGCACAGCATCAAAGGCAGCGCCGGGAATTTCGGGGCGCAGAACCTCGCGCAACTGGCGCTGGAACTCGAAACCCTCGCGAAATCCAGCCAACTCGCCGCCGTCGCGGCGCGTTTCGGCGAACTCGAGCAGGCCTTCGCGGCCGTCCAAGGCGCGCTGCTCGCGCTGCGAAACTCATGAGCCCGCGCGGCCCCATTTCCAGCCTCCTCGGTGTCGTCCTGCTCGGCCTCGCGCTCGTGCCCGCGCAAGCGAAGCTCACTTGGACGCAGACCGAGATCTCGAGTGCGACCAAACCGCTGCAAAAAACGCTCTCCGTCTCCTTCGGTTTCAAAAACACCGGCACCCAGCCCGTCACCATTCGCGACGTCTCGGTCAGCTGCGACTGCATGTCGGCCGCGGCGGACAAGACCGTCTACCAACCGGGAGAAAGCGGGACGATCAACGCGCACTTCACCGTGGGCGATCGCATCGGCTCCTACGAACGCGGCGTGACGGTCGTCACGGACGACGGCGCGAAATCACAACACCTGAGAGTGCACATCGAGGTCCCCGAATTGGCCGCCGTCCAACCGCGCATCCTCGACTGGAATTCCGGCGCGCGCGCGGAGGAGAAGCCGGTCGAGATCACCGTGGCGCCGGGAATCCAAATCAACTTCACCGAGCTGTTCGTCTCCGCACCGTCGTTCTCCGCACGCTTCGAGACCCTCGAAGCCGGCCGCCGCTATCGCTTGTTCGTCAAGCCGCTGGCGACTACCGAAGCGGCCAGCGCGGCGATCCGTTTCAAAGGCAAGGCTGAGTCCGGCGACGACGTGGTCGTCAGTGCCTACGCGAACGTCAACTGACGGATCGCGCCGCGCCGCCAGCGTCGGAAGGCGCGTCAGTCGCGCTCAACCGGTTTTGAAATACCCGCGCTGCTTCTCGCTGATCGGCAGCTCCGATTTTTCCATCACCGCGAGCAAATCCTCCCAAGCGTCGCGCTTGATCTTCAACGCCGCTTCGGAGCGCAGTCCTTCCTGCCGCAGCAAATAAGACGGGTGATACGTGGCGCGCAGCGGGATGCCGTTGTAGGAATGCCACGAGCCGCGCGCTGCGCCCATCGTCTTGAAACGATCCGCGCCGAGCAGTCCGTCGACGGCGGTTTTGCCGAGCGCGACGAGCACCCGCGGCTGGATGATCTCGATCTGCGCGCGAATGAACGGCAGGCAATACGCCATCTCGTCCAGGGTCGGCGGACGGTTGCCCGTCTGAAAACCGTCTGCCGAACGCGCGCCCATCTCTGGCCGCCAATTGAGGATATTGCCGATGTAGACTTGCGCGCGCTCGAGCCCCATCGCCTTGATCATGCGATTGAGCAACTGTCCGGCGCGCCCGACAAACGGCTCGCCTTGCTCTTCCTCGTCCGCGCCCGGCGCCTCGCCGATGAACATCACGGACGCATCGAGATTGCCGACACCGAAGACCACTTGCTTGCCCGCGTAGACCCGCGCCTTGCAGGTCGCATCGTTCAGCACGATCTCGCGCAGCGCGTTCCAGCGCTCCTGTTTCGTGCCGCTCGGCAAACTCAGCGGCAGCGGCGTGCCGAGGCTTGGCGCGGCATGGGCCGGCACCACGCGCGGCGGCGGCGGAGCGAACGCGGTCGATGCGAAACTCGGCGCCGGTTCGGCGACGGAGCTTTCGCGGGACCGCGCCGACGGAGCCTCGTGTTGCACGGCGGCTTCCCGCGGTGCGGTGGACGCGGCTGGAGCGCCAGCGAGCTCGGCGCGCGCGACCTCGATGGCGCGCCGCAACTCCGCGAGGCTCTCCTCGTTCACCACGACAGTGCGGCTGCCCTCGCCTTTCAGGCGACGGAGCTCGTCGGTGAGACAGAGAAGATGTTCGCGGACGTTCATGAGTGTGCGGGCAGACGTGCGGCGATGAGCTTCTCGACGTATTTGCCGAGCAGATCGAACTCGAGATTCACGCCGCTGCCCGTGCGCTTTTCGCGCAGATTGGTCACCGCCAGCGTGTGCGGGATGAGCCAGACGGCGAGTGCGTCGCCATCGACTTCGGCGACTGTGAGCGAGATGCCGTCGATCGCGATGCTGCCCTTGTGAATCAGATAACGGCCGCTGCCCGCGGGGCCGCGGACCTTCAGGTAATGGTCGGCGCCACGCTGCTCGAAAACCTCCACGCGCCCGAGCGTGTCGACGTGGCCGCTGACGAAATGTCCACCCATGCGACTGTTCGGCAGCATGCTGCGCTCGAGATTCACGAGCGAGCCGGGTTTCAGTTCGGAGAAACTCGTCAGGCGCACCGTCTCTTCCAGCAGATCGAACCAGAGATTGGCCGCGTCGTGCTTCACCACGGTGAGGCAGCAACCGTTCACGGCGATACTGTCGCCGAGTTTCACGTCCGTGGCAACGAGCTGCGCGGAAAGGTGGAGCGACCACGCTTTCGCGCCGCGGGTGAACGAGACGACCTGGCCTGTTTCTTCGACGATTCCGGTGAACATCTTAGTTGAGCTTTACGCGGAGCACTTGCGTCTCTCCGCCGCGCCGCGTGAGCAACACGAATTCCGCCCGCGCTTTGTCATTCTCGACCGCCGCGAGTTTGTCGACCGCTTCGGCGTAGCTGTGCACCTCGACGCCGTCGATCTCGCGAATCCAGTCGTCGGGTCGCAGGCCGGCGTTCGCAACAGGACTGTTCGGACGAACGAAATTCACGACCGCGCCCCCCATCTCCGCGGTCTTCGCGCGCTGGGCTACGAGATCGGCGGTGAGGAACTCGCGCGCCGTGAAACCGAGCCGCTCGAAGTAGCGCCGCTCGGCCTCGCGCACCATCTTCGGCTCTTCGCCGAGCGTGACGGCGAGCTCCTTGCGCTCGCTGCCGCGGAGCACCGTGAGTTTCATGACGTCGCCGGCTTTGCGCTTGAGCACCTCCTGGCCGAAATAACCGACGATGCTCCGGTCCGGACGCAGCCGCGGCAGCATCTTGCCGTCGATCGCGAGCAGGATGTCGCGATCCTGGAGGCCCGCCTGTGCGGCGGGGCTGCCCTCGAGAATGTCGCTGACCACGAGCGCGGACTGGCGCTCGAGCTTGAGCAGTTTCGCGACGTCGGGGTCGACGGGCTGCAAGCCATAGATGCCGATCGACGTCACCGGGCGACCGGTGATCGACGTCGGCACGCGATTGAGGAACGGCAGAAATTCATCCGCGAGCAGCACGACGCTGCTCTCGTCCGCGTTCACGAGCATCACCGGAGTGCCGTGCTGCGTGCGCGAAAACAGCAGGTAGTTTTGCCCAAAAGAACTCAGCGTCAGACCGACAAGCCGGCCCTCGACGTCGAACACCGGCAAGCCCGGCGCACCCAAATCCTGTCCCGTGAGAGCAGTCTTGTTCGGCAGCGTCGTGAGCATCGCGACGCGCGAGCTGAGCGCGTAGGGCTTGAAGTCCTCGTCCTTGCCGCGCAGGCCGAGGCCCCAGAGTTCGGTGCCGAGCGGCGGCTCGGGCGCCTTGGCGAACGATGTGATCGGCTTCAGCTTCGCGACGAGGCCGTCCGTCGCGCGCACGAAGTGAAACCCGGTGAGCTCGTCCTGGCCGAGGTAAGTCGCGGGCGTCGATTCGTCCTGCTCGGGCAGGTAGACTTTGAAGTCCTTGAGCTGGTCGACTGCCAGACCGCCCGGGATGTTGGCGCCGGGAATGATGATCGTGCCCTTGTCGTCGATGACCGTGCCAGCGATCGTGACTTGGCGGCGCTCGATCTCGGTTTGGATCGTGAACTCGACGGCGACGATCGACTTCAACCGCTCCGGCAGGAGCGAGGCGAGATCGGCGCCGAGGGCGTGCAGCGTGAGGAGGGAAACAACAAGAGCCGCAGCGACGCGGCGGGCGGTGATCATGGTTTGAAAACGTAGAGCGCGATGCGGCGGTTGCGCTGGGCCTCGACGAGCACGGGCTCCGGCTTCGCTTCGTAGGCGGCGTGGAGTTCCTTCATGCGCGCGAGGTCGTTGATCGTTTCTCCGCCGACCTTGGTGATGATGTCGCCGCGCGCGATGCCGGACTGCGCGGCCGGATAGCCGGGCTGCACGCCGATGACGAGCACGCCGCTGGCATCGGGCAGCTGGTTCTCGCGCGCGTAGGCGCGGGAGACTTTTCGCACGCTGAGGCCCCATTTCTCGAACGCCCATTCCTCGCCGACGCGGCTCTCGAGTTTTTCCGTGGTCGCGGTGAGATCGAGCGTCTGCGCACCGCGTTTGACGGTGAGCTTCACGGCGACGCCGACCGGCAGATTCGCGATCATGTTTTGGATCGGAGGGAGTTGCTCAGGAAAGCGGCCGTCGAGTTTCTGGCCGTTGAGCGCAAGGATGATGTCGCTCGGGCGCACGCCGGCGCGCGCGGCGGGCGAGCCGGGATCGACGCTGTCGACGAGCAAGCCGGTGTTGGCGGCGAGCGAGTAGAAGCGCTCGAGGTCCTGCAACTCGCGCGGGCGGATGCCGAGATAGCTGCGCGTGATGCTGCCGTTTTTCACGAGGCCTTCGGCGACGCGCTGCGCGACGGCCGACGGGATGGCGAAGCCGAGATTGTCGGCGCCCATGTAGGTGCGCGAGTTGATACCGACGACCTTGCCATCTTCGGTGACGAGCGGGCCGCCACTGTTGCCGGGATTGATGGCGGCGTCGGTTTGCAACCAGGTGTTGAACGAACCGGTCTCGTAACCGCGCACGGCACGCGAGTCTTCGAAGTAGCGACGGTTGTTGGAAATGATGCCGCGTGTGACGGTGCGGGTGAGACCGTGCGGCGTGCCGACGGCGTAGACGGTCTGACCGGGAAACAGGTCGTCGCTGTCGCCGAAATCGGCGTGCGCAAAGGTGAGTTTGCGCGCCTTCACCTCTTGCATGTTCAGTCGGATGACCGCGAGGTCGGTCCAGTGATCCCAGCCGACGAGCCTGGCGCCGACACGCTCGAGGCTCGCGAGCGTGACGGAAATTTCGACCGCTTGCGGGCTGGCGACGTGAGCGTTGGTGAGGATGAGTCCGTCCGCGGAAATGATGACACCCGAACCGATACCGCGCTCGGTGCGTTTGGTGCCCTCGTCGAAGGTCGTCTCGGTCACGTCGATGCGCACGACCGCATCGAGCAAACGCGTGAAGCCGCGACTGACGCCGCCGGCCGCCGCGAGCGAGTTGGCGGCGAACAAAAACCCGGCCGCGAGAACGACCGGGAGGATGATTGACGGTAATGGTGAATGTCGCACAGTGACCGATTTCACGTGAAGCCTACTGATTGCACTGATTACGACTTTCTCAAGATTGAGCCGCATTGGCAGTCAATTTGGGAGCAGACCCGCCCATTTCGAGCCGAGAATGGCTCGTCGAAGCCGAAATACTACGTGCTCGACATGTTCCCCTACCCGTCCGGCGCGGGCCTGCACATCGGCCACCCCGAAGGCTACACGGCGACCGACATCCTCGCCCGCTACAAGCGCGCGAAGGGCTTCAACGTTCTCCACCCGATCGGTTGGGACGCGTTCGGCCTGCCTGCCGAGCAACACGCGGTGAAGACCGGCACGCACCCGGCCTCGAACACTCAGAACAACATCACGAATTTTCGCCGGCAGATCAAAGCGCTGGGTTTCTCCTACGACTGGGAGCGCGAGGTCGACACGACCGACCCGAAATACTTCCGCTGGACGCAGTGGATTTTCCTCCAGCTCTTCAAGAAAGGCCTCGCCTACGTCGACGAGCGTCCGGTCTGGTGGTGCCCGGAACTGCGCACCGTGCTCGCCAACGAAGAAGTCGTCGACGGCAAGAGCGAGGTCGGCGGTTTCCCGGTGGAGCGCAAAAATCTCCGGCAATGGGTGCTGCGCATCACGGCCTACGCCGAGCAGCTCATCGACGGCCTCAAGGACGTCGACTGGCCCGACTCGACCAAGCGCATGCAGGAAGCCTGGATCGGCCGCAGCGAAGGCGCAGAGGTGTTGTTCAAGTTAGAGAACGCCGCGCTCGGTGACCTGAAGATTTTCACGACGCGTCCCGACACGCTCTTCGGCTGCACCTACATGGTGCTCGCGCCGGAGCATCCGCTCGTGCCCGGACTCACGACCGACGCGCAACGCGAAGTCGTCGACGCCTACCGCAAGGCGACCGCGTCGAAGAGCGACGTCGATCGCATGTCCGACGCCGCGAAGGAAAAGACCGGCGTCTTCACCGGCAGCTACGCGATCAATCCTGTCAACGGCGCGCGCGCGCCCATCTGGATCGCCGACTACGTGCTCATGGGCTACGGCACCGGCGCGATCATGGCCGTGCCCGCGCATGACGAGCGCGATTTCGAGTTCGCCGAAAAATACCAGCTCCCGATCCCGCGCGTCATCGCCGCGCCGGACGGCAGCGACAAGCTCCCCTACACCGGCGACGGCAAGCTCATCAACTCGCCCGGCTACGACGGTCTCACTTGGGAAGAAGCGAAGAAGAAGATCACCGCCGACCTCGCCGCGAAGGGCATCGGCAAGGGCACGATTAACTACAAGCTCCGCGACTGGCTGTTCTCGCGCCAGCGTTACTGGGGCGAGCCGTTCCCGATCGTGTGGGTCAGCGAAGCCGACTACGCGCGCGCGGCGAAACTGCGTCGCGACTTACCGGCGCAGCCGGTGACGTTCGTCGAAAGCGGCGTCACGCTCTACGCGCTGCCGCTCCCCGAAGTCGCGCTGCCGTTGCAGTTGCCCGACGTGCAATCGTATTTGCCCAGCGGCACCGGCGAGAGCCCGCTCGCCAATGTCCCCGAGTGGCTCGAAATCTGGTTCAACGCCGAGACCGGCGCCGCCGTGCCCGCTTCGCAACCGAAGCCCGCCGGTGACGCGTGGGTGCGCGGCCGCCGTGAGACGAACACCATGCCGCAATGGGCCGGCTCGTGCTGGTATTACCTGCGTTACCTCGATCCGCAAAACGCCGACACCTTCGCAAGCAAGGACGCGCTCGCCTATTGGGGCGTGCCCGATCTCTACGTCGGCGGCGCCGAGCACGCGGTGTTGCACCTGCTCTACGCGCGCTTCTGGCACAAGGTGCTCTTCGACCTCGGCGCCGTGCCGCAAGCCGAGCCGTTCAAGAAACTCTTCCACCAAGGCATCATCCTCGGTGAGGACGGCGTGAAGATGTCCAAGAGCCGCGGCAACGTCGTGAATCCCGACGACATCATCCGCAGCTACGGCGCCGACACGTTGCGCCTTTATCTGATGTTCCTCGGGCCGCTCGAAGCGATGAAGCCGTGGAATCCCAAGGGCATCGAGGGCGTGCACCGTTTCCTGCGGAAATTCTGGCGCGAGTGCCTCGGCGAAGACGGCAAGTTGAACAGCCGCGTCTCCGACACCGCCGCACTCACCGCCGACACCGAGAAACTCCGCCACGAGACGATCAAGAAAGTCGGCGAGGATCTCGAAGCGATGCGCTTCAACACCGCAATCTCGCAGATGATGATTTATCTGAACGCACTCCAGAAAGAGCCCGCGCTCCCACGCGTGGCGTTGCTGGAGTTCGCGCAGATGCTCGCGCCCTTCGCCCCACACCTCGGCGAGGAACTCTGGTCGCGTCTCGGTGGCACCGACACCGCGATGAACGCGGCCTGGCCGAAATTCGACCCCGTAAAACTCGTCGCCGACACGATGACCATCGTCTTCCAAGTGAACGGCAAGCACCGCGGCGACACCCAAGTCTCCGTGGCCAGCAGCGAAGCCGACCTCATCAAAACTGCCCAAGAGCACCCCAAAGTTGCTCCGCATCTCGCCGGGAAAGCCCTCAAGCGGACCATTTACGTCAAAGGCAAGCTCCTGAACCTCATTGTAGGATAAAGTCTTAGGTGGATAAAAAGTTCGGTTTAAAGCTTGATGTAGGGGTATTCCCCTATTTAGCTCGCGACGACTGGGGCAAATTTGCCCCATCGAACCTCTCCGCCATGAAAACTCTTCTTCGCCTCCTCGCCGCATCGCTCGCGCTCGCCGTGGTCGCGGCGCCGTCCGCGTTCGCTCAACGCCAGCTCGGCAAGAAAAAGGGTCCCACCAGCAAGCTGTTCCTCGCCGAATCGGTCGGCGAAGGCAACATCACCACCGAAGGCAAATCGCACACCGCCAAGCAAGCCACCGCCTTCGACGCGCCCGGCACGGTCATCGAAACCGGCAAGGACTCGCACCAGGCGTTCGTGTATTCGAACGGCACCGCCATGCTCGTCGACGAGAACACCCGCGTGGAAGTCGATCGCTTCGTCCAGGAACCCTTCCGACCCGACCGCGAGAAATCGACCGAGACGGAGCCCTCCATTTCCCAGAGCGACGTCTTCGTCTCGCGCGGCCAGGTCAACATTTGCACGAGCCAGATGGTTTCCGGTTCGACGATGAACTATTCCACGCCCAACGCGTCGGTGAATATCCGCGGCGGCAAGATGGCCGTCTCCACCAACGGCACGGAGTCCACGATCTACCTGCTCGACGGCGACGTCACCGTCCGCACCGGCGGCAGGGACACCGGCGGCACCCTGCTCCGTCCCGGCGAGAAGGCGACGATCCGCCCCGGCCCGCCCGGCCGGCCGCCCATCGTCACCGTCGCCCCCATCGAATCGAATCTCCTGCCGGCCCTCGACGACAAGGTCGGCGCCGCCTGCGCCGCGAAGAAAACCGTGTCGTTCGAGACGATCGAGAAAAAGTCCGAGTTCGGCGCCGAGGGCGAAAAGCAGCAGGATCTGCCCCCGGGATCGCCCCAGCCTCCGCCCGAAGAGCCCACGCAGGAAATCGTCGTGACACCCACGACCCCCGCGGAGCTCCCCACCAACATCACCGTCAGCCCGGCCGCGCTCCCCGGCGGACAATAAAAGCCCATTCTCCCCGTGCCGCCTCGTTCGTCGCTGAAACTCGCCCTCGCCTTGTGCGCCGCCCTGCTGTGGGCCCCGCAGAGTGCGTTCGCCTTGCTGAATATCGACGGCACACGCAACCAGGTCTTCGTCTTCGGCAAGCTGACGATCGGCTACGACTCGAATATCTTCTCCGCCGCCGGTGGCAGCGGCGACACCCTCTACAGCGCCCAAGCCGGCCTCGAACTGAAGCGACGCGCCGGCATCATCTCGGTCAACGCCCGCGCCGTGATCGACCGTCAGGAATTCCAGAAGAACAAAACCCAGTCAGCCTGGAATCCCACGTTCTATCTCGAACTCAACAAGACCACCGGCCGCACCACCGGCGCGTTCACCGTGAACGCCTATCGCTCCTCGCGCGCCGACAGCGCCGTCAACCTGCGCACGCAGACTTGGAACTTCCCGCTCGGTCTGAACGTGAAGTATCCCGTCAACGACAACTTCTACATCACGTCCACCAGCGGCTACCTCCGCCGCAGCTATACGGACAACACGACGCTCCTCAATTACACCGACTACAGCGAAGGCATCGACCTGCTCTACGTCTACACCAGCAAGACCGACCTCTCCCTCTCCTACCGCATCCGCGTCGGCAACACCACGCTCGACACGTCGACCGACCAATCCCTCATGATCGGCTTGGTCAATCAGATCATCCCGAAGATCAACGGCTCCCTCCGCGCCGGCGTCCAGCGCCGCTCCATCGACTCCACCGGCGACACCTTCACGCAGTGGACGCTCTCCGCCGATCTGGGCTGGGCCGTCACCCGCAAATTCAACCTCCAAGCCATCGCGGCACGCGATTTCAGCACGACCGCCGTCGGCGGCTCCGTCGACACGCTCTCCGCCCAGCTGCGCGCCGCCTACGACTTCAACCGCAAATACCAGGCCAACGGCGGCCTCGGCTACGGCCGCAACAAATTCCTCGACGGCACCACGCGCGGTCGCCGCGACGACTTCTTCTCGTGGGATGTCGGCTTGAGCGCAACCTGGAGCGAGCACCTCCACGTCGGCATTTCCTACAACTATCTCCACAACTGGTCGTCCATCAGCTTCTCGGACTTCGAGCGCACGGGCTACTCCATCGATATCTCCTCCCGCTACTGATCCTTTTGTCATGAAACCGCTGCTGCGTTTCCTCCTCCCTCTTTTGCTCGCCGCGCTTGCCGGCCCCGTCTTTGCGCAGTCCGGCAATCCCGCCGACGCCAAGAAAGCCTACGTGCACCGCCTGCAACTCGCCGACCGCGTGCGCGTCGCCGTCTATCAGGAGGAAGATCTCACGACCCTCGCGCGCATCGACGCCCGCGGCATGGTCAATCTCCCCCTCATCCAGGAAATCCAGATCGGCGGCCTCACCATCGTCGAGGCCCAGGAAGCGATCCAGAATGCGTTCCGCGAAGGCCGCTTTCTCCGCTCGCCGCAAGTCACCGTCAGCGTCGAGGAATACGCACCGCGCGAAGTCTCGATCTCCGGCCAGATTCGCAACCCCGGCCGCTTCCCCCTCCCCAACGAGTCCACCTACACCATCGTCGAACTCGTCACCAAGGCCGGCGGCATCACCGACATCGGCAAAGGCACCGCCGTCACCATCACGCGTTTCCTCGCCGACGGCACCAAGAAGGTCTTCACCGTGAACGTCGACGCACTGATCAAGGGAGCGAAAGACGCCAAGGCGGAGGACAACATCCTCCTGCTGCCCGGCGACAACGTCTACATCCCCGAACGACTCATCTGATTTTCCCAATGGCCTCCCCTATCGCCGCACCTCCGCCGGATAAAAAACCGGCCTCGCTCCACGGCAACGAAGACCACGTCGTCGAACGCCGCACGCTGCGCGACTACTACATCATTCTCCGCGAACGCCTCTGGATTGCCCTCCCGATCGCCCTCCTCGTCGCCGTCTCCCTCGGCTACTATCAGGCGCAGGAGACCCCGATGTATTCCGCCGCCGCCACGATGCAGTTCGAGCGCCCGGATCGCGTCGTCACCACCACCGAGGTCATCGACACCAGCGTCCGCTCCGAAATCGACCTCAACACCTACCTGCGCATCCTCGACAGCGGCCGCCTCCGCTCGATGGTCGTGCAATCGCTCACACCCGAGCAGGTGCAGAAACTCCAGCGCCCCTACCTGAAGGAACTCCCCCCCGGCGCCACGCCGCCCCCTGTCGGCGCGTGCATCGGCAGCGTCAGCGTCCAATCGCTCCGCAACAGCTTCCTCATCTCGGTCAACGTCGCCAACCGCGACCCCGAAGGCGCCGCCATCGTCGCCAACGCCTACGTCAGCCAGTTCATGCGCTACCTCATCGAGTATTCCGGCGGCAAAAACGAGTTCGCCGTCGACTACCTCCGCACCCGCGCCGAGGAACTGCGCAAGGAATCCGAAGCCGCCGAAGCCCGCCTCCAGGACTACAAGCGCAAGAACAACCTCGTCTCCCTCTCCAACAGCGTCGACATCGTCGCCGACCGCCTGAAGTCCATCAACGGCGAGCTCACCCGCGTCCGCCTCGAACGCCTCAACCTCGAGGTGACGATCAAGCAGATCGAACGCATGAAAGCCGAGGGCGGCAACCTCCTCGAAGTCCAATACATCGCCTCCTACGGCACCATCCAGTCGCTGAAATCCCAGCTCGCCGAACTCACCAAGACCCAATCGGTGCTCAGCGAACGTTATCTCGAGCGACACCCGAAGATGATCGACCTCGCCAACTCGATCGACGTCCTCCAGCAACAAATCCAGAAGAACATCGAGCAGGCCATCGCCGACCTGAACACGCAGTTCACCAAGGTCAAAGACTCCGAGGCATCCTTCGAACGCGAATACAAGCTCGCCGAAAACGACCAGCTCCGCCTCGGCGAACTCTCCGTCGAATTCAAATCCCTCGAGAACCAGGCCCAGGTCGCGAAGAACAACTACATCCAGATCCTCGACCGCCTCAACCAGACCACCACCTCGAAGAACCTCGAGAACATCCCCGTCAAGCCGCTCGACGCCGCCACTCCCGCCGGCTCTCCCTACACGCCCGACATCCGCAAGATCGTCAAAACCTGCGCCGGCCTCGGCTTCGTCGTCTTCGCCGCCGTCGCCGTCGGCCTCAGCTTCCTCGACGACCGCGTGAAGAGCGCCTGGGACATCGAAGGCTTCATCGGCGTCAACCTCCTCGGCATCATCCCCGAGCTCGCCGACATCCCCGAGGGCGAGAAACACAACCTCGTCACCAGCAACAAGGCCTCCCCGGGCTCTGAGGCGTTCCTCAGCGTCTACAGCTCGGTGAAGATCCAGTCGAAACTCGACTTCCCCAAGTCGATCCTCGTCACCTCCACCATCCCCGGCGAAGGCAAGACGATGATCAGCTGCAACCTCGCCGCCTCCTTCGCGCGCCACGGCAAACGCGTGCTCCTCATCGACTGCGACATGCGCCGCCCGATGCTGCACCGCCACTTCAAGCTCACCAACGAAACCGGCCTCATCGCCTGGTTCGAAGCCGGTGCCAAGATCCCCGACGATCCCGTTGCCGACCCGACCCTCGGCTTCACCAAGGTCGACGAGAACCTCTTCCTCCTCCGCTCCGGCGGCCGCTCGAAGAGCCCCACCGAGCTGCTCGAGAACCCGATCTTCGGCCAGTTCCTCGAATCCCTGAAGCACCACTTCGATCTCGTCGTCATCGACTCCCCGCCGATGGGCGCCGTCACCGACTCGTTGCTGATCTCCGCCCACACTGACGAGATCATCTACGTCTGCCGCTTCAACCGCGCCTACCGGAAACACATTCGCCTCTACATCAAGTCGCTCCGCGACGGCAAAAACGAGCTGCTCGGCGTCGTGCTCAACGGCCTCTCGCCGCGCCGCATCGAGTATTACTCGAACTACCGCTACTACCGGAGCTACAAGAAATATTACGGCGCCCAGTCCTGAGCGCTCGCGCCATTCCTTTCTTTGCCACCGAGCCGCGTCGCGAGACGCGGCTTTTTCTTGGCCGTCACTCGCCCAACTTCCCGCTTCAAACCGCGCCGCCGCTCGCTCACGCTCCTGCTGTGCTCTCCGCCTTCCTGCCGCCGAACTTCGACCCGCGCCGCCCCGTCGCCCTCATTGCCGGCCGCGGCCATTACCCGCTGTTCACGGCCAACGCCATTCGCGCCGCCGGCGTCCCGCTGCGCCTCATCGCCATCGAGGAGGAGACGATGCCCGAGCTGTTCGACAGCGTTCCCGCCGCCGAACGCATCGAGGTCAACGCCGGCCAGCTCGGCAAAATGCTCGGTGCACTGAAGGACTTCGGCGCCGGCTACGCGCTCATGGCCGGCCAGGTCAAACCCAAGAAACTCTTCCACGGCCTCACACCCGATCTGAAAGCCGCGCAAATCCTCTTCTCACTGAAACGCCGCAACGCCGAGACCATCTTCGGCGCCATCGCGGCCGAGATCGAGAAACTCGGGATCACGCTCCTCGACGCCCGCGCCTTCATCGACGACCACATGGCCCACGCCGGCCCGATGGCCGGCAAGAAACTCCCCGTCGACCGCGAATATCTCGACCACGGCATCCACATCGCCCGCGAAATCGCCCGCCTCGACATCGGCCAAGGCTGCGTCGTGCGCAAAGGCACTGTGCTCGCCGTCGAGGCCTTCGAAGGCACCGACGAGATGCTCCGCCGCGCCGGCGCGTTCAAGACCGACGAAACGCTCTTCGTCAAAGTCGTGAAGGAGAAACAGGACTTTCGCTTCGACGTGCCCGTCTTCGGCCTCCGCACGCTGGAAACCATGCGCGAAGCCGGCCTCGCCGCCGCCGCGCTCGAAGCCGGCAAGGTCATCGTCCTCGACAAAGCCGCCGTGCTCGCGCAGGCGAAAACCTGGGGCATCTCGCTCTACGGATTCTGAGCGGCCCCCGCGAGCGGCGACACGTTCGCCGCTCTTGCACTTTGTCGCCGCCCGCGCACATTCCGCCCTCATGAGTGACGTCGTCGAAGTCGGAATCAAAGGCCTCATGCCCACGGCCAACGGCTGCGCCGTGTTCCTCGGCAACGACGACAAGACCTTCGTCATCTACGTCGATCCCAGCGTCGGCAGCGCGATTTCGATGACGATCAACAACGTCAAGAAGGAGCGCCCGCTCACCCACGACCTCATCGGGCATCTGTTCCTCGGCTTCGGCATCAGCCTCGAGCGCGTGGTCATCAACGACGTCAACGAAGGCACCTATTTCGCCCGCATCATCCTCACGATGCAAAACGAGCTCGGTCGCAAGATCCTCGAGCTCGACTCGCGCCCCAGCGACTCGATCGTCCTCGCGCTCCAGCAGAAGCGCCCGATATTCGTCTCGCACCGCGTGTTCGACGCCGTCGAGGACATGACCGAGATCCTCGAGCGCGTGCTCAAGCAGCAGAAGGAAGAACAGACCGGCGAGGAGGAGCAGTAGGCGCATGACCGCTCAGGGGCCCACCGCCGCGACCGGCCCCGCCGTCGCGCTGCCGCAAACGTTGCCGCCGCCGATCGCGCCCGGCCAGCCGCTCACCGCGCTCGCGCCGATGCAGGACGTCACCGACCTGCCCTTCATGCGCGTCATGGCGCACTACGGCGCGCCGGACTATTTCTTCACCGAATTCTTCCGCGTCCACGCCCAGTCGCGTCCGGAGAAACACATCGTCCGCTCCATCGTCGAGAACAAGACCGGACGCCCGGTCTTTGCCCAACTCATCGGCGAGGAAATCAGCCACATGGTCCGCACCGTGCGCGAGCTCCTCAAGCTCCCCGTCGCCGGCATCGACCTCAACATGGGCTGCCCCGCCCCGAAGATCTACAAGAAGAACGTCGGCGGCGGCCTGCTCCGCGATCCGGCGAAAATCGACGAGCTCCTCGGCGCTCTCCGCGCCAGCGTCCCCGGCCTCTTCACCGTGAAGATGCGCATCGGTTTCGATTCGACCGACAATTACCGCCGCATCCTCGACCTCATCGCCAAGCACCGCGTCGATCTCCTCAGCGTCCACGGCCGCACCGTGAAGGAAGGCTACCGCAGCGACGTGCATTACGACTTCATCGCCGAAGCCGCGCGCACCGTGCCCTGCCCCGTCCTCGCCAACGGCAACGTCACGTCCGCCGCCCGCGCCGCCACCGTCATCGCCGAGACACACGCCGCCGGCCTCATGATCGGCCGCCACGCCATTCGCAATCCGTGGATTTTCCGCCAATGCCGCGAACGCTTCGCCGCCACGCCAGTCTACGCGCCAGCGCTCCGCGACGTCCGCGGCTACATCGATCACCTCTACCGCGAGACGCGCCAAGCCGACATTCCTGAAGCCGCCCACGTCGCGAAGATGAAGAAATATCTGAACTTCGTCGGTCAATCCGTGGACGCGCAAGGTGCGTTCCTGCACGACATGCGCCGCGCCATGACCGAAGCCGAGCTCTTCGCCGTCTGCGACCGCCACCTGCTCTCCGAGCCAGATCGGCCGTTCGCCGACGAGCCCTACGCTGGCGTCATCGCCCGGCCGAACTGCGAGACGCCGCACGCAAGCTGTTCGCTCGACACAATCACTGCCTGAGCGGCGCGCTCAATCACTCCAAGCCTGCAACTCCACCAAGTTGCCCTCCGGGTCGCGCATATAGACCCAGGTGACTTTTCGCCCGTTCGCTGCCGTCGTGACCGCTTCGCCGTATTGCGAGCCGCCCGCAGCAAGCACCGAGCGAATTGCCCCGCTCACCTCCGGCACCACGAACGCGATGTGCCCGAAGCCCACCCGGTTTGGCGTCGCCGGCGCCGCGTTCGAAGCGTTCTGTTCGTAGGAGAAAATTTCCAGCGTCGGCCCGCTCTCGCCGTGCCCCGGCAGGCGCAGATGCATTCCGCGCAGGTGCGCACCGGGCAGTTTCGTTCCGCGCTCGAGCAGCTCGCCGTGCAGATCGCGTTCCGTCCCGGTGGCAACACAGCCGAACACGTCCGAATAAAACTTAACCAACCGCCGCCAATCGGCCGCGACCAGATTCACATGGCCGAAACGCACGCCGTCCATGCTCACTCCAGCCCGAGCGTCTTGCGGCCCACGTCCGAGATCATATGCGGCGTCCATTGCGGGTCCCACACGATGTGCACCTCGGCTTTTTCGACGGTCGGCAGCGCGGCGATTTTCGCGCGCGCATCCTCGGCGATTACCGGCCCCATGCCGCAGCCCGGCGCAGTGAGCGTCATTTTCACCTGCACGGTGTGCCCGCCTGCCGCCGCTTTCTCGACAGCAAGGTCGTAGACGAGACCGAGATCGACGATGTTCACTGGAATCTCAGGATCGAAGCAGGTTTTCAGCGTGTCCCACACGAGCTGCTCGCTGAACTCGCCGACCGGGGCGGCATGCGTCTCCGCGGTCGCCTGGAAACCGCCGATGGCGTCCGCGTTCTCCCGCGCGATGCGAAAAAGCCCCTGCTCCGTGCGCACCGTGACATTGCCGCCGAGCGTCTGGGTGATGAAGACATTCAGCCCGGCGGGCAGCGTGACCTTGTCGCCCGCGGGGATGACCGTGGCGGGCGTATCGCGGAGGAGCGTGTGCACTTCGTTCATGCGCCCGCCACGATGCACGCGGACGGGCGTGACGCAATCGCGCGTTACTGGAGTCGCAGATTGAGCGGCAGGCGCGCGTAGATGCCCTGCGGATCGTTGAACCGGGAGAGCGATTCCAGCTCGGTCGTGATTTGCTGCACGAGCAATCCGGCCGGCCCCTTCACCGCCTGTTCATGGCGGCGGTTGTCCAGCGCCTCGGACAAAGCCTCGGCGAACGGCTTCTTGCGCGGCAATTCGACGACGCGGAACTTCTCGCCGAGATTCGCCTTCTGCGCGGCGTATTTCACGGCGTCCTGCAATCCGCCGATCTCGTCGACGAGGCCGAGCTTCTTGCCTTCGGCGCCGGACCATACGCGACCCTGCGCGATCTCGCGCACGACCGCGATGTCGAGCTTGCGCGACTCCGCCACCTTGCGGGTGAACTCGTCGTAGATCCAATCCACCATGTGCTGGAACATCGCCAGTTCCTCCGGCGTCTTCGGACGCGTGACGGTGAGCGCGTCGGCAAATTTGCCGGTCTTCACCATGTCGAAGGTCAGGCCGAGCTTGTCGGTCGCGAGTCCTTGGAAATTCAGGAACATGCCGAACACGCCGATCGATCCCGTGATCGTCGTCGGCTCCGCGAAAATGCGGTCGCCATAAGTCGAAATCCAATAGCCGCCGGAAGCCGCCAGCCCGCCCATCGAGACCACGATCGGCTTCTTCTCGCGCACGAGGCGCACCTCGCGCTGGATCGTCTCCGAAGCCGACGCGCTGCCGCCCGGGCTGTTCACGCGGAGGACGACCGCCTTGATCGAATCGTCGAGGCGCAACTCACGCAGCTGGCGCGCGACCTTGTCGCCGTAGATCACGCCTTGCTCGCGGCCGTCGCCATCGGCGATTTCGCCTTCGGCGTAGACGATCGCGATTTTGCCTTTCGCACTCGGATCGATTTTGACCTCTGTCGCGCGCCGTGCGACGACGCCGTCGCCGGGGACGAGTTTCGCGTATTCCTTCAGGCCGATCTGCTTGAACGTTTCCTTGCCCCCCTTGCGGCCCGTATCGGCCTTCAGCTCCTCGAGCACGACATCCCAATAGGCTTCGCGGTCCACCAGCTTCGCCTCGATCGCCGCCTTGGGACGGAGAATGCCTTCGGTATCGACGACCTTCTGTAGCGAGCCAGCGGCGAGACCGCGACTTTGCTCGATGCTCGTGACCAACTCGCCCCAAACATCGTCGAGCAGCTTCTGAATCTGCGCGCGGTTCTCCGGGCTCATGTCTTTGCGCGTGTAGGGCTCCACCGCGGACTTGTATTTGCCCACGCGCGTGACCTGCACACCGATGCCGAATTTCTCGAACGCTCCGGCGAAGAACATCGGCTGCGACGCGAGGCCGGGCAGCAGAATGCCGCCGTAAGGATCAAGGGTCACCTGGCTCGCCGCCGAGGCGAGATAGAACTCACGCGTGGTCGCGAACGACAGATAGGCCTTCACCGGCTTGCCCGACGCCCGGAACTTCTCGAGCGCGCCCCGCACCTCGCGCAAGCTCGCGAGACTGGTGCCGTAGCCCACCGGCGACAGCTGCCCGCGCAGGAGCACGCCGCGGATGTCGCTGTCCTTCGCCGCTGCCTCGAGCGCCCGCGTGACTTGGCGTAATTGCAGCGTCGTGTTGCTGCGGCCGCCGAAGACCTCCGCGAATTTCTCAAAACCCTCCATCTGCTCGGGCGCGTCCTGGATGTTCGCATTCAGGTCGACGACCAGATAGGAACCGGGCGCCACCGTGACCTTTTTATCGCCCCCGAGGGCGGCGAGCATGCCCACGAAAATGAAAAACACGACGACGCTGCCGAAGCAGAACACCAGCAAGGCGGACAGCGTCGCGAAAAACGACGTGAAGAAATTCTTCATGGCGCCGAAGCTAGCCCGCGTCGCCAGCCCCGCCAGCGAAAAGCGTTCTCAGGCAACCAACTGGGACGAACGGCCTCCGTGCTCCACGGGCGGCGTCGTGCGCGCGGCATGCTCCACGAACTTTCCCTTGTGCCGATGGAGCCGTGTCATACCTTGGCCCACCCGCCTCCATGAGCAGCGAGAAGAAAGAACTCCTCACCACGAACCGCAAGGCGCTGACGATCAATCTCGACGGCACGCGCTACGGCACCATCGCCGAAATCGGCGCCGGTCAGGAGGTCGCCCGCGTGTTCTTCCAAGCCGGCAGCGCCTCCGGCTCCATCGCGAAAACCATGTCGGCCTACGACATGACGTTCAGCGACGCCATCTACGGCAAAGCCCCGCGCTATGTCTCGCGCGAGCGCCTGCAGACGATGCTGCACCACGAATACGCGCTGCTGAAGGAACGTCTCTCCGACAAACGCGGTGACCGCACGCGCTTCTTCGTCTTCGCTAACACCGTCGCCGCCAAGTCCGCCAAGGTCGCCGACGGCCACGGCTGGCTCGGCATCCGCTTCCAACACGAGCCCCTCGCCGAACCGAGCGAGATCATGATCCACGTCCGCATGTGGGACAAAAAGAACGTCCTCCAACAGGAAGCGCTCGGCATCGTCGGCACCAACCTCATCTACGCCGCCTTCTACTACCTCGACGACCCCGAACTGCTCATCACCTCGCTCGCCGACAACCTCGGCACCGATCGCATCGAGGTCGACATGGTGAAGCTCATCGGCCCGGCCTTCCGCCACGTCGACAACCGCCTCCTCGCCCTCTACCTCGTAAAGCACGGTCTGACCAACGCCGTGCTCTTCTCGCCCGGCGGCGAGATGCTCCAGCCGTCCGAAGCCTTCTACAACCGCCCGATTCTCGTCGAACGCGGCAGCTTCCGCCCCGTCACGCACGTCAACGTCGACATGCTCAACTGCGCCACCGCGCAGTTCCTCCAGGAACCCACCGTCAAGGGCAAGGACATCGTCGTCCTCATGGAAATCACCATGAACAACCTGCTCGCCGGCGGCGAACTCGACATCGCGGACTTTCTCTCGCGCGTCGACATGCTCGGCCACATCGGGTTCACGGTGCTCATCTCGAACTACTCCGAGTTCTACCGCCTCTCGACCTACTTCCGCCGCTACACGAAGGAGATGATCGGCATCGCCCTCGGCATCAACACGCTCCTCGAGATCTTCAACGAGAAATACTACGAACACCTCGAAGGCGGCATCCTCGAATCGATGGGCCGCATGTTCCGCCACTCGGTGAAACTCTACGTCTACCCGATGCGCGCCGCCACCTCGGAGAAACTCATCACCGCCGGCACCGAGCATCAGGCCGGCGACGCCACCTCGCCCACCGAACTCATCACGGCCAAGAACGTCCATGTCGCGCGCCACCTGCGCTACCTCTACCGCCATCTGCTCGAAAACAACGCCATCGACTCGATCACCGGCTTCAACGACGACTACCTCGCGATTTTCTCGAACGAAGTGCTGCGCATGATCAAGACCGGCGATCCGACCTGGGAGCGCCTCGTCCCCTCCAAAGTCGCCGCCCTCATCAAGGCGCGCAAACTCCTCGGCTACGTCGACGCCAAACCTGCTCCCGTCGCCGCGAAGTAGCAGCGAATCCAGCCGGGGCAAAGCCGCACCGAACCTGTAGCGCGGTCCATGACCGCCGAAACTGGACCGTCGAATCGGCCGGCACCTCGCTCGATCCACCACGCGACCTGATTGTCATCGCGAGGCCCGCACCGCGAGCCGCGGCGATCCATCCGAAGTCCTCACTCCGGCAGCGCCACTCGCGCGCCGCCGCGATTCCACGACTCCCACACGGCGTCCGTGAACGCCATGTAGCGCACGCCACTCGCGAAATCCGTCAGCGTGACCGGCTTCCCCTCGCGGATGCTGTCCACGAAATCCGCCTCGACCCGCCACTCGCCGCGTTTCTTCGGTGCGATCTCCACACGCCGCTCCGCCCCGCCGCGCGGTGCGAACCACAATTCGTCCGCCGCAAAATCCGCCCGCACCGCGCCATCGCTGCCGTTCACGCGAATCTCATTCCGCGACGCGCTCGTTTCCACGCCGCTCAAGTGCATCACGAGCCGCGCGCCGTCGGCGTAGCGACCCAGCACGCTCACACTCTCGGGGATTTTCACCTCGTGCTCCGCACCGCGCTCGTCGCGCCGGGTCTTCGTGAAAATCGCCGCGTCCGCCACCACGCTCTCCGGATCGCGCCCGAGCCAGCGCCGCACCATCTCGTAGAAAATCCCGAGGAACATGGTGTTCTTGCCGCTCAACGCGAAATCCTGCCGCCAGCTGAACGGCGCCGCCGGATTCGCCAGCGCACCGTGCGTGAACGTCGCGTGCACCTCGCGCACGACACCGAGCTTTCCGCCGCGCAACCAGTCGACGATCGTTGCATCGAACGGCAGCGAAAACGGTGCCGGCACGATCTGCGCGACCAGTTGCGGATGCTTCCTCAACTCCGACAGCATCGCCTGCGCCTCCGCGAGATCGCGCGCCATGCGCGCTTCCGTGAGCACGTGCTTGCCCGCGCGCAGCGCCGCGATCGACAGCTCCGCGTGCAAATAAGGCCACGTGCCGATCACGACCACATCGATGTCCGCCGCCGCGATGATCGCCTGCGCGTCGGGCGCAACGCGCGCGATGCCGAACTCCCGCGCCACACGCTCGCTCGATTCGCGCGAGCGGTTCGCCACCGCGACGATTTCCACGCCGGGGATCGCGCGCAACAGCGGCAAATGTTTGGCGCGCGTGTTCGCGCCGGCTCCGATGACGCCGACCCGAAGTCGCGCCGCGCTCATCACTCGGTCTTCGGCTCGCGTTCGGCCGGTGCGTCGTCGGTTGCGACCGGCGCTTCACCGCCCTCGGTGGCGACAGCCGGCGCCTGGTCGAGCGTCATCTGGCTCGGCTGCGTCTCGTCGAGACCCATGTCGCCATCGCTGGCCGGCCGCGGGTTGTTGGACGTATTCAGCCACGCATCGATCTGCCGCGGCGAAAGGACATCGGACGCCGGCAACTCGTCGAGCGACTTGATGCCGACAAATTCCAGAAACGCATCCGTCGTGCCGAACTGCGTCGGCCGGCCCGGCAAATCCGCGCGCCCGACCACGTAAATCAAGTCGCGCTCGAGCAGCTTCGCGATGCCGGCCTCCGCCGACACGCCGCGGATTTGCTCGATCTCGGCGCGCGTCGTCGGCTGGCGATAAGCGATAACCGCTAGCGTCTCGATCGCCGAAGCCGTCAGGCGCACCGGCGGCGGCTCGTTGCGCAGCAAGCGCACCCAGCGCGCATAACGCGGATGCGTGACCAGGCGCCAGCCGCTGTGGTTCTCGACGATCAGCACTTCGCTGTTCGTGTCGCGCAATTCCTGCGAGATCGCATCCATCGCCTCGCGGATTTGCGCGGTGGTGATGAGCGACGGCACATCGCGATAAATCTCGTCTTCCTCGGTCGGCGGCACGACCAACTCGGCGGCTTCCGTCACCGGCGCGGTCTCAGCCGCCGGTGCGGTCTCGGCCGCCGGCGCATCCGTCGCCACCATCTCCGCCTCCGTCGCGACCGCAGCCACCTCACCGGCGACTTCCGCGACCGGTTCGGCGGCCTCGCTCTCGCTCTCAAACGGCAGGCTGTCCGCCTGCTCGTGGAACCGCGTGAAAGCGGTCTGGATGTCTTTCACCGCGAGCGGTCCGTTTGAGGCGAACAGCATCACTTTGAGCACACGTTTGAGATCGAAGGCCATTGTCGCCCACGAGTGAGGGTCGCCCCGCGCAGGCTGACAATCCCGAATTGCTCACAAGCCTTCCGTGAGTCTGTGACGCTTTTCCGGCTAGCCGCGCCGCGCGTCCCGGGCTACCTGTTTAGTCCTCATGAGCTGGGACCGTTTCAAGTCACTTTACTTCCACGCGCCGAAGCTCGGCTTCGGCCTCGACATCTCCCGGATGCCGTTCCCCGACGGCTACCTCGAATCGATGGCTCCACGCCTCGAAAAGGCCTTCGCCGACATGGCCGCCCTCGAAAAAGGCGCCATCGCGAACCCCGACGAGAACCGCATGGTCGGCCACTACTGGCTGCGCAACGCCGAGCTCGCGCCCACGCCCGAGCTGAAGGACGCCATCACGCGCACCGTCGACTCGATCAAGGAATTCGTCGCCGCCGTGCACGCCGGCGACATCGCTCCGCCCTCCGGCGGCAAGTTCAAGGACCTGCTCGTCGTCGGCATCGGCGGCTCCGCCCTCGGCCCGCAACTCGTCAACCACGCCCTCGGCCGCCCGAACGGCCGCCGCGACAAGATGCGCGTCACCTTCTTCGACAACACCGATCCCGACGGCATGGACTACGTGCTCGCCGAACTCGGCTCGCGCCTGAAGCAGACTCTCGTCGTCGTCATTTCCAAATCCGGCGGCACCGTCGAAACGCGCAACGGCATGCTCGAAGCCGCCGCCGCCTTCAAGCAGGCCGCCCTCGATTACCCGAAGCACTTCGTTGCCGTCACGGGCGAAGGCTCCAAGCTCGACCAGATCGCGCAAAAGGAAGGCTGGCTCGCCCGCTTCCCGATGTGGGACTGGGTCGGCGGTCGCACCTCCGAACTCTCCGCCGTCGGCCTCCTGCCCGCCGCGCTCCAAGGCATCAAGATCGACCAGATGCTCGCCGGCGCCGCCGCGATGGACGAGCTCACCCGCAAGCCGAAGCTCCGCGAAAACCCCGCCGCGCTCCTCGCGCTCACCTGGTATTGGGCCACCGACGGCAAAGGCGCCAAGGATATGGTCGTCCTCCCCTACAAGGACCGCCTGCTGCTCTTCTCGCGCTACCTCCAGCAACTCGTGATGGAGTCGCTCGGCAAGGAATTCGATCTCGCCGGCAACGTCGTCAACCAAGGCATCGCCGTTTACGGCAACAAGGGCTCGACCGACCAGCACGCCTACGTGCAGCAGCTCCGCGAAGGCGTGAACAACTTCTTCGTCACCTTCATCGAAGTCCTCAAGGACCGCAGCGGCGACGCCCTCGAAGTCGAAGCCGGCGGCATCACCAGCGGCGATTACCTGCAAGGCTTCTTCCTCGGCACGCGCGACGCGCTCTCCGAGAAAGACCGCCACTCGATCACCGTCACGGTCGCCGACGTCTCGCCGAAAACCCTCGGCCAGCTCATCGCCCTCTACGAGCGCGCCGTAGGTCTCTACGCCTCCCTCGTCGGCATCAACGCCTACCATCAGCCCGGCGTCGAGGCCGGCAAGAAGGCCGCCACCGCCGTCATCGCGCTCCGCGGCCAGATCGTCGCCGCCCTCAAAGCCGCGCCCGGACAGGCATTCACCGCCGACGCCCTCGCCGCGCAAATCGGCGAAACCGCGAAAGCCGAGCTCGTCTTCAAAGTCCTCGAACACCTCGCCGCCAACCCCGGCAACGGCGTCGCGAAAACCGCGAAGAAGCCGTGGTTCGAAAGCACATACGCGGCGAACGCGTAAAGCCACGCATGCCCACGCGCCTGCTTCTCGTAACGCTCTCGGTGCTGATCGTCGCAGGCGCGATCGGCACCGTTTTCTTCCAGCGCCAGGCCGAGCTACACGCCGCCCGGGCCGCCACGCTGGAACGCGATCTCGAGCGCGTCCGCGCCGAAGCCACCCAGGAGCACGAGCGCGCCCAAAAACTCTCCACTAAGGCCGCCGAACTCGACACCCAACTCGGCAACGCCAAGACGCGCACCACCGCGACCGAGACCAAGAACACGCAACTCGCGCGCGAGCTGACCGCCACGAAATCCTCCCTCACCGAACGACAGCAACGCGAAGTCGCGCTGCTGTCCGAGATCGAGGCGCTGCGCCAGCAAATGCGGCTCGCCGAAACGGCATCGGCTTCCGCGCCCGCTCCAGTGGCGCCATCGAGCGCGACGCTCGCCACCTCCGCTTCCAACGCCAACACACTCGCCGCCGGCTCCGCTCTGCCGCCGAACGCGCCGGTTCCTCCCTCGTCCGCGACGGTCGGCGAGCCCTCCGCAGCCGACCTCGACGCCTACCGCGAACGCATCGCCGCCCTCGAGTCGCAGCTCACCAGCTTGCTGACCCGCGCGCTGGCCGAGCCGTCTGCCCCCCCCGCTGTCGCGCCCGCCGCGCAACCTCCGCCGGCGCCCGGCTACCGCGTCGTCCGCGTCGGACCGCACGACGCCTTTGTCATTGTCGACTACGGCCGGGACGAAGGCGCGACAATTGGGGACGAACTCACGCTGCACCGCGGAACCACCGTCGTCGCCCGCGTTCAAATCTCCGATGCCCGCGCCAAATTCTCCGTCGCGCAGGTTCTGCCCGCCGCGTTGAAACGACAGTTGCAGCCCGGCGATTTTGTCCTAATAGCCAAATGAGCATGCCCACTCTCCGCAAAGCCCTCCTCGCCTTGGCGCTCGCCGCCCTCGCTCTCGCCGGCCTCGCTGGCTGCACCTCGCCGCAGCAGGACTCGTCGATTCCGTGGAGCCGCCCCGCCGATTGGGAAGGCCGCATCCCCGGCATCGGCAAATAACCCGTGTGACGGCCGCCATGACCGCGCCGGCCGAGAACACCTCGCTCGCTGTAGGAGCCTGCTTACAGGCGACCTGACGAAGCCGCGATGACCACTCCGGCTGAAAACACCTCGCTCGTCCCCCAGCCCGGCCACCTCTACGTGGTCGCTACGCCGATCGGCAACCTCGCCGACATCACGGACCGCGCCCGAGCCATCCTCGCCGGCGTCAACGTCATCGCCTGCGAAGACACGCGCACCACTGGCGTCCTGCTGCATCGCCTCGGCCTGCACAAGGAACTGGTCCCCTATCACGAGCACAACGAGACCGAAGCCGCCGACCGCCTCGCCGACCTCGTTGGCCTCGGCAAATCCGTCGCCGTCGTCAGCGACGCCGGCACACCCGCGCTGAGCGATCCCGGCTTCCGCGTCGTCCGCGCCTGCCGCCGCCGCAATCTCCCGGTCGTCCCCGTTCCCGGCGCCAGCGCGCTCACCGCCGTGCTCAGCGCCGCCGGCCTGCCGACCAACGGCTTCCTTTTCGCCGGCTTCCTGCCCCCCAAATCCGCCGCACGCATCGCGTTTCTCCAAAAGCACCGCGACTTCGACTACACGATCGCGCTCTACGAAAGCTGCCACCGCATCGACAAATTCGCCGCCGAGATCGTCGAGCACCTCGGCCCCGACCGCGTGATCTGCATCGCGAAGGAGATCACCAAACTCCACGAAACCTTCCTCATCGGTCTCGCTGCCGACGTGCAGGCCCGCCTAATGAAAGGCAGCCTGAAGGGCGAGTTCGTCGTCCTGATCGCACCGAAGGACTTCACGCCGTAAAACCACAGATGAACACAGCTGGACACAGATACTGCTCTGAAAAGTCCGTGAGGCTGTCGCTCGGAGTGGCAAGCCGTGGGCCAATCCTGTTGGCCACAAAAGGCGCAGAAACCCTTTGTGCCTTTTGCGCTTTTTGTGGCCCCTCGAAACGATCCTTCGTTCGGACATGACCGCCGCCTACTGGGTCCATCTGCGTCCTTCTGTGTTCATCTGTGGTTAACTCTCCTCCAGTCGCCGTCATCGATATCGGCAGCAACTCCATCAAGGTGCTCGTCGCCGCGCGCGCCGCAGACGGCGGGCTCGATGTGCTGAAACACGAATCGCTCGACGCGCGCATCAGCGCCGGTATCAGCGCCGCCACGCCGCGCCTGAGCGAGGAAGGCATGACGCGCGGCCTCGCCGCCATCCAAGAACTGCTCACGCTCGCCGCGCCTTACTCTCCCGCGCGCACGCTGCTCGTCGCGACCAGCGCCGTGCGCGACGCCGCCAACGGCTCCGAGTTCCGCGCGCGCGTCCGCACGGCGACCGGTCACGAGATCCGCATTCTCACCGGACGCGAAGAGGCGAACGGCATCGGCCGTGGCCTCACTGCCGACCCCGCGCTCGCCGCCCTGCGTGACTTCTATGTCTTCGATCTCGGCGGCGGCTCGCTCGAGTGCCTCGAGTTCCGCAACCGCGAAATCCAACAGGAACTCAGCCTCCAACTCGGCTGCGTGCGCCTGACCGAAAAATTCGTGCGCGACACCTCCGCGCCCTTCTCGACGGAAAGCCGCGCCCTGATCATGGCCCACGTTGCGGCCACCTTGGACTCCTCGGGCTTCCGCCTCGGTGCGACTCGCTGCGCCATCGGCACCGGTGGCACGGTCGCCACGATCCGCAAAATCCTCGGCGCCCGCCGTGGTATCGAGGCGGAGCAAACCGAGTCCATCGTCACGCTCGCCGAAATCCGCGCTCTGCTCGACTTCTTGGCTGCGCTCCCGCTCGCCGAGCGGCAAGGCGTCGCCGGCCTGCCCGCCACACGCGCCGACGTTTTTCCCACCGCGCTCGCCACAATCATCGCGGTCGCCGAAGCCGGCGGCTTCACGGAGTTCCACCACAGTTTCTACAACCTCCGCTACGGTCTCGCCGCGGAGCTGCTCCTGACGCCCTGACGCAATGTAGGGCGGAGTCGCCGGAGGTGGATCGCCACCTATCCTTTTCGCAAGGCCTCCAGCAGCGCCTCGAAATCCGCCGGCAACGGCGCGTGCAAATCCAGCGTCTTGCCGCTGATCGGATGCGTCAGGACGAGGTGCTCGGCGTGCAGCATTACGCGCGGCACCGGCGGCATCGCGGAATTCTGTTTCCAGCCGTAAGTCGGATCGCCGAGCAGCGGGTGACCGACCGATTTCAGGTGCACGCGGATCTGGTGTGTGCGGCCCGTGTGGATGCGGCAGCGCAGGAATGCCGCCGCTTCGCCGAACTTCTCCAACAAGACCCAATCCGTCCGCGCCGGCCGTCCGCCCTCGCCGGTCGTCATGCGATGGCGGTGCACGGGATGGCGCGCGATACCGCGATCGATCACGCCGCTCATCGCCTTCGGCACGCCGCTGACGAGCGCGACGTATTCCTTGAGCAACGTGCGCGAGGCGAACTGATCCGACAGCGCGCGGTGCGCCGCGTCGTTCTTCGCCACGACGAGCAGGCCGGTCGTCTCCTTGTCGATGCGGTGCACGATGCCGGGGCGCTCCACGCCGCCGACGCCGCTCAGCTCGCCTTCGCAATGCGCCAGCAGCGCGTGGACGGCGGTATCCTCGCCGGTGCCGACGCCCGGATGCACGACCATGCCGGCCGGTTTGTTGAGCACGATGAGGTGCTTGTCCTCGAAAACGACATCGAGCGGGATGTCGACCGGTTTGAGTTCAGCCGGCTTCACCTCAGGCAACGAAAACTCGATCATCTGCCCGCCGCGCACGTCGTCGCTCTGCGCCACGACCTTGCCGTCGACCCTCACGAGTCCCGCTTCGAGCGCGCGCTGAAACGCAACGCGGCTATGCGCGGGAAAAGCCGCCGCGAGCACCTTGTCGATGCGTCCGCGGCGCGCGCCTTCGGGAACGGTGTGGGTATGGATGGTCAAGTGGCGCTCAAGCTGAGCAGCGCGCCACACGCACGCAATGCCAAGGTGGAACCCTTCGCGGAGGGCGCGACTACCGCCGCGCCGCAAACGTCCGCGACGCTCCGCTACTCAACGGCGCGGCGGTAGCCGCGCCCTCCATAACGTCGAGCATTACGCCCAAAGCTGGGTCGCGAGCGCGTCCAGTTGCGCAAGGTGCGGCCCTTTCTGCGCGTCGGGCAGCAAAGCCAGTTCGAAGCCATGCCGCGCGACCTGCGCGAGTTCTCGACAGGTGAAACCGCGGTGTTCGGCCAGGGCGACGTAGTCGTCGGTGAGTGTATTGCCGAAGGAGATCGGGTCGTCGGTGCTGACCGTGACTTTTACGCCGGCGTCGAACAGCGCACGGATCGGATGCGTGGCGAGTGTGACGCCGGGCATGAGCTTGTGATTGCTGATCGGGCAGACATCAAGGCCGATGCCCTCGCGTGCGAGGCGCGCGACGAGCGCAGCGTCCTCCACGGCGCGCACGCCGTGCTCGATGCGGTGTGGATTCAGCTCGTCGAGGATGAGGCGCACGAAGTCCGCGCCCATGAACTCGCCCGCGTGCGCCTTGGTGTATTTGCCGGCGCGCCGCGCGGCGGCCCAATACTCTGCCGTCCACGGTTCGACCGGCTTGTCTTCGAAGCCGTGCAGATCGATGCCGGCGAGGCCGGGCCAGCTGAGCGCGTCTTCGAGCACTGCACGCATTTTGTCGCCCGCACCGTCATGGTGGATGCCGAGGAAAATCCGCACCTCGAGTCCGGCGGGCACCGCGGCGCGAATCGCCTCCAACACGACGCGGCCATCGAAGCCGAGGAACTCGATGCCGCCGGACGCGAAGCTCGTCTCGACGTAGCGGACGTTCTGCGCGACGTGGCGCGCGAAGATTAGTTTCGCGGCCTCGTGGTAACGCTCCGGCGACGTGAACCAAGAGAACGCCATGTCGAGCAGCTCGCGCTCGAAATGCGCGAAGTCGGCGAACTTGAAATCCGGCGCCCACGACGCCGGCGTGCGACCGACGAACTCCGGTCGCACGCGCTGGAGCAACTCGAGCGGCAGCGCGCCTTCGAGGTGGAGGTGCGTCTCCGTTTTCGGGAGCGATTGGATGAACTCGCGCAGCGATTCAGACATGGCCCATGGATAACACGGAGCACACGGAAACAAACACGGCCATTCCGTGTGTTCTGTGTGTTCCGTGGGCAGAACTCATTTCACCTTGAGCAGCTGGTCCGGATTCAGCTTCTGCAGCGCCTTCGGCACGAAGAGGCCGTCCTTACGGACGAGTTTGTCGTCGAACCAGATCTCGCCGCCGCCGTAGTCGGGACGCTGGATGCAGACCATGTCCCAGTGCACGGCGGATTTGTTGCCGTTGCCGCCGATTTCGTAGGCCTGGCCAGGCGTGAAGTGGAACGAGCCGGCAATCTTTTCGTCGAACAGGATGTCGCGCATCGGTTGCTGGATGTGCGGGTTGAAGCCGATGGCGAACTCGCCGATGTAGCGCGAGCCGGCGTCGGTATCGAGAATCTCGTTCAGTCGCTTGGTGTTGTTGCTCGTGGCGTCGACGATCTTGCCGGCCTTGAAGGTGAGCTTGATGTTGTCGAACGCGGTGCCGAGGTAGACGGTCGGCGCGTTGTAGCTGATCGTGCCTTCGACGCTGTCCTTCACCGGGCAGGAGAACACCTCGCCATCGGGGATGTTGCGCAAGCCGCCGCACGGCACGGCGCCGATGCCCTTGATCGAGAAGCGCAGATCGGTGCCCGGGCCCTTGAGCTGCACGCGGTCGGTCTTGTTCATCAGATCCGTGAGCGCCTTCATGCCCGGGCCATAGCGGCGGTAGTCGAAGGTGCAGACGCGGAAATAGAAATCCTCGAACGCCTCGGTGCTCATGCCCGCCTGTTGCGCCATGGCGGACGATGGCCAGCGGAGCACGACCCACTTGGTCTTGTTCACGCGGTGGTCGAGCACGGGCTTCATGATCTTCGCGACCATCTGGACCTTCTCGGAGGGAACGTCCGACGTCTCGAAAATGTTATCCGAACCGCGCACCGCGATGTAGGCTTCCATCTTCTGCATCCGGGCGAGCTCCACATCGGCGGAGATCTGGTATTGCTCGGCCTGCGCGCCTTGGAGCAGTTCGCGCGTGATGCGCGCGCGCTGGATGTTCACGTAAGGCAGCGCGCCGCGCGTGCGGGCGGCGCGCACGAGGGCCACCACGAACAGATCGGGAATGTCGAACGCGTCGATGAGCACGCGCTCGCCCTTCTTCAGGGACGTGGAAAAACCGGTGAGAACTTCGGCAAGTTGCGAGTAGCGGGGATCAGCCATTCGCAAGCTATCGCCGGAGCGGAACCGGCGTTCAACTCCAAAGCCACCCGGCGGGCTCACTTGGCCGCGACCGCGGCCTCGTCGTCGGGCTCCGGCAGCTCGTTGGCCGGCAGCCCGCGCGGAAAACAGATTTTCCCCACCGCCTCCTGAAAATCCGCCGCCCCGCGCAGGATCTCGATCTCGAGCCGAAGGAAATACAGCGGGCGCGACGGAGCCGCATCGGCCGGTGCGATGCGCACGGCATCCTTCTCGGTCGTGACGATGAACTCTGCGCCGGCCTCCTCCGCCTCGGCGTAGACCTCGCGCAAATCGTCCGACGTGAAACGATAGTGGTCGAGAAACCGTCGCGCGTAGACGAGGTGCGCCCCACCCTCGCGCAGGAAGCGCTCGAAACTCTCCGGCGTCGCGATGCCGCTGAACGCCGCGATGCGCCGCCCTTTGAGATCCTCCAGTGGCCGCTTCTCGCCGTTGCCGACGCGCTGGAGGAACTGCGGCCGATGCGCGCACTCGATGATTTCCGCGTGCGGGTTGTAGTGACGGATCAGGTGCTCGAGTTCCTCGTCGCGGTGGCCATTCGACTTGGTGAGGAAAACGTAGGACGCGCGCTTCAGGTGCTTCACCGGCTCGCGCAGAATGCCGCGCGGCAGCAGGAAACCGTTGCCGAACGGGTTCGTCTTGTCGACGAGCAGCAGATTGAGCCGGCCCTTGAGCGGCAGGTATTGGAAGCCGTCGTCGAGCACGAGCGTGTCGCAGCCGAAACGCTTGATCGCATACGCGCCGGCCTTCACGCGGTCCTTGTCCACGAGCACGACGACGCCGGGGAGATTCTTCGCGAGCATGAACGGCTCGTCGCCCGCCAGCTCGGAGTCGAGCAACAGCCGCTCGCCATCGCTCACGATGCGCGGCGGCTCGGCCTCCTGGTGCGTGAAGTCGTGCCACAGCCGCTTCCAGAGCGGCGGCGCCTTGCTCTTGTAGCCGCGGCTGAGGATCGCGACCTTGCGCCCGCGGTCGCGCAGCGCACGCGCGAACATCTCCACCACGGGAGTCTTGCCGGTGCCGCCGACGGTGAGGTTGCCCACCACCACGACGAGGCAGCCGAGCGGCGTGTCGTGGAAGATGCGCTTCCGGTAAAGCCACAGCCGGGCCTGCGCAATGCCGCTGAAAAGATACGAGCACATCTGCAGGAACCCCGCGAAGACCAGCGCGCCGAAGCCCTCGCGCTTCCCCATGATGACGTCGATGCCGAACTGCTCGAATTCGTTGAGCTTGGTGCGAAACCAGCGGTTGGGCATGACGTGAAATGGCTTTGACCGCGCGACGCGCGCGACTGCTTTTATGGGCAAGTTGACGCCGGCCGCGCAAGTGGCAACTCCGGCGTCGCCCTTCCCATGCCCTACAAGCTCTACATCCCGGGTCCGATCGCCGTTTCCGAGAAAACCCTGCGCGCCATGGCGCAGCCGATGATCGGCCATCGCGGCAGCGAATTCATCGCGCTCTACCGCACGCTCACGCCGCAGTTGCAGGCGTTGTTCGGCACCCAAAACTCCGTCTACCTCGCGACCAGCAGCGCGTGGGGCGTCATGGAAGGCACGCTCCGCAACGTCGTGCGCAAAAAAGTCCTCTGCTGCATGAACGGCGCGTTTTCCGACAAGTGGCTCGACGTCGCGCGCCGCTGCGGCCTCGACGCCGCCGGCCTGCAATTCGAGTGGGGCCAGCCGGTCGACCCCGCCGCGCTCCGCGCCGAACTTTCCAAGGGCGGCTACGACGCCGTCACGATCATTCACAACGAAACCTCCTGCGGCTGCATGAGCGACCTGCCCGCGCTCGCCGCGGTGCTGCGCGAGTTTCCCGACGTAATCGCGATCGTCGACACCGTCAGCTCCTTCAGCGCCGTGCCGATCAACCAGGACGCGCTCGGCCTCGACATCGTGCTCGCCGGTTCGCAAAAGGCGCTCGCGCTCCCGCCGGGCCTCACGGTGTTTTCCGTCTCGAAGCGCGCGCGCGAGCGCGCCGCGACGTCGCCGACGCGCGGTTACTATTTCGACCTCCTCGAATTCGAGAAAAACCACGAAGGCGGCATGACGCCCAGCACGCCGGTCATCCCGCTGATCTACGCGTTGCGCTCCAAGCTCGACGACATCGCCGCCGAGGGACTCGAAGCCCGCTACGCCCGCCATGTGCGCCTCAACCGCACGGTGCGCGACTGGGGCTATGCGCGAGGATTCAAACTGTTTCCGGAAGAGCGCTTCGCGTCGGTCTCGCTGAACTGTTTCGCGAACACGCGCGGCATCGACCTGCCCGCGCTGAACACGAAATTGAAGGCGCGCGGCTTCCTGATCGACGGCGGCTACGGCAAGCTGAAGGGAAAGACCTTCCGCATCTCGAACATGGGAGACGAAACCGAAGCCACCATCGCCGAACTCCTCGCCGCCCTCGACGCGTCGCTGGCGGAGATCGGTGCGTAAGCGCGCGGCGTCGCAGGCGTCCATTTTGCAGCCGCCGAATGAGTAAGCGGCTGTTGCCGCGGTGTTCGAATTCTGGCAAGGAACGCGCCTAGCTCCCGATGGAAAACGTCCGCCTGCATTGTCTTTGGCTGTGCGCTTCGATTCTGACGCTCGGGAGCGCAACAGTTCTCGAGGGCGAAACCGCGGACAATGTGGTGGAAATGGCCCCGTTCACCGTGACGGAGTCGCGTTGGGGCCCGAGTTGGCGCTACGCCGTGATTCCCGGATACGAAATTCTCACGCAGGCGAACGACGAGGATACGGCATTGGTCGTTGGTGCGATTTTCCGAGGACGGCGGCTCACCCTTCCACCAGCGATGCGTCCAACCTATTCCCTGCCGATGGCGATCCTGATTTTCGACCAACGACCGGACAGTGCCAAAGCCCAGAAACTCGAGCGCATCCGCGGCGAAGGTGATCGATACGCTCATTTTGAAAACATCATCAAGCGCATGACTTCGGACCGCGAAGTGTTCGCCATCAACCTCTGGGGCGGAAACCTTCGCTACACCTCTGCCTTCCGTCTCGAAATGCGGACCCTCCTCGATGGCGTTCGTCCGGCTACTCCGCGCTGGCTGCGCTCGGCGTTGTGGGGCGCAGATGGAATCTACGATGAGGATGTTCGTTACCGCATCGGCGATCGAGCCGTGTCCCTCTTTCCGGCGAAATGGCCGATCTCAGAAGACCGGGAAAAGCTCGCCGCGCTCCGTGCGATAGTCGCTGCCGAGAAAAAACGCACGACGCGACCCCAGCAAGGCATGCCCTCGCCCGTGTCAGGCTTGATCGCTCCGCTTGGCGCAATTCTTGAAAATGATCGAGCCTACTCGCTGCGCGAAGAAGCGACGCTCGCTTTGTGGGCGCGCTGGGCGCTGTTCAGTGAAAATGGGCGGTGGTTCCACGCGTTTTGGAACTTCGCTCAGGAAAGCGCCTGCACTCCCGCTAACGAAGCGATGTTCCGGCGCTACTTCTCGATGTCCTATGAAGAGGTCGAGTCCGAGCTTTGCTGGTTCCTGCCACTCGCGATCGCACAACGCGCCATCTATGCCGTCGATCCGCCGGTTGTGCCTCGCTACGAACTCCGCGCCGCTGATGCCGCGCAAATCGCCCGCGTTCGCGGCGAATGGGAGTTGGCAGAGGCCCGTGCGCTCCAAGCTGCCGAGCCCGCTCTTGGTGACCGTTACCGAAAAGCAGCAGAGCGCACCCTCCGCCGAGGCTACGAACGGGACCCGGCAGACAGCGTGCTCGTCTCCACGCTCGCACTCTACGAATACGAATTTGGTGATCCCGCGAATGCTCTCCAACTGGCCACTGGCCTCGACGCGACCAAACGACGTTCGGCGCTGAATCGTGCCTTCGTCCGCGCGACCCTAAACCGTGCAAAATCTGAAGCTGAGCGGCCGCCGTTGTCCGAACGCGATATCGCCGCGGTCTTCGCGGCCCTGCGCGAAGCGAGGCTCCAGCAACCGGCCGTGCTCGAAACCTATGAACTTGCCCTCGCGACTTGGGAGGCAGCAGGCCTTCGCCCCAGCCGAGAAGACCTAGCCATCTGCTTTGAAGCCCAGCGGCTGTTCCCGCGCGCGAGCAGTTTTTTGAAGCAAGCGGCGGAGCTGCACGCACGATGGGGCTATTCGCGGGAAGCAGAGCAACTCCAGAATCTCGCCGCGCGCTTTGATCCCACGCCTTTGCGCTAGGCAGCGCATCTGCCCCGCGAACCGACCGCACATTTGTGATATCCCCAAACCTGCTCCTGCGCACGCGTTCTGCTCAGGGGATGCCCCCAACGGCGAGACGCATGAACCTCGCGGGCGAGGCGCTGAGCACAGTCGCATCGCGCACCACCAGCAGCGTGTCGGTGTCCTGCACGGTGACCGTGTAGCCCGCGCCCGAATTCCAGTTCACGAGATCGCTGGAAACTTGGACCATATAGCTCACGTCGCTGCGCCGCAGGCGGCGCGGAACGGTGAGCGTCAAGTAGTCGCCCGCCACCGCCGTCGTCAGCGCTTGGTCGGCCGGCAACGCGACATCCGCCGCGCGGCCGAGCGCGTATTTCACGAGATTCGGTAAGCCGTCGCTGCTCACAACCGCGGTATCAGCTCCGTAGGTCGTGCGCCAGTTGGCCAAGGTCGCAGGCATCTGACCGGAGAGCGTCAGCGACCATGTCGTCGTCGAACGAAGCAGGTTGGAGGAATCGAGCCGCACGAACGCGGTCGGATCCTGCACTACGGCCGTGACCGTGTGGCTCCCGTTGCCGATCACATCGGACAACGTGCTCAGGCTCGCGCTCGTCTGTCCGCTTTGGGTGACGCCGTCGATTTGCCACGCGACGGTGAGCGCCGGACCGCTGGTGGGCGCCTTGGGCGTGACGGAGAAAGTGAGATTCGCGGGCGCAGTCACGGACAGGCACGTGGTGGACGGTGCGTAGCCGTCGATCGCCTGGATGCGGGAGTAGATTTGTAGCACGAATTGCTCGCGGTTGATCTGTCCGCAGGGGCGATTCAGCGACTTCATCAATGAATTGTAGTGAGGCCGATACCAGCCGGTGGTGCGATACATCGAACCCTCGAACAATCCCGCGAGGCTGTCGTAGGTGGAGGTCTCCGGCGTCGGCACCGGCGTGGTGTCGTCGATCCAGTGCTTCCAACGGATGAGGCTGCGGTTGGTCTCCGCCGTGGTGTTGGGTTTCTCCGAAGGCGTGTAGATCAGATACTCCGTATCGTATTCGTCGGCCAGGAGCGCGAAGGAGTGCCCGATCTCGTGCTCGACCACGGCCGCACTCTGGCTGTGTGCGGACGCGACCGCGATGGTGCCGCCGGCACCGCCGTATTTCGCGTCGTTCACGATGACGATCGGCAGATCGTATTCCGGCACATGCGTGTTGAGCAAAGCGTAGGCTTTCGTCGAGCCACCCAAGCCCAGCGTAAGCAGCTGAGTGACGGACGGAGTATTGAAGCCCGCGTTGAAATAGGTGTCGCGAATGCCGCCAGCGCCGCTCGTGGCGCCGTTATCGCAGCCGCTCTCGTTGGATGCGACCTCGATTCGATAGACGTTGCAGTAACTGCGGTATTGGGCCCAGGGCTCCTTGGAGAAGAGAAAATTGACCGCGTTGACGACATCGGTGGCGAACTTTGGCATGTCCGCTGTCGTGTAGCCCTCGGAGAGGAAGACGATGTTAATGCGTTCGCTGCGCGGACCGGTTTCCTGCACGGCGAAGAGCGCGGAGTCCTGCGCGCGCGCCGCGACCGCGGCAATAAAACAGAGGCCAATGAGTCGAAGTCTCATCAAAGGGGAAAGGTCGCCAGCAATCTGCCCGCGGGTTCCGTGTTCCAATCCGCGCGCTCCGCGCTGGAGAGCGAATACACCTTCAACCACTTGGCCTCGGGCAGCGACGGCAGGCGAACCTGGAGCATCGCCTCTTCCCCAGCGCCGGCGAATTGCGCGGCGCGCGGATTGCCGCTGCCATCGCGGCGCTGCGGATCGAGCACCACGCAGACCTCGTCGGGGGCTTTCGCCGTATCCTCCGCCAACACCCGCTGGTTCGCATCCAGCAGGCGAACGCACCACAGGCCAGCCATCCAGGGCAGCGCCCCGCGACGATGGTGGAAATCGCCGAACACAGGTTCCACGCCGTCGAGGACGAGCCCGCCGCCGCGCACCGCGATGCGGTAAGCCCGGAGTTCGCGCTTTCGTTCCACAGGCATCGCCGGTGTGCGGGAAGACAGCGAGGCGGCAGCCCCCTTGTCGATCGGCCGGCCGGACTTCGTGTCCGCCGCCGGGACGCGAAGATTTTCGGACCGCGCCTCGTGTTTCCCTCTCCGATCGTCCCGCTCGGTGGAATCCACCTGCCACCCCCAGCGCGATCCAAACCAGAGCACCAACGCCAGGAGCGCAGCGATCGCCGCCAGAGCCCTGTATACGCGTTTGTGCATGAAACGATGGAGCACGGCCGCGCTGGCCCGATATCCGCGAACTGCCGCGGGAGGTGACGACCGGTGGCGCGCCGACTGAAATTCTTGTGCGGAGCCACGTTGCCTGCGTCAAGCCAGACACCGAACCCGCGGCTCGGCTCCGACGCAAAACGCACGCGGGTTTCGTCCCTCACGCGCGGGCGCGCCGACGAGCACGCGCGGCTCTTGCAAAAAAGTAGTGCTTGAAATCGGCGGCGGCGCCCCGTAACCGCTCGCCTCCCAATGAAGTCCCTCATCATCGCCGAGAAGCCGTCCGTGGCTGCTGACATCGCCCGCGCTCTCGGCAAAGTTCCCAAGCACGGCGACCACTACGAGAACGACGAATACGTCATCTCCTCCGCCGTCGGCCACGTCGTGGAACTCCAGATGCCCGAGGACATCGACAAGAAGAAATACGGTTTCTGGCGCCTCGAGACGCTCCCGATCATTCCGGAGAAATTCGAGCTGAAGCCGATCGAGAGCTCCAAGGATCGCTATAATCTCCTCAAGAAGCTCATCGCCCGGAAGGACATCAAAGAAGTCATCAACGCCTGCGACGCGGGCCGCGAGGGCGAACTCATTTTCAAGAACCTCGCGCTGCTCGCGAAGAACAAGCACCCCGTGAAGCGCCTCTGGCTCTCGTCGATGACCAACGAGGGCATTCGCGAGGCGTTCCTGCACCTGCGCGACGACGCGGAGATGCAAGGCCTGGCCGATGCGGCGCGCTGCCGCAGCGAGAGCGACTGGCTCATCGGTATCAACGGCACGCGCGCCATCACCAAGCGCATGTTCGGCTCGCGCGCCGGCAACGTCGCGTCCGTCGGCCGCGTGCAGACGCCCACCCTCGCGCTCGTCTACGCGCGCGAGCTCGAGATCCGTAATTTCAAGCCGCGCGGCTACTGGCGCGTGACGGCGAAGTTCGGCATCGCGAAGGGCGAATACGAAGGCACCTACCAGCGCCCGGATTTCAAGAAGAGCGACGACGAACACGACCGCATCGATCGCCTTTGGGAGAAAGCCAAGGCCGAGGCGATCGTCGCTGCCTGCGCCGGCCAGCCGCTCGCCGCCGTTTCCGAGGAAAAGAAGGCCAGCTCGCAGATCGCCCCGCGCCTCTACGACCTCACGACCCTCCAGCGCGAGGCGAACGGCCGTTACGGTTTTCCGGCCAAGCGCACGCTGCAGATCGCGCAGGCGCTCTACGAAAAGCACAAGATGATCACCTACCCCCGCACGGACTCGCGGGCGCTGCCGGAGGATTATCTGCCCGTCGTGCGACGCACGCTCCAGAACTTACACGGTGCCCTCGCGCCGCACGCGCACAAGGCGCTCGAACAGGGTTACGTCCAGTTCAACAAGCGCATTTTCAATAACGCGCAAGTCTCCGACCACTTCGCCATCATCCCGACCGAGCACGAGGCGAAGCACCTCGACGAGGCCGAAGCGAAAATCTTCGACATGATCGCGCGGCGCTTCGTCTCAGCGTTCTTCCCTGCGGCGGAGTTCGACGTCACCACACGCACGAGCACGGTCGCCGGTCATAATTTCAAGACCGAGGGCAAGGTCCTCACCGTCCCCGGCTGGCTCGAAGTCTATGGCAAGAGCACGGTCGACGAGGATTCACCGGACTCGAAGGCGCTGCCCGCGATGTCCGCCGACGACGCCGGCAAAGCCAAGACTCTCTCCACCGAACTGCACGAGGAAGCCACCCGCCCGCCGCCGCGCTACACGGAAGCCACGCTGCTTTCGGCGATGGAAACAGCCGGCAAGCTTGTCGACGACGACGAACTCGCCGAGGCGATGAAGGAACGCGGCCTCGGCACGCCCGCGACGCGCGCCGACACGATCGACGGCCTCATCTATCAGAAGTATCTCGACCGCAATCAGCGCGAACTCGTCCCGAGTGCCAAGGCCGAGCAGCTGATCCAGTTTCTCAGCGCCGTGAAGGCCGAGGATATCACCTCGCCCGCGATGACCGGCGAGTGGGAGTTCAACCTCCGCCAGATGGAGCACGGAAAATTCCCGCGCGAGAAATTCATGGCCGAGATCGTCAAGGAGACGAAGGGCATCGTCGAACGCGTGAAGGGTTTCGAGGAAGACGACTCGATCGCGCGCGAGACCGACATCCCCTCGCCCACCGACGGCAAGCCCCTGCGCGAGACGCTCCGCGGCTACAAGTCGCAGGACGGCGAACTCATGATCTACAAGGTCATCGGCGGTCGCCGCATGGAGGAGCACGAGGTCAAGGAACTCGTCTCCACCGGCAAAGTCGGTCCGCTCGACGGCTTCATTTCCGCGAAGACACGCAACCGTTTCTCCGCGCTCCTCAAGCTCAACCAAGTCGAGGAAGAGGAGAAAGACGGCACGAAGACCAAGAAGTGGAAGACCGAGTTCGATTTCGGCGACAAGGCCGACATCAGCGGCCTCACGCCGTTCTGGACGCATCCAGAAACCGGCGCCGAGCTCTGCGAAAACGGCAGCAGCTTCATCCTCCGCGAGCGTGATCCCGCGGCGGAGGGCGGTTGGAAGCAGACGTTCCGCCTCGGCCGCATCCTCTGTCAGAAGCCGATCACGCACGAAATGGCGATCGACCTCATCTCGAAGGGCAAGACCGGCCTCATCCAAGGCTTCATCTCGAAAAAAGGCCGTCCGTTCGATGCGTTCCTCAAACACGAAGGCGCGCGCATCGCGTGGGAATTCCCGCCGCGCGCCCCGAAGCTCGACAAGGACGGCAAGCCCATCGAGCGCAAAGCCCGCGCCAAGGTCGACCTCTCGAAGGCCGCCGTCCTCGGCAAGAGCCCCGCGCACGACGGCGGCGAGTTGGTCGAGCTCGGCGAGGCCTACTACGTGCGCAAGCCCGAGCAGGACAACCGCCAGGTCTTCAAACTCGCGAAGAAACTCTGCGAGCACGACATCGCGCCTGCGGTTGTCCAGAAGCTCCTCGCCGACGGCAAGAGCGACCTCATCGAGGGCTTCGTGTCAAAACGCGGCAACAAGTTCAGCGCCTACCTCGTGCTCTCCGCGAAGAAGGACAAGGCCGAGTTCGAGTTCCCACCACGGTAGATTGTTCACCTCGTAGCGAAGTTCGTCAGCACTTCGCCAGGAAACACCTCTCCGTCGTAGCGGAATTAGTCGGAATTTCGCCGCGCCCGCCCGCGGCGGCAAAGCCCCGCCGCTCCCGCTCGCTTCGACGCGAGACTGCGTCCGGCGCGTGCGCCGCGCCCTCTCCTCACGTCACCTTTCCCCTCGCGCCTCGACTGAAACCGTGGCGTAGTGGCGCACCTCTCCCGCCATGCGCACGCTGCTTCGCCTGTCTGTCATTGTCTTTGCCCTCGTTGCCGCCACTAGTGTTTTCTACGCCTTTCAGCAGCAGAAAGCGCTGAAACTAGCCCGCAACGCCGCCGAGTCGCTCGAGAAGGAACGCAACGATCTCCGCAAGAAACTCTGGGACGCCGACAAACGCCGCGGCGAACTCGAAGCGCAGCTCCGCAATCGTCGCGGCGGCCCGGGATCTGACGGCGAGCCTGGCCCCGGCGATGGCTCGGTCGAAAATGCCGCGGTCGACGCCACGATCCGTTTCGCGCGCGAAGCCGAAGGCGGCCCGTTCGGCCGGTTCATGGCCATGATGGACAATCCCGAAATCCAGCGCCTGATGGCCCAACAGCAACGCGGCGCGCTCGACTCCCGCTACGCCACGCTGTTCAAAAACCTCAACCTCACGCCCGCGCAGCTCGAGCAGTTCAAAAACCTCCTCGTCGAGAAACGCACGTCCGTCGCCGACGTGATGGCCGCCGCCCGCTCGCAAGGCCTGACCGGCCGCGACAACCGCGACGAACTCCGCGCGCTCGTGCAGAACGCGCAGAACGAAGTCGACAACAACATCCGCGCCACGATCGGCGACGCCGCGTTCGCGCAGTATCAGAACTTCGAGCAGACCCAGCCGCAGCGCACCGTCGTTTCCCAGCTCCAGCAGCGCCTGAGCTACACCGACGCGCCGCTCACCGACGCGCAATCGGAACAGCTCGTGCAGCTCCTCGCCACCACGACCGAACAAAAAAATCCGAGCGCCGGCGGCGTTCGCACTCCCGCAGGCCGCCTCGGCTTCGGCGGCAACGGCGGTGCGCAAATCACCGACAACGCCCTCCAACAGTCCGCCACGGTCCTGTCCGCCAGCCAGCAACAGGCGCTGCAACAGCTCCAAGCCGAGCAACAGGCGCAGGCGCAGCTCGCCAAGCTCATGCGCGAGCAGTTCCAGCGGCGCGGCGGCCCCGGCACGAGCACCGGCACAGGCGCACCCTCCACAACCACGCCCGCGCAGATTCCCACGCCGCCGCGGGGCTGACACAAACTTACAGCTTGTCGCTGTTTCGCGCGGAGAGTTAAATCTTGGGCTCTCTCCCCCGTTATGATCGTCACAACCGCCCAGCTCTTCAAACACGCCTACGGCAAATACGCCATCGGCGCCTACAACATCAACAACGCGGAGCAGGCCATGGGCCTGTTCAAGGGCTGCATCAGCTCGAAGGCCCCCTTCATCATCCAAATCTCGAAGGGCGCCCGCAAATACACCGACAAGAAGATGCTCGAGGCGATCATCCGCTCGGCGGACGAGATCTTCCCCGAGGCGATCTTCGCGGTGCACCTGGACCACGGTGACGAGGAGACCTGCTACGATTGCATCAACTCGGGCTTCTACAGCTCCGTGATGATCGACGCCTCGCACGATCCGTTCGAGAAGAACGTCGCGATCACCAAGCGCGTCGTCGACGCGGCCCACGCCAAGGGCATCTCCGTCGAAGCCGAACTCGGCATGCTCGGCGGCGTCGAGGAAGACATCAAGGTCGAGGACGGCCACGCCACTCTCACCAACCCGGCCGAGGCCGAGGACTTCGTCAAGAAGACCGGTTGCGACTCCCTCGCCTGCGCCATCGGCACCTCGCACGGCGCCTTCAAGTTCAAGGGCAAGCAATCCCTCCACTTCGACGTGCTCGAGAAGATCAAGGCCCGCATGCCCGGCTTCCCGCTCGTCATGCACGGTAGCTCCAGCGTGCCGAAGGACGAAGTCGACCGCATCAACGCCGCCGGCGGCACCATCAAGGACTCGATGGGCGTCGACGTGAACGAGTATCTCCCCGCCGCCAAGCTCGGCGTCACCAAGATCAACATCGACACCGACGGCCGCCTCGTCTGGACGCGCGTGCACCGCGAGTTCTTCCGCGACAAGCCCGCCGAGTTCGACTTCCGCCCGCCGGGCAAGATCTTCATCGAGGAATACGCGAAGTTCATCGCCTCGCGCAACGTGCTGCTCGGCTCCGCCGGCCAGCTCGACGCCCTCCGCCAGAGCCTCGGCAAGTAAGCGCGCACATCGCGCTCGCCGCCTCCTTCCGACGCCGCCTCGCCCGAGGCGGCGTTTTTTTGCTGCCCTTTCCGCGGGTGCGCAATTCGGACTTCCCCTCGTGTGCTACATTCGCTCTATCGCGTCTGTGCCAGTCGTTTTCCGTATCGCTCTACTGCATTTCATCTGCTGCGCGGCGATGGCGGCCGCTCCGGAGAAAATCGTCAACTTACCCGACTTCCCCGTTCGGGCGCCGACGGCACCGATCGTTAAAGTAGAGGTGCCGCTCCGCTTGCACGTGGCCCGCTACGGTGCCGCGCTCGTGGCAGACGGCAGATATATCTATGTCGTCGGCGGCGCCAACACGCACGGGCAGAGCATTGGCGAGATCGAGCGCCTCGACCTTGAACGCAACACCTCCGAGATCGTAGCCCGATTAGCCATCCCTCGACGCAATCACGCCGTCGCGATCTCGAATGGACAGCTCTACGTGGTCGGCGGCTACCGCGGCAGTTCCATTCGTTCCTCCCGTGTGTTCGAGGATTCCATGGAGATTGTCGATCTCGCGAGTGGAACGAGCCGATTCGGTCCACCGCTTCCCACGGCGAAGGCCAATTTCGGATGCGTCGCGATCGGCAGTCGGCTTTACGTCTTCGGCGGTGCCAAGGTCCGCAACGGCCATATCGTGGACACCAACTCGGTTGAAGTCTTCGATCTGAATCAGAATCGCTGGAGCGTCGGCATGACAATGCCCACCGCACGCGAGTGTGCCGCCACCGTCGTCACCGGTTTCGCGATTGTGGCCGGCGGAACCCGTTCCCGGCGAGAGTTGCGAGACGTCGAGGTCTACATTCCCACCGAGAATATCTGGCGCATCCTGCCACCGCTGCACCGGGCGACCAGCACGACCTCCGCAACACTCGCCGATCACTACCTCCTGTTGTTCGGCGAAACGGACTTGATCGCCTATGATCTGAAGACCAAACGCTCGGAACCTTACGCCCTCGACTATCAGGCCGCCCGTGGCTCGACGGCGATCGCTCACAACGGTCGCATCTACGTGGTGGGTGGACAAACCTCAGGGGAGCTGAATCTCGACGATTTCCAGGTCACATCTCCCACTGTTGATCTCGGACCAAATCCGAGCCCCGCGGAGGATTACGAACAGTTCATCGATGCTCGCCAACGACTCAACCTCGCTGCCACGCGGGTTCAGCCTCCCCCTGGAACAGAACTCGCTGAACGCAATTTCAGCATCGGCGACACTGCCCTGGCCACCACCATCGGCAGCTTGGACTTTTCTGGCACCAAAGACTACGGCGCACTCGACGCCGTTCAGGTCTTCGCCATTCGCCGCGCGGCGAGCACGCCGCCGCGATGATCGCCGGTCCGCTTTCGCCGAAGCGAGACCTTCTCGTCGGCAAGTAAGCGCTCGTCATCCCTGCGGCCGGCCGTGAGCCTAAATCGAGTCCGCATGAACCTCGTCTTCCTCCACGGCGCGCCCGCCACCGGCAAATACACCGTCGGCCGCGAGCTCGCTGCGCTCACGGGCTACGAGCTGTTTCACAACCACATCGTGGTCGACGCGGTGCTGCGCCGCCACGCCTTCGGGACGCCGGAATTCATCGCCGAGCGCGATGCCGGCTGGCGCGGGCACCTCGAGCTCGCGGTCGATCGCCGACCGCCCGGACTGATTTCCACCTTCAATCCCGAGAACACCGTCCCCGCGGCGTTCATCGACTGGCTCTTTCACGAGCTCGGCACGCGCGAGGGCGTCGTGCTGCACTCCGTCAAACTCCACGCCAGCGAGGCGCAGATCGCCGACCGGCTCGGTTCGGCGCAACGGCGGCAATTTCACAAGCTCACCGATGTCCGGCTCTACGCACAACTGCGCGCCGACGGCGCCTTCGATCAGCCGAAAATCCCGCGCACCGATCTGCGCATCGACACCGGGCGGATGACCGCCCCCGACGCCGCGCGACGGATCGTGGAACATTTCCATCTCCTCACGGCGTGATGAACGATTTCGCCGTCCGCTTGAACGACTACGCCGACGCCATCGTGCGCGTCGGCGTCAATCTCCAACCCGGCCAGAAGCTGCTCGTCACCGATCCTTACGACCAACAGGGCGTCGCCCGCAGCGCCGAAGTGCTGGTCGAAGCCGTTCAGCGCGCCGCAACCGGAACAGGCGGCGGCGTGGAAGTGCTCTGGAGCCCCAGCACGCAAATCCGCGCGATGGCCGAGGCCGACCAGCGCGGCACCTTCGACCGGCTCGTGGAACAGAACACGTCACGGCTCGCGCATCATCTCCGCCGCGGCGGCGCCTTCCTCTTTCTCACCGGCAGCCAGCCGCGACTGATGGAGGGCGTGCCGGCGGCCAACCTCGCCGCCCAGCACGAGATCACTTGGCGCCACTTCGGGCCGATCGTGCAACAGCTCGTCCGCGGCGCCGCGCAGTGGTGCATCGCTCCCGCCCCTTCGCCGAGCTGGGCTGCGCTGACCTTCGCCGACCTGCCGAGCGAACAACGCCTCGCTGCACTGTGGCGCTGCGTCTTCGACAGCGCGCGCGCGACCGGTGACGGTCGCGCCACCGACTATTGGAACGAGCACCTCGACCGCCTGGTCGCGACGGCCGACAAACTGAACGCCGCGCGCCGCACCGTCGTGCACTTCACTGGCGCAGGCACCGATCTCATCCTCAAGCTCCCGCCCCAACACCACTGGTGCACGGCCGCGCAGCACACAAAACGCGGCGTGCGCCACGTCATTAACCTGCCGACCGAGGAGATTTTCACTGCCCCCGATTGTCGCAGTGCGAATGGCCGCATCCGCGTCGCTCGCCCGGTTTGTCACGCCGGCACCACGATCGAAGGCATCGAACTCGAGTTCCGCGCCGGACGCGTTGTCGCGTCCGCTGCTCGCACGAACGCCGATCTGCTCCGCGAGCTCCTCGCCACCGACGAGGGCGCCGTGCGGCTCGGCGAGGTGGCATTGCTCGCTGCTGAACTCGGCGCGCCGCCCCCGTCCTGGCCCGCCACGCGCGCGGTGTTTCACCATCCCCTGCTCGACGAAAACGCGGCCAACCACATCGCGCTCGGCGAGGCGTATCCGTTCTGTCACCGCGGTTGGTGGAAGCGCGCCGTGAATCGCAGCCTTGTGCACGTCGACCTGCCGCTCGACGCCCGCGCGGAGCTCAGTTAAGGAACCGCGCGCCGCCCTTCCCTGTCCATCGCGTCCCGTGCCGGACTCCCCCCCCAGCCCCGCCAACGATCCCGACTTGCTCCTGCGCGCCAGCGCCGGCGACCAAGCGGCGTTCGGCCAGCTCATGCGCGCGCACTACGAGCCGGTTTTCCGGACGGTATTCGGCATTTTGCGGAATGAACACGACGCGCGCGACGTCACACAGGAGGTGTGGGTCAAGGTCTGGCAGGAATTGCCGCGCTTCCGCGGCGACGCGAAGTTCACGACCTGGGTCCACCCCATCGCCGTGCGCAAATCCCTCGATCATCTCCGCAAGCGCCGCCGCTGGTTCGACCGGTTCCTGCCGTTCGCCAGCGCGGGCGAAGACGCACCGCCCGAGGCCGTGATGGTCGCGGAGCCATCGACCGAGACCACCGCCCGCGACGAGGCCGAGGGTGGCGAGCGCCGCGAGCAACTCCAGCGCGCCCTCGACGCACTGCCGCCCAAACACCGCGCCGTCCTCACGCTCCGCGAAGTGCAAGGCCTCAGCTACGAGGAAATCGCGCAGGCAATGGAGCTGCCCATCGGCACCGTCATGTCGCGCCTCTATCACGCACGGAAAATGCTCGCCCAGAAACTGAAACCTTCCCGATGAAAACCAACCGTCTCACATTCATCCTGCTGCTCCTGTTCGGTCTGGCGCTGACCCCGGCGGTGCGCTCCCAAGCCGCGGAGCGCGTGCGGTTGCACGCGTTCCTCATCACAGCCTCGCAGGAACGCGACGGGAAGAGCGACCCTCGCCTTGCGAACTACGAGCCCACGCTGCGCCGCCTGATGCGTTTCGAATCCTTCGAATACCAAGGCAGTGACCGCGGCGAAATCGGCCCGAAGGAGACGGTGACGCTGCTGGTCGGCCAAGGCCACGAACTCACCCTCGAAGCGGGCGAGAATCCCCACCAGCTGCGTGTGCGCTGGTCGGCGAACATCGGCGAAAAGACCCTCATCAACACCGGCATCACTTTCCGGCGCCCCGGCGTGCCCGCCGTGCTCGGCGGTCCACCCACAGGTCGCGTCCCCGGAGAGGTTTATGCGGTTTTCATTGTGGCGGAGTAAGGACGCCGCGGAAATTTGAATAAGCCCGCTAAGGCACGCGTCACATGAGCAACCCAACACGGGAACAACCCATGAAGACCAAACTCACTGCTCTTGCTCTCGCGCTCGTGACCTTTTCCGCCTTCGCCGCTCCGCAGACCGCCAAAGCCAACGACACCGGCGCAGTCCTCGGCGGATTCATCGGCGGCGTGATCGTCGGCAGCGTCCTCGCCGACAACCACCGCGGCCCCGACACCGTCGTCGTTCAAGCCGGCTATCGCGACGGTCACCGTTACGACGCGCCGCGCGGTTACTGGCGCGACGTTCACACCCGCGTCTGGGTGGCGGGCTTCTGGACGATGGAGCGCGACCATTGGGGCCGCCCCTATCGCCGCTACGTCGAGGGCCATTACGAAATCCGCACCGAGCGCGTGTGGGTCGCCTACAACGATCGCGGCTACCGCCGCTGGTAATTTTTGAAGCAATGAACTGTCGCAGCGCCCAATCCCTGCTGCTCACCGAAAACGACGGCGTGCTTACTCCGGCTCAGCACGCCGAGCTGGCTTCGCACCTCGCGTCGTGCGCGGCGTGCCGCGCCTACCGCGCCGAGCTCGCAGCCGCCTTGGAGACGCTGCGGGCCGATGTGCAGGCCGCGCCCTTGCCGGACATCGACGCCGAATGGCGTGCGGTGCAGGCCAAGATCGATGCCACGCGCAGCGCCTCCGCACCGCGCCGTGAAAAACGACGGCTCGCACCGGTCGTTTGGATTTCCGCTCCCCTCGCCGCGGCCGCCGCCGTGGCGCTGACGCTCTTCGTCGGTCGCCCGGTGCCGAGCGACGAACTCGCGAACGCCAGCGGCGCGGAATTCGCCGCGCGCGTCGACTACGTCGATGTCGCCGATCCAAGCGCGACTCCGATTGTCTATTCGGACAAAGAGAGCGGCTGGCTCGTCGTCTGGGCCGAGAGCGCCGATACGGGCCACACCTCGGGTTGAGTTGCCCTAGAGCTTCTTCCGGAAACTCAGTTGGGTCTTCGTGACGGCGTATCCCAGTCGCTCGTAGAAACGGCGCGCGTCGAGCCGCACTTGATTGGAACGCACGCCCATGAGCGCCAGGCCTCGCCCGCGCGCCCATTGCTCGGCCGCACCGACCAAGACCGTGCCGACGCCACGCCCCCTTTCCGCCGCCGTGACCACCAATCCGACGATCTCGCCGCGCGGTTCCGATTCCAGCAGGTTGGTCGCCTGGACTTGCAACCAGCCGACCACACCGCCGGTTCGCGCCGCGACGAAAACCGCCTGCGCATCGTCACTGAGAATACGCGCGAGCCGCTCGCCCACTTCCTCGGTCGTGCCGGTATAGCCAAGCTCGCGAACGAGCCCGCACAACGCCGGCACGTCGGCTACGACAGCCGATCGAACGATGATCGGCGTGTCGCCTACGGCAGCCACGGGAACTGCTCGGCCTTCGGCTTCCGCTTCTCCTTTTGCGCGGTCATGAATTCCTTCGCCTCTTCAGTCATGTAGTAGAGCATCGTCGCGTTGCCTGCGAGTTCCTGCACGCCGCTCTGGCCATCGAGTTCGGCGTTGAAAGCCGACTTCAGGCAACGGATCGCGAGCGGGCTGCGTTGGAGGATATCCCGGGCCCACGCAACGCCCTCCGCCTCGAGCTCGGCGACCGGCACGACCTTGTTGACGAGTCCCATCGCGAGCGCCTCCTGGGCGTTGTATTGGCGACAGAGGAACCAGATTTCGCGGGCCTTCTTCTGTCCGACCATGCGCGCGAGGTAACTGGAGCCGAAGCCGCCGTCGAAGCTGCCCATCTTGGGGCCGACCTGGCCGAAGATGCCGTTGTCCGCGGCGATGGTGAGATCGCACATCACGTGAAGCACGTGGCCGCCGCCGATGGCGTAACCCGCCACGAGCGCGATGACGACCTTGGGCATCGAACGGATGAGTTTCTGCACCTCGAGAATGTTCAGGCGCGGCACGCCTTTCGCGTCGATGTAGCCACCGTGGCCGCGCACCGACTGGTCGCCGCCGGCGCAGAAGGCGTATTTGCCGTCTTTGGCCGGGCCGGCGCCGGTGAGGAGCACGACGCCGATCTTCTGGTCCTCGCGTGCGTCGAGCAGCGCTTCATGCAGCTCGAACACCGTCTGCGGACGGAACGCATTGCGCTTCTCGGGCCGGTTGATCGTGATTTTGGCGATGCCGTCGGCCTTCTGGTAGATGATGTCCTCGTAGTTTTTGGCGGTTTTCCAGGCGGGAATCATGTCTCCACCGTCCGCGAAAACAGCTGAGCGGCAAACGTTTTCGCGGGTGCGTCTATTTTTTACCAACGCGCGTCAAGCGGTAACTCCTCGGCGCAGAAAACGGCTGGCGGGGCGCGGGGTGTTGCCCAACAGTCGCCCGTTCAATGCAAGCAGAAGGGAAAGGCCATGTTGCTGCGGCAGGTGCGGGACTGACGCTGGGCGCGCTCGGCGTCGTGTTCGGCGATATCGGCACGAGCCCGCTGTATGCGTTGCGCGAGTGCCTGAACTACCTGCCGCCGGTCGATCGCGCGCAAGGCGTGCTCGGTGCGCTTTCGCTGGTCTTCTGGGCCATGGTGCTCGTGGTGATCGTGAAGTATCTCGTGTTCGTGACGCGCGCCGACAACCGCGGCGAGGGCGGCATCTTCGCCCTGCTCGCACTCGGTCACGGCCAGCGGCAGCGCAGCAAAATGGGCGTGATGACCGTGCTCATCCTGCTCGGCGCCGCGCTGCTTTACGGCGACGGCATCATCACGCCGGCGATTTCGGTTATGGGCGCGGTGGAAGGCATCAACACGTTCACGCCGGGCTTCGCCGGCTGGGTGCCGTTCCTGTCGGCGATCGTTTTGGGCGGACTTTTTGCAGTGCAATACAAAGGCACGAAGAGCATCGGACGCATCTTTGGTCCGGCGATGTTGATCTGGTTCATCGTGCTCGGACTGCTCGGCATCTGGCATGTGATCGAGAATCCGGCGGTCTTTGTCGCCCTCGACCCACGCCTCGGCATCCGGTTGCTGCTGTCGCACCCGCAGGAATCCGCCGGTTTGCTCGGCTCGGTGGTGCTGGCAATCACCGGTGCCGAGGCGCTCTACGCGGATATGGGCCACTTCGGTCGGCGCCACATCGCGCGGGCGTGGTATTTCTGCGCCTTCCCCGGACTGGTGCTGAATTACTTCGGGCAAGGCGCACGCGCCCTCGCCCACCCCGACGACACCACGCACACGTTCTTCGCGCTCGTGCCGGAGGGCGCGCCACGCCTCGCGCTCACGCTGCTTTCGATCGTCGCGGCCATCATCGCGAGCCAGGCGATGATCTCCGGCGTGTTCTCGCTCACGCGCCAGGCGATCCAGCTGGGCTATTTTCCGCGGTTGATGATCAACTACACCAACCCCGACCAATCCGGCCAAATCTACCTGCCGCTCGTGAACGGCCTCCTCGCCGCCGGTTCGATCTACGTCGTGCTCGCGTTCCGCTCCAGCGAACGCCTCGCCGCCGCCTACGGCATCGCGGTCACGGGCACGATGGTCGTGACGACGCTGGCCTTCTACGCCGTCCTGCGACTGAACTGGAAATGGCCCGTGTGGCGCGCCGTCCTCCTCTGCGCGTTTTTCCTCGCGATCGACGTCCCGTTGTTCGCCTCGAATCTCCACAAATTCGCCGACGGCGGCTGGTTTCCCGTGCTCATCGCACTCGGCGTGATCGCGGTCATGCACACCTGGAAGACCGGCAAGGAGGAGATCTTCCGCCGTATCTACGCCAATGGTGTCACGGAGGACGAGCTCCGCTCCATCGCCCGCAGCGAGCACATCACGCGTGTGCGTGGCGCCGGCGTTTTCATGGCGGGCAACCCCACCGGCACGCCGCTGGTGCTGCTGCACCATCTCAAGGCCAACAAGGTTCTCCACGAGACCGTCGTCCTGTTGAGCATCGTCACCGAGGAAGTGCCGCACATCCCCGACCACGAACGTCTCACCGTCGCCGAAATCGGCCACGGCGTCTGGCGCGCCGTCGGCCGCTACGGCTACATGGAGTCTCCCGACGTCTCCCGCCTCATGGAGCAGGTCAAGACCGGCGGCGTGCCGATCAAGCTCAACGAGGCCACTTACTACTTCAACCGCGAGATGATCATCACGGGTGGCGAGTCGCGCATGTGGCATTGGGAAAAACGCCTCTACGCGCTCCTCAGCCGCAACGCCCGCCAGGCGCGCGACTACTATCGCCTGCCACCGATGCAGATCATCGAGGTCGGCATGCCCATCCAGCTCTGAGCGGCAACGCGCGCCACGGCGCGCAAAGTGGCGGGCGCGTCCAGCTCCCGCTACTCTCCCCCGTGGTTGCGGCAAACGCGCCGACTCACAGCACCAAGAACGAAAACGCCACGATCAGCGTCGGCACGAGCGCACCGAGGAGCAGCCCGAGCGGCGACACGCCTTCCGGAAAATACCGCTGCAGGATCGATTGGCCCGCGGGATTCGGGGCATTCGCGATGACCGTCAGGCCGCCGCCCGTCACCGCACCGGCCACGACGGCGAATTTCAATTCCTCCGTGAATCCCGGCACCAGTGTCGCGAGATACGTGATGAGGGCGTTGTCGTTGAACGCCGTCAGAATCGTCGCCCCGACGAAGAGCGGCAGCTCGCCGAGGCTGCCCAGCACCGGCTGAATCCACCACGCCTGCAATCCGCCATGGACGACCAGGCCCGCGAGGAAGAAACCGACCAGCAGCGGCCCGCGCAAATCGAGCCGGCTCTGGTGGTGCGCCGTCGCCTGCGCGAACGCGAGGTAGAACAGGAAGCCGCCGATGAACAGCGCCGGGTGATGCGCCATCCAGACCGTGAAACCGAGAAAAACGAGATGCACCGCCGTCACCCACGCCGGCACCGGCTCGCCATCCGCTCCCGCATCGGCGGCGGGTTTCAGCGCGAGCAGTTCGCGGCGGAACACGAGGAAATAGACGGCGTTCGACAGCACGATACCCATGATCGCATGCCAGCCGAAATGCGTGAACATGTAAGCCATGTTCCATTGCCAGGCCGCCGCCACCATCAGCACCGGCGGCGCCGCGAAATGCGTCAGCGTGCCGCCGATGGAGACGTTCACGAACAACAGGCCGAGCGTGGCGTATTTCAGCCGCCCACTGGGATTCAACGCGTAGAATTGCTTGCCCAGCAGCAAGGCCGCGATGGTCATCGCCGCCGGCTCCGTGATGAACGAGCCGAGCAGCGGCGCCACGGTGAGAATCGAAAGCCACCACGCCACCGGCCGGCCGCGCCCGAGCGAGGCGACAAGCCGCAGCGTCTGCTCCGCCAGCCGCAACACGGGCCGTGTCGACGCGAGCGTCATGATGATGACCACGAACAGCGCCTCGGTGTAGTTCACCGTGTTGCTCAAATAGTGGATGCCAGTGTCGAGCCCCTTGAACCACACGATCGCGCCCAACAAGACTACGACCCAGAAACCGAAAATCGCCTCCACCTCGCCGAGGAAATGCAGGATCTGTCCCCAGAAACTCACCTCGTCCGGCAGACCGTCATCGTCGCGGTCGGCGAGCGGCGTGCGCGCCGCTTTCCTTTCCAGGCTCGCCGCATGGCGCTCCTCCAGCACGTGCGCCCAGTGCCGGATCTTGGCGCTGGCGAAGGTGTGCAGGACCGCCAGGACGAAGATGACCGTCGCCACGACGTTGAAAGGCTCCGCAACCGCGCGCGCCTTGACCACTGCCCACGCCGACGCACCCGGCATGGACGCATAGCTCTCGATCGCCCGCGGGAACGCCTCCATGGGCGCATCGGCGGCGGCGAAAAGCGAACCGGCCGCGAGCAACGCGGCGAGGAATCCAAAGCGAATCAAACGGGAAATCACGCGAGCAAGGGGACGATATCGTCGAGGCGGTAGGCGAAGCGGTGCGCGCCTGCCTTCACAGCGGCACGTTCGGCATAGCGCCCAAAGCCCACGAAAACGTCAACCTCATCGCGCATCTCCAGGTCGCTCGCGCCGTCGCCGATCGCGATCACGCGGCCCGGCCGCAATTCCGCGCGCAGGCGGCGCACCACCTCGGGCTTGCCGCCCTTGCGCGACGCCGGGTGCGGCGTGAAGCCCGCGTAGTGCCCCGCCGCGTCGAACTGAAGTTCCACCGCCTCGATGCGATCGATGCCGAGGAAATCCGCCAGCGGGCGGATCGCCTGCACGAAGCCGCCGCTGATGATCAGCGGCGTCCAGCCGGCCGCCTTCGCCGCCGCCACGGTCGCCGCGGCCGTCGGCTCGATCTCGCGCAGATAGAGCGCCGCGACGCGCGCGACGTCGGATTGCGCCGGGCGGATCAGTTCGAGGCGCTGGCCGAAAATCTGCTCGAGCGGGATGCGGCCTTCCATCGCGTCGCGCGTCATCCGCTCGCTCTGGCGAAAGCATTCCTCGCCGCGCAGGCGGGCGAATTCATCCACGCCTTCGATGGCGCTGAGCGTGGAATCGCAGTCGAAGCAGAGGAGTTTCACGTCGGACACGCGCCGACCAAAACACCCGGCGCGCGCCGCGCCCACTCTTTTCCGTGTCCCATGCCGCCCGAATCCGGCCAAAGAAAAAGCCCTCCACGACGGGAGGGCTGCGGGAAAGTCGCTTCGCGCGCGCTTATTTCTTCGCGGCGCCGCGCTTGAACTTCGAGGTGAACTTCTCGACGCGGCCGGCGGTGTCGACGAGGCGCTTCTCGCCGGTGTAGGCGGGATGCGAGTCCATCGTGACGTCGCGGACGATGACGAAGTAGTCCTCGCCGTCGATCTTCTCGGTGCGGGCGGACTTCATCGTGGACTTGGTGAGGAAACGCTTGCCCGTGCCGATATCGAGGAAGCAAACGTTGTTCAAAGCGGGATGGCCTTGGGCTTTCATGGCAGGAAATTCAGGTTAATCAGCCCTGGCGCGCCTTGTAGCGCGGGTCGGTCTTGTTGATGACGTAGATGCGGCCCTTGCGGCGGACGACTTGGCAGTCCGGGTGACGCGTCTTGGCGGATTTGATGGAGGAAACGACTTTCATAAAAGCGATAGAAGAAGAGAGTCGCGTCGGGGGGTGTCAAAGGAAATCTCCGGCCGGCGACGGTCACCGCGGAAATTCCGCAAGAACCTGCGCCTAAACACGTCGCCGGGCGGCACTTTTGCCTCCCGGCACGCCGCGAGTCGCTCGCGGCCGGACGGCGAAATCAGCCGAAAACCCGCCGCAGCTCCTCGATCGCGCTCTCCGGCATCGGCACGAGCCGGCCGATGGGCCGCGCGAGCAGCAAGGCCTCGGCGGTGGCTTCGAGCACCTCCAACCGATCGAACGCCTCGAGCAAGGTCCGTCCGACCACGAGCACTCCCTCGTTGGTGATGAGCACGGCGGGGGCCTCCTCGAGCGAAATCCGGCCCGCGATTTCCGCAGCGTCCTCCACCAAACGAAGAAACGGCAGCCGCAAAACCTGTCGCAACACGACCGCGCTTTCGGGGATCGTATTCGGATTCAACGGCGCATCGGTCAGGCAGAACGCCGACGCGTGGATCGGTTGCGCATTGATGATCGCTCCGACTTTCGGGTGCCGCGCGTAGATTTCCGCGTGGAGCCGCACTGCGCGGCTCGGCGTTTGGCCGGCCGTGGCGGCGCCGTTCTCGACGCGCACCAAGCCGGGCGCCTCCAACTCGAGGCGATCACGCCGGCGCGGCGTAATGACGAAGGCATCGCCTTGCACGCGGGCCGAGAACGCGCCCGCCGTGCTGATCAGCAGACGCTGCGCGTAGGCGCGCTGGACATAGCGACAGATGTCTCCGCGCAACTGCAATTCGGTCGTGCCCGGCACGTGCGGCGGGAGCGCCGCGAGTTCCGGAACCGTATCGCGACCGAGCGCCGATGCCGGGGCGACCAATCGCGGCCCGAGGCCGCTGGCGCGCACGAGCGTTTGCGCGAGGAATTCCAGCGTCTCGAAGCGCTGAAAGGCGTCCTGCAAATCGGAGCCACCGACCACGACGCCGTGGTTTTCGAGCAGGACGGACGCCGCGCCGGTCGCGAACGCCGCCGCGATGTTGTCGCCGAGCTGTTGCGTGCCCGGGCACGCGTAGGGCGCGAACACGATTTTTCCGCACACGTCGAAAACGTGCGTCTGCACGCGCGTGTCCGGCAGCTCACGGCAGATGGAAAACGCCACGAGCGCGCCGGGATGCGCATGCACGATCGCCTTCAGGTCCGGACGGCGGCGGTAGATTTCGGCATGAAACGGCAACTCCGATGACGGCGGATGGAGACCTTCGACGGTGCCGTCCGGGCGCACGCGCACGATGTCGCCCGGAGTCAGGTTGCCCTTGTCGACCCGCGACGGCGTGATCCAGATGCTGCCATCTTCGTCGCGGATCGAGAGATTGCCTCCCGAAGTGGTCGTCATGCGCAGGCGATAGATGCGCGCCATCGTCGCTACGAGTTGTTCCCGAGGATGCAGCCAGCTGGAGTTCATAATTGGAGAAAGTCGGACAAACGGACGGAACGCGCACTGCGCGCGGCCGATGCAAGCGAGTAATGCCCCACCCTTCCGCGCATCGCGAGCTCGGCGCCGCTTGACGGTTCGATGCTTTTGGCGGCGCGGTCTTGGGCCTATCCGAACGCGAAGGCCGGACTCAAATCCCGAGCACCTTCCTCCGGTGGTGCTCGTCGGCGCGACCTGCTATGCGCGCGACCTGCTCGGGCGAAAGATACTTTACCGCACCGATGCTGGCGGCACCGATGAGGATGCGCGCCGCTTTCTCCGCCATGAGCGTCGCGGCTTGGACGGCTGCCGCAGTCGGCCCGATGGCGATGAGGCCGTGGTTTTCGAGCAGAATGACGCGCGGCAGCTGCCCGTGTTTTTCCCGAAACGCGAGCGTCTCGCACCGGATCGCCCGCGCGAGCGCGAGCCCCGGATCCGTGTAGGGCACGAAGACGCTCGCTGTCCCGCAGCACACAATCTCGTCCGGGAAGAGGCGGTTCGCCGCGAATGCACGCGCATGCTCGGAACACAGCACGCCGTTCACCGCGATCGGATGCGTGTGCCCGACGAAGTTCACGCCCGGCAAACTGAGCAGCCACGCGTGGAAAACCGCCTCGACCGACGGCTTTTTGCCCTGTGGCTGCCGCCGCGAGCGCAGCAAGACCGTTTCGACTTCCGCATCACCGGCCGAGGTGTCGTCGAGCAACGCCACGAGCGGCGCGGCATCGCACGTCGTGACGTCTGCCTCCGCGAGCGTGGCCAGCGTGCTGCCGCTGGCCTTCACCAGAAAATCTCCGCTCTCGAGCCGGCACGAAGTATTGCCCTCGCCGAGGATGGCGAGCTGTCGCTCGGGAGCGCCGAGTTCCCGGGAAAGACCGAGCAGCGTGGAGAGGCTCATGGTCAGAACGCGGAACCGTCGGCTTTCGTGCCGCAGAGCGAGACCTCGACGCCGAGATCGGCAGCGAGCGCCGCCTTCGTATAGAGCGCGAGATCGGCGGCGGCGGCGGAGTCGGCGTAGGCGACTTGAATGTGGTTGGCCTTGTGGCGCGCCATCATGCGATCGCGATCGATGCCGTAGGTGACCGCGTGCATGATCGGCCATTGATAGGTGGTTTCCTTCCAGCGGCGCTCGGTCTCCGCCTCGGGCAACGCGATGACCTTCGCGCGGCCGAGGTCCAGCTTGAGTTTGCCTTTCTCGATGAAGAAACGGCTCCAGACAATCTCGCCCGGCTTCGCGACGCCACGCAGCGTGCCGCCGCCGAGGCGGAAATACATCGCCGGCTGGCGATGCGAATCGCTGCCCGCCCAGCCGCCGACGTGATGCGCGGGCGGAGCGCTGCCGGAGATGAGAAACACCCAGACGTATTCGTCGGTGGTGCCGGAGCGGTCGAAGTCGCCCCAGCGCAGATCGTGCAACGTGTTCTCGACCGGCTGGCCGAGCGCGCGGTGCACGCGATAGGTCAGCAATCCGTCGAGGCCGGCGCATTCGTCGACTTCGTTGAAATGCGGAATCGGCTCGCCGTCGCGGATGATGCTGCCGTCGGCACGACGCACCGGCGGGCGGTCGGCGTTGTTCAAGGTGCCTTCGACGAGGTCGGAGGCCGGCAACAGGTCCTTCAGTCCCTGCTGGTATTGGATGCCGATCGTGTCGCAGCCGAACTCGTCGGCGATGCGCACGGCGGCGATGTAGGTCTTGCACTGCCAGAGCACCTGCCGGCGCGTGAGATCGGTCTCCTCGTCCGGGCCGAAGTGAAACTTCAAGCCGCGCTTCACATACCAATCGAAAACCTCCTGCGCCTCCTTGTCCGAAACCTGCGTGGCGCCGTAGTAGAGCGCGGACTGCGACAGGCGCTCCTTGAAGACGCCGGTCGGAAACAGGAGCTCGTCCGGGATGATGGCGTTGAACATGCCCATGCAACCCTCATCGAACACGCCCATGATGCTCTTTTTCGTCCGCAGCTCCTGCGCGAGTCCGCGGGCGAGCTGCCGCGCCCGGGCCGGCACGCGGCAGCGTGCGAGGGAGCGCACATGATTCGTGCGATGCGCGACCTTGCCGGTCTTCAGCCAGCGCTCGAGACCACTGAGGAACTTGGCGTCATCGAAGTTCTCGCTCCACAACGTCGAGTAGGCGACGCCCGCCTTCGTCAGCGAGCCGTTCAAGTTGAGCATGCCGACCAGGCCCGGCCACGTGCCCGACCAGTTCGCCACGGTGAGAATCGGTCCGCGATGCGAGACGAGTCCTGGCAGGAGATGATGCGAATACTGCCAGACGGACTCGGCGACGATCAGCGGCTTCTGCGGGTCGATCTGGGCAAACACCGCCAGACCTTCCTTCTGCGAGCCAATGAAACCGTGCTTGCGCGCCGCATCATACGGATGCGCTCGCTCCAGCTTGTAACCGAAACGCTTCAACGCAGCGGCGAGCTGCGCTTCCATGGCCGCTTGCGCGGGCCAGCACTTTTCGTTCGCGGATTGACGCAGGTCGCCGTTCGCGACGAGCAGGACGGTCTTCGACGAGGATTTTTTCATGGGGAGAATGGAGATGGATATCATAGCCGGCGCTCTAGCGGCTTTGAATGGACAATTCTGACTCGACGATGGACATTCTCGACCGCATGCCCGACCGCCATCCGCCGCACCGCTCGCCCCCCTCGCCCGCGGTTCTCGACCGCCTGCTGGCCTCGCACGTCGCCGGTTCACGCTACATTTTCCCCGACCTCGCGCCGAAACGGGGCGCAGCGTGGACCATCGCCTTGGCCGGCCGGGAGCGTTGCAGCCCGGACTACCTCGTCGACCGCGAGAGCTATCCGTTTCACGTCGTCGAACTCATCGTGCGCGGCAGCGGCGTCGTCCGTCTGGGTGGCGGACGCAAGCATCGCGTCGGCCCCGGCGCCGTCTTCAGCTGCGCGAGCGACCAGGCTTGCTGGCTGAAAACCGATCCGGGCGACCCGCTCGACAAATTCTTCTTCGCCCTCGCCGGCACGCAGGTTCGCGCACGGCTCGCCGCGGCGCACCTCACGCCCGGCACGGTGCGGCACATCGCGCTGCCAGCCGAGGCGATCGTGGTGGCCGAGGATCTGATCCGGGAAGGCCAGCGCCATCATTCGCACACCACCGCGATCTGCGTGAAGCTGCTCGAGCTATTCCTGCTCCGCTGCGAGGCCGCGCCGGCGGACCGGCCGCGCCCCGACGACGACCGCGCCCGCGCGAACTTCATCCGCTGCAAAAACCTGATCGAGGAGCGCGCCGCGTCCTTGCAGACGCTCGAGGAGCTGGCCGCCCTTGTTCACCTCGACCCCTCGAGCATTTGTCGCCTGTTCCGGCGCTTTCAGGGAACGAGTCCTTACCAGGAACTCACGCGCCGCAAGATGACGATCGCGGCTGGAATCCTGCTCGAGGAAGGCGGCTTGGTGAAGGAGGCCGCCGCGCGTGTCGGCTTCGACGATCCGTATCATTTCTCGCGATGCTTCAAGAGCGTGCACGGCCTGTCCCCGAACGCGCTTTCGGCGCTTTTCGCCGCGCGCCCACGCTGAGCTCGCGACACGGGGCGGGAAGCCCGGCATCTCCACCCCAGCGAGGCGACTTGATCAAAAAAAGAACCCCGCGGTGTGCGCGGGGGTTCGACATCCCAATGAGGCGTAGCAGCCTCAGTTCGGCGTGACGCTGATCTGGCCGAGTTGCGGCGAGTAGGCGACGGCGGTGGCGGTGAACTCCGCCTTGAGATAGATCGTGCCGGTCGGCAAATCCGCCGTGGGCGTGAAGGTCGTGGAATACCACGCGTTGGGCTGCGCCACCGGAGTGGTGTTGGTGGTGGCCACGAGCGTCCACGTCGTGCCGTTGGGCGAGCTGTAGAACTTCACCTTCGTGAGATCGTCGGTGGAGAACTTGTAGATCGTCGCGTTGAAGCGCTTGCAGCCGGTCACGTTGTAGGCGAACGAGCCGGTGGCGGTGGTCGTGCGCTTGAAGCGCGCGGCATCGCCGGCGAAGTTCGCCGGCGACGTGGTATCCACGGCGGTGTTGCTCGTGCGGGAAACGACTTTGGTGAAGTCGGCGCAGAGGTCGGTATAGCCGAGATTGGTGGCGTAGCCGTTGTGCGCACCGCGGTTCGGGGCGGACGCGGGATAGACGGTGTTGCCCCAGAAATCGAGGCCTCCGTTGTTCGCGATTGCTGTGCCGGCGTTGATCGCGGGCGACGTCGATTGCAGCTGGTAGCCGAGCGTGGCGGTGTAGCCGTCGCCACTCGTGCCGGGCGAAACGAGCTGCGGATTGCTTGTGAGCTTGTGTGCGTCGGCGGGCTCGGAGGTCGGATGGTTCCCGTAGAAGAGATTGTAGTCGAACGTGCCGTATTTGACGCCGTTGACCGTCGGCAGCTCCCACTCGCCTGAGCCGAGATTGTAGACGATGTTATTGGTGAATTCGTAGTTGTTCGTGCTCGCGTCGCCGTCGGTGTAGATCGGGCGAACCGCACCGATGCCGGAGCCGATGTAGATCGTGTTGTTGTAGATCTTCAGGCCCGTCGGGGTGCCCCACGACAGCGTGAAAATGCCCTTCTGCGGGCCGTCGTTGACGCTGAGATTGTAGCGGACGGTGACGTTCGAGTTGTAGCCGCCCATGAGCAGGAGGAAGCCGCCCTCGTTGTTGTGGCTGTAGTTGTATTGGACGAGCGTGTTGTCGCTGAGCAGGTCGACGTCGAAGCCTTGGCCGTCGATCTCGTTCGTGCGGCAGCCGCTGGACTCGTTGAACTGCATGACCGTGTCGGCGGAGCGCGTCGGCCAGATGCCGGCGGAGGCGTTCATATTGAATCCGGAGATGGATTTCAGACCCGCGCCTTTGCTGACGTTGTATTCGATCACGGAGCCGACGTAGCCGAAGACGAGAATGCCATCGCCGTCCGAGTTCGAGACGACGTTACCCTGCACAAGGAGACCGGTGCTCATCTTAGTGCGGTCAATGGTGGTCATCCAGAAATTGTAGTATTTCTCGTGCCACGCGACGATGCCGACTCGGCCGCAACGATCCACGGTGTTGTCGAGAATGGTGACGCCATTGAACTTGCCGGAGGAGCCGATCGAATGGACCGAGATACCGCCGTTGATGTGAGGGTCCATCTGCGAATTGTTGAACGAGCCGTTCACATGGTGAACGGAGTTGTATTGGATCTTGATGCCGTTCTGGACCGACGTCGCCTCGACGAGGATGCCGTAGCGCGCGACGCCGCCGGTGGTCGCGGTGCCGGAGTTGTCGGTGCCCGAATCGTTCGTGACCTCGAGATTCTGGATCACCCAATAGCTTTGGTCCTTGAGATAAACCGCCGCGCCGGACGCGAGGCTGCCGCCGTTGATCACCGGTGCGTTGCCGGTGCCATAGGCGCCGAGCGTGATCCACGCCGCGGACGTGCCCGAGCCTTTCGGGTAGAGCTGACCGTTCCACGTCGCGCCACGTTTCAGGAGAATCTGATCGCCGGCGCTGAAGGTCGTGGCGCTGACCTTGGTCAGCGTTTGCCAAGGCGTCGTCGAGGAAGTGCCGTTATTCGAGTCGTTGCCGGCGGCAGCATCGACGTAGTAGATCGTGGCGAGCGCTTGGATCGCCGGCATGCAGAACGCAGCCGCGAGCGCCAAGCTGCGGAGCAGCTGACGGGGTATCAGTTTCATGGGGTTAGCGGGGTTGAAGATATCCTCGGCACACGACTTGATCGTGCTGCCAAGCGACGCCGTGACTCTAACGTGCACGGCACGATTCGGGAATGTCCGCCTCGGAACTTCATTTGCCGATTTCGGCGGACGAACCGCTCCGCTTGGCGCACCGCTCAATCGTTCAGCGGAACGAACAGATCGACCAAGCGCGCGGGAAACTCGATCTGCGCGGCCACATCCAAAACGAAGCCGGTGAAGACGCCGCGCCAACGCCGCGGCTGCGTCCAGCTCACCTTCGCGGGCTTTTCGCGCAGATTGGCGATCACGAGATAACGCAGCTCTCCCTGCTCGCCTAGCGCGTCGATGCGCACGCCGGCATCGGACCAAGCGGGCTCAAGGGTCGGACGCACGCCGGCGCACTCGGTCGCACGGCGCAGGATCGCGCGGAAGCCCGCACTGTCGGTCGCGCTTCCTTCCCCGAGATTGGTGCCGGCGTAGAAGACTGTGCCGGCCCCCACCTGCTTGGTAACGAGGCACGGCTGCGTGCCAAACACGCCGATCGTCTCGAGTTCTCCGCCGTCGAGCACTGCGAAGCGTTCCGCTCCCCACACGACGCCGGCCTCGCCGCGCAGCGAAATCGGAAAGCTCTTGCCGCCCTTCGGGCCGCGCATCACGAGCGCCTTGCGGACATCGTCGGACAACGCCGTCAATTCGTAGTCTCCCTCGCTCGTATCGAGGTGATAGGCCGAGGTCGTCTCGCTCTCCCGCAATCCCCAGCTCTCGGCGAGGCCGCCGCCCGGCAGTGTCGTTTCGTGCCGGCCGGTCGCGGCATTGTAGCCGGCGAGATGCGCTTCCACCAGCACGACACCCCCAGCGCCCACCCAGCGATCGAGCGAGGCGATTTCGCCCGCCGTGAGATAGTAGCAGCTGGGCAAAATGAGCAGCTTCACGCCGTCCAACGCGCCGTGCTCCAGCGCCGCCTGATCGATGAAACGCACCGGGATGTTGGCCGTATAAAGCGTGTTCACGTAACTCTCGACGCTGGTGCGCAGCGCTTCGAGCTTCTGATGCTGCGCGAAATGGAAGAACTCGTTTTTGCGACTCTTCCAGATGCCCACCGCCGGCGCGTCTGCTCGGCTCCGCATCAACCCGCCGAGATGCGGCGTGATTTTCGCGACGAACGCGCGCATCGCCTCCGTGACCGGTCGCGGCGTGCCATCGGGATTCACCAAGCCCCACGCCGGCGCCTCGCGGCCAAGCGATTCGGGGCGGTATTGCCAGAACATGAAGCCGCGAAACCCCGCGCCGATCTGCGGGAGCCAGTCGGCGAGCAGCTCGGGCAGGCGGTTCACCGGTTGATGCATGTTCATCATCCCGCAGTTGAGATGGCTCTCGACGTTATACATCGGTCGCCCCCCCGCGGCGGAGAGACATTGCACGAGCTGCATCGGCTCGGCGCTCGCCGTCGAGGCGTAGTAGGACGACTGGCGCAGGATCGCCGAGTCGTCGGGGCCGGTGATCGAATTGAAAACCCGCATCGTGTTCGGCACGACGTGCAAGTAGGCGGGACGTGCCCGGGTGTCGCTGGCGCGCACGCACGCCAGACGCCACTCCGCCTCCGCGGTGAGGGAATCCTGTTGAAACTCCCGCCAGTCCACGAAGTCCGCGATGCCGTCGCCGTTCCGCGGCAGCTCGACTTCGGACCATGCGCCGTAGCAGCGCCCCCAAACCGCATTGAGCCGTTCGACCGTCGTGTATTTTCGCTCGAGCCAGCGGTTGAACTGCTCCGCGCAATGCGGGCAGTAGCACACGAGATTGCTGCCGTCTTGATAGACCTCCGGCTGGCGCACGGGATAGCAGAGCTCCGGCTCGTTCCACACGTCCCACATCGCGAGTGCCGGATGCGCGTCGAAATGCGCGACCGCCGCCGCCAGGAAGCGGTAACGCTCGCGCCGCGCGCCGGGATGGTTGTAGCACGGGCCGGGCGCGCCGCCGATCTGGCGATGCGCCGCCACGCGCGGCTCGATCACGCGACCTTGCGCCGTGATCTGCTTCGCGTCGGGAAACTTCGTGTAGAGCCAATGCGGCGCGACGTCGAAGATCACGTTGAGATGCACCGCCAGTCGCTCGCGCGCCGCGAGATCCATCAACCGATCCAGATCGGCAAAATAGAAGCTCTCCTCCTGCCGATGCGACCAGCGCCACTGCACCCAGAATTTCACGCTGTTCAGCCCGAGCTCGCGCATCGCGCGCAAATCGTCGGCCCAGCAATTTTCGTCCGGTGTCGGTGCGCGGTAATACTGTGCTCCCAGAATGAAAGGATGCTCGCTCATGTGACGGCTGCAAAATTGGCGGTAGTTGAGCCGGACGTCGGTCCGGCACGGAAAGTAATGACAGGCGTTCCGTCCGCGCACGGACGCTCGACCTCGAGGAAGCCGCCGGCGGACTTCGGCCAGCAGCGCACCCGCACGCGGCGCTCTTCACCGGGGAACAGCGGCTCGAAACCCCAATCCGCCTCCACCCACCAGCCGCCGGTCGTCTCCTCCGCACGCACAAACAGCGCCGCTTCGGTGCCGCGATTGCTGATCGCATAGTCGCAGGCATAGGCGCCGCTCGCTTCCGCGCGGATTTCGCCCTCGCGACGATAAACCAATCCCCGCGCCGTCGCACGTAGCGCGGAAGCGTAAGGCTCACGCGTGCTGGTTGAGAAGAGGTAGACGTTCTCCAGCGTGGGGGCGGCCGCCTTATTCCACCGCAGCCGCACGAAGAACAACTCGGTGCACTCGGACGCGATCCTCAACGCGAAACGATCCACCATGGCGGAAGCGTTTTCCGGCGCCGGCACACGCCAGTTTCGCTGTGCCAGCACCACACCGCCGAACGTCAGCAACTCCACGCACAATTCCACGTCGCACGCTCCGCCGGAGTTGTGCAGATGCACCGCAGCGACGAATTCCTCGCCGACACCGTAGCTCAACCGCCGATAGTCGAGCGAAGCATGCAATGGCGCGAAGGCCTTGCGCGCCCAGTAATACGCCATCTTCTTCCCTCCGTAGTAGTCGACGAGGCTGGTGCAGGAAATATTCGGCCACGGCTCATTGAGCTGCCAGATGATGCTGCCGCTGTTCCGCGGCTGACGGCGGCGGTTCGCCTCGAGAATGAAACGCAGACCCTCCGCCTGAATCCA